>JAPSHM010000197.1 GCA_031179845.1 Pedobacter sp.
TGACGAAGGTTTACAACTGATTGGAAAAGGTGGAAAGATCACTTTGATCATTCCTTCAAATCTAGCCTACGGTGAGTCTGGAATGCCTCAAGGTGGCATCAGCCCTTTCTCTCCACTTGTATTTGAAGTTGAATTGAAAGACATTAAGAAACCAGCGCCAGGAACTGCACTTACTCCAGCTCCGGCTCCAGCAAATTAATTTGGGTTTACCGCTAATAGCGGCAAACACCCGGTAATTAAACCCGGTCTGCGCAAACAGACCGGGTTTTTTTATTTGTCTAGCTTCATTGGTTTTTGTTAACTTCGCCAATGCTTTTAACTGACACCCACACGCATCTGTATTACGAAACCGATGAGGCAAAACTGGCTGAATTGATGCAACGTTGTTTTGACAATGGCATTGAGCGGTTGTTTTTGCCTAATGTTGACGTAGCGTCTATCTCCAAAATTGATACACTGGTGAAGAGATACCCTACGAATTGCTTTGCCATGGCAGGATTGCATCCTTGTGATGTAAAAGAAGATTATGAAGAGGTTTTGGACGAGATATGTGAAAGCATGATCGATCGTGACATTTATGCGATCGGAGAGATCGGGATAGACTTACATTGGGATAAAAGCACCTTGCCCTACCAGGAGGCTGCTTTCCGGGAGCAGATCAAGTGGGCTAAAGACATGGAACTGCCGATCGTAATACATTGCCGGGAGGCTTTTGATGAGGTTTTCGAGGTACTGGAATCAGAAAAAGGTGCTGATCTGAAAGGGATCTTACACTGTTTTACGGGAAACCTTGAACAAGCTAAACGGGCAATAGATCTGGGATTTTATCTGGGGATTGGCGGCGTGGTCACCTACAAAAACGCTGGTTTGGATGAAGTATTGAAGCAGGTGCCTTTAGCAAACCTTGTTTTAGAAACGGATTCACCTTATTTGGCGCCAATGCCATATCGTGGTAAACCAAATGAGAGCAGTTACCTGGTGCATGTTGCCCAAAAACTAGCTGAGATCTACGGTACCAGCGTAGAAGAGATCGCTGCAGTAACGACCGACAATTCTATTAGAATTTTCAATATTTGACAATGACCAAAATACTCATCATATACACGGGCGGAACTATAGGAATGGTAAATGATACCGATACCGGTACGCTGGTTCCCTTTAATTTCAAGCAGATCCGCCAAAACGTGCCGGAACTGGCGAGATTGAACTATGAGCTTGAAGTTCATTCGTTCGATCCTATCATGGATTCTTCTAATATGCATCCTGATATTTGGGCAGAGCTGGCAAAGCTTATTTTCACCCGGTATGATGAGTTTGATGGATTTGTGATTCTCCATGGTTCCGATACGATGGCTTATACGGCATCGGCATTGAGTTTCATGTTGCAAAATTTAAGCAAACCCGTTATATTAACCGGCTCGCAGCTACCTATCGGGCAAATTCGGACAGATGCAAAGGAAAATTTGATCACTGCCCTGGAGATTGCGGCCATGAAGGAAAATGGGAAGGCTAAAGTTCCGGAAGTATGTATTTATTTCGATTCCCAATTGTTTCGTGGAAACCGCTCTATCAAATACAACTCGGAGAAGTTTGAAGCTTTTCGTTCACCAAACTATCCGATACTTGCTGAAGCGGGCGTACATTTGACTTTTTTCAACAATTATATATTGCCTCAGCCTGAGAAAGAGCTGCAGGTATTGCTAAATTTCAACTCCAATATTGGCGTTTTAAAGATGTATCCTGGTATATCACAGCAGGCGGTTATGGCGATCACCCATTCTCCTGTAGATGCGATTGTACTTGAAACTTTTGGATCTGGAAATACCACCACTGCGCAATGGTTCATCGATTGTCTGGAGGATGCTATTCATAACGGAAAAATCGTCGTGGATATCTCTCAATGCCAACGTGGATCAGTGGAACTGGGTAAATATGAGACCAGTAAGCAGTTGCAGCGAATGGGTGTGGTAAGTGGTTATGACATGACTTTTGAAGCAACGATCACCAAGTTAATGTATTTGATGGCACAGGGACACAGCTACACTGAAGTTGTGCAGTTGATGGAGCAGTCGCTTCGCGGTGAATTGACCGTGTAAAATTATTGCGATTTGTTTTCTGCGCAATTCTTTTAATTTTAATTTTATAATACTAAAGTTTAGTCATGAAGATCGAGCAGATTTATACGGGATGCTTAGCAGAAGCGGCCTATTACATAGAAAGTAATGGGGAAGCGGCGATCATTGATCCTTTACGTGAGGTAGCGCCCTACCTTCGGAAAGCGGAGAAAGATACGGCCGTGATCAAATACATTTTTGAAACGCATTTTCATGCTGATTTTGTTTCGGGCCATGTTGATCTTGCAGAGAAATCGGGCGCTGAAATTGTTTATGGTCCAACAGCAATTACGTCGTTTAAATCGCACATTGCACGCGATGGCGAGCAGTTTAAAGTAGGAGACCTTACCATTACGGTACTACATACACCTGGTCATACGCCAGAGTCGACCACCTATCTGCTTCATGATAAGCAACACAAGCCTTATTGCATTTTTACAGGAGATACGTTATTTATAGGTGATGTTGGTCGGCCTGACCTCGCTCAACAAGGAGATCTAACGGAAGAAGATATGGCTGGAGCTTTATATGATTCTCTCCAGAATAAGCTATTGACACTTCCGGATGATGTGCTTGTATACCCTGCTCACGGTGCCGGTTCTGCCTGCGGAAAGCACATGAGTAAGGAAACTTTCGACACTTTAGGTCACCAGAAAGAAGTGAACTACGCGCTTAAGGCTGGGTCGAAAGCACAATTTATTAAAGAAGTGACCGAAGGGATTTTACCACCACCGCAGTACTTTGCTAAAAACGCTGCAATGAATAAGCATGGTTATGAGCCCTTCGACGAGGTGTATGAAAAAGGACTAAAACCATTAGATCCATCGGAATTTGAGGCTATGGCAAACGCATCAGGAGCGCAATTGTTGGATACACGGGATCCACAGGTATTTGCTGCCGGGTTTGTGCCTTCATCAGTTAACATTGGTTTGAACGGGCAGTTTGCTCCCTGGGTAGGGGCATTGATCACCGATCTGAAACAGCCTTTGCTGCTCATTACCGAACCAGGGAAAGAAGAAGAGACGATTACGCGTTTAGCGCGGGTAGGTTACGACAATGCGATCGGATATCTGGCAGGTGGCATAGTTGCGTGGCAAATAGCAGAAAAGGCACTGGATACCGTATCGTCAATATCTGCGGAGGAATTTGAGCAACGTGCAAATGAAGGTGCAGCCATTAAGGTGCTTGATGTGAGGAAGCCTGGGGAATATGATGCCGGACATCTGGATATCGCCATGAGCCGTCCGCTCGATTATATTAACGACTGGACTGGCGAGATTGACCAGAAAGCAACTTACTATATCCATTGTGCCGGTGGTTACCGGTCTATGGTTGCGGCCTCAATTCTTAAGGCCAGGGGGGTTGAACATGTGGTGGATGTGATCGGCGGCTATGCTGCAATTAAAAACACCGGACTGAAACTCTTCTGTTAAAAGCTACGCTTTATAGATATTTTAATTATGTTTGCACACATATTTTTCCAACCTGAATGCCAGGAATAAATCAGATAAAACTACCCATCGCCGCGGATATCGCTGCCTTTGAAGAAAAATTCAAGGCGTCTATGCACAGTGACGCGCCGTTGCTAGACCGCATAACACACTATATAGTAAAGCGGAAGGGCAAACAGATCAGGCCAATGTTCGTTTTCTTTGCCGCCAAACTCTGTGGAGGGATTATTGAGTCAACGCACAGGGGTGCAGCACTGGTGGAGTTACTCCATACTGCAACGCTTGTTCATGATGATGTGGTTGATAATGCCTACGAACGACGCGGCTTTTTCTCTATAAATGCTTTATGGAAAAATAAAATTGCAGTGTTGGTTGGTGATTACCTGCTGGCCAAAGGTTTGCTACTGTCGGTGAACCATTCGGAATTCCGCTTGTTGCAAATTGTGTCTGAAGCGGTGAAACAAATGAGTGAAGGAGAATTGCTGCAGATTGAAAAGGTAAGAAGAATGGACATCAGCGAGGAACTTTATTTCGATGTGATCCGCCAGAAGACTGCCTCCCTTATTGCTTCTTGTTGTGCTTGCGGAGCTGCTTCGGCTGGTGCGGATGAGGAAACGATAGAAAAGATGCGTTTGTTTGGCGAGAAAGTTGGCATTGCTTTTCAGATCAAGGATGACACTTTCGACTTTGGGACTGACGATGTAGGTAAGCCGCTAGGTATTGATATTAAGGAAAAGAAGGTCACCCTTCCGTTAATCTATGCTCTGAACCGTGCGGAGAAGGCTGAAAAGAAACGAATCATCAACCTGGTAAAGAACCACAACGACGAGCCGGCCAAGATCCAGGAGATCATTGATTTTGTGAATGTACAACAAGGGGTGCATTATGCAAATGAGAAGATGATCCAGTATCAGCAGGAAGCCTTTGATATCTTACACAGCTTTGCACCAGGAGATGCCAGGACAGGTCTGGAACAGTTGGTTCGGTATACGACCGAAAGAAAAAAATAGCGGGGCGAGAATGGAATGGATTTCAATCGCGAATCTTTCATTAATCAGGTAGAAGAACAAAGTAATTGGGACATCATCATTATTGGTGGTGGTGCAACAGGATTGGGAACTGCTGTGGACGCCGCAAGCAGGGGCTATAAGACATTATTGCTGGAACAATCGGATTTTGCTAAGGGAACCTCCAGCAGGAGTACCAAATTGGTGCATGGTGGGGTCCGTTACCTGGCGCAGGGCAACGTATCATTGGTATATGAAGCTTTGCATGAAAGGGAATTGCTCTTGAAAAATGCGGCTCATCTGGTTAAAGATCAGGACTTCATCATTCCGGTGTATTCCTCATTTTCTAAATTTAAATATTTCATCGGTTTAAAAATATACGATCTACTGGCCGGGAAAAGCAATTTCAAAAAATCTTTATTTCTTTCAACCGCTAAGGTGGTTAAAGCCATTCCGGGATTAAAGTCTGAAGGGTTGCTTGGTGGTATTCAATATAGCGATGGACAATTTGACGATGCCAGGCTGGCGTTGAATTTGGCGCAGACTGCCGCTGCTTTTGGTGGGGTGGTTTTAAATTACACCAGGGTGACGAGCCTGATTAAAGCAGGTGGAAGCGTTTGCGGTTTAACTTTTACCGATCTGGAAACGGGCAAGGGGTATGCACTGAATGCAAAGGTAGTGATCAATGCCACGGGTGTTTTTGTAGATGAGATCTTGAAAATGGATGTACCACTGGGGAAGGCGATCGTCCGCCCGAGTCAGGGTGCCCATATCGTTCTTGATCGTTCATTCCTCGATGGAGATATTGCGTTAATGATTCCAAAAACTTCAGATGGCAGAGTCCTGTTTGCGGTACCCTGGCATGGAAAGGTGTTGGTCGGCACAACCGACACGCCTTTAGATGCGCATTGTTTGGAGCCGAAACCTTTGGCTGAAGAAATAGATTTTATTTTGAGTACTGCGGGCAAATTTCTGAGGAAGGCGCCTTCAAGGAACGATGTGTTGGCTGCTTTTGCGGGTTTAAGACCTTTAGCTGCTCCGGCTGAAAATACCAATAATACCAAGGAAATTTCCAGAAGCCATAAGCTTCTTATCAGCCAATCGGGACTGATCACAATTACTGGTGGTAAGTGGACCACGTATCGCCGGATGGCTATGGATGTGGTGGATAAAGCAATAGAGCTGGGCAACTTAGCGGCTGTGAAATGTAAAACACAAGACATTAAGATCCATGGCTACTTGCCAGCGCTGCCTACCGGTGAACTGGCTTTATACGGAGCCGATGCTCATGGTATTCGTGCTTTAGTAAAAACGGATCCTCAATTGGGCAGTTTGCTGCATCCTGATTTTAATTTCATAAGGGCTGAATTGATCTGGATGGTTCGGGAGGAGATGGCCAGGACCATTGAAGATGTGTTATCGCGTCGAATGCGCTTGCTGGTGTTGAATGCCCGAAGCGCAATGACTTTAGCCCCCATTGTGGCTGATGTCTTAGCTCAGGAGCTCGGTAGAAACGAACACTGGATCATTGAACAGGTAAAGGGTTTTAACAAGCTTGCAAGGCAGTATATGCTGTTTGATTCACTAGCCTAAGTTAATGAATACTTTACATTAACTTCAAACTACAACCTTGATATTTGCATTGAATCAAGGAATCATAAACTGCACTACAGAATGAATAGCAATATTTCAAATGTGGGAAGCCGATTTTCTATCGCTTTTGCTGAGCGCCTGCCAGCGAGATTGACAACCGCTAATAACGCTCCAATATAATTGTGTTAAACAGGGAACTAATACCTTTGGTTTGTGATTCCTGTGGCTGCCAAGTTCAATTAATCATGAAAAGAAGAATCCATTTAATTTTGAAAACCAATGAAAGTAGTAAAATATTTAGCCGCTGTCACTTTGATCGTTGTATTCGGCTGTAAGAATATGCAGCGCGCGGAATTTAAACACAGTGCCGCGTTCCCTGTGTTCAGCACTGAAGGTCATAGAGGTGCAAGAGGTTTATCGCCCGAGAATACCATCATTGGCATGCGGAAAGCGATCGATCTTGGTATTACGACCTTGGAAATGGATACCCACATCACAAAAGATGGAAAAGTAGTCGTAACCCATGATGATTACCTGAGTCCAGGTTTTATGCTTACGCCAGAAGGGAAGGAAATTGCTGTTGAGGACGCTAAAAAGTATCCTGTTTACCAGATGGATTATACTTTGCTTAGACAGTTCGACCTGGGCACAAAGCCTCATCAGGGTTTCCCTCAACAGGAAAAGGTAAAAAGTTTCATTCCTTTGTTAGCTGAATTGATCGATGATGTGCAATCGTACACTAAAGGCAAAAGGCAAATGTTCTATAACATTGAGACAAAATGCAGTGAAAAGGGAGATGGAATTGTGCATCCAGAACCGGAAGAATTTGTCAGGTTGTTGATGAAGGTAATTGAAGAAAAAAAAATTACACCGTATGTAGTGATTCAGTCGTTCGACAAACGGACGCTCCAGATCTTGCAGAAAAAGTACCCTCATGTTAGAACTTCCTATTTGGTGGCGAATAAAAAGTCCGTAGCACAGAATTTGGAAGAGCTGGGCTTCAATCCATTTATCTATAGTCCTGTTCACCAGATGGTCAATCCAGAGTTGGTGAAAGCATGCCATGACCGAAATATTAAAGTGATTCCCTGGACAGCTAATACCAGGCAAGAGATTGCTGCTTTGAAGGCACTAAATGTCGA
>JAPSHM010000198.1 GCA_031179845.1 Pedobacter sp.
CCCAAATGTAAAATTGGTCAGAAACTGGAATTATTTAAGTTCTGCATTTGATAAGGCAAACCTATATTTCGATGCATCTCAAAATGGGGCGACAGTTCCTATGATTGCGATGCTAGATACCGGTTACACCTATCATCCTGAAATTGAAGATATACATAAAACTTTAGGGAAGGATTTCGTAGATACAGATAATGACGCAAACGACGAGATGGTTGATGGGCTACTACGTCAACCTATGCATGGAACAAGAACTGCATCTATAATTATTGGGAGAACAACTGAGAATTCAATGGACGGGAATGATGGTGTGTTCAAAAATGCCAAAGTAGTTCCTTTTAGGATTTCAAATTCCGTGATACTACTAAACCGGTTCAGGCAAGTTGCCGAAGCTGTGAATTATGCAATAAAAAACAAATTTGAGGTGTTAAGCATGAGCATGGGGATACTTCCCGGGCATAAGCAATGGCGAGCGCTTGCTAAATATGCATACGATAGTGGAGCGATCTGGGTTTGTGCCGCCGGAAATAAGGTAAATTCAGTTGTTGTTCCTGCGAAATACCCGGGAACGATTTGTGTTGCAGCTTCTAACGTAGCAGACCAACCATGGAAGGGCTCCTGCTTCGGTAAACAAGTAGATATCACTGCCCCTGGAGAAGATGTATATGTTCCGATTTTTGATCAGGATGATAAACCTAGTTATGCTTACGGATCTGGCACCAGCTACGCAACCCCGCATGTAGCAGCAGCGGCATCTATGTGGCTTAGCTATCACAAGAAAACATTAGAAAATAAGTATACCTATCCATGGCAAAAAGTGGAGGCTTTCAGATACTGCCTGAAAAAGTCAGCCCGACAGCCTAAAGATCTTATTTCAGAAACCGGCCAATCCACCCCACAAACCTGGAACAACAGTAATTTTGGCCCGGGCTTACTCAATGCTGAGGCACTATTGCAGCAAAATCTTCCTGAGCCTGAACAATTGATCTATGCCTATACCATTGATCAAAATGAAAGTCTATATGCGAAGGAAAATATAATTGTTAAAGAGCTTTTATACAATCAGTACAATTCAAATCGTTTGCGCGCTTCGAGGGCTTCAGAAAACATGATCGATTCAAATAAGGTACCTCTTAGTCCGCATGCCGAAGCCTATTTAGCTGGAATCAACGATTTATCATCACCTTTTGAACGCAACTTTCCAGAAGTTGACCTTTCTCAATTTATAAACGAAACAGAATTTCAATATTAAAACAATCGAACACTTTTAAATGCCCATCCTAACGGGCTTGTAAAATTGAAAGCCGTTGCTGTTTGCAATGGCTTTTTTTACTGATAGTCTTTAAACTACCTATCAAACGTGCGTATGTCCGCTGAGTTTACAGTACCCATTTCAACTTTCCTTGGAGACCTCAGAAACGTTCAATTAATATAATAATCTGATCTTAACTCCTGCTTAATCCCATATGTTGACATTTAGTTGGTAATAGCATGGAAGAAATTAAAAGAAGATCTCTACTAAAAGCGTTGGGCCTAACCGCGGCAGCAAGCTTGACAGGATCGCTAGCTGCTTCGGCATCGTCAATAACCCAATCTGTAATATTGAAAGGTGAAAAACCAGTATTGGTGATAGCTCATATCACGGATGTTCATATTCGTGATGGCGACAGTGCACCTGAAAGGTTTCAAACCTGCCTGAAGCAGATCTTGGTTAAGCACAAACCAGATTTCTTCCTTAATGGTGGTGATTCTATTCATGACGCTTCCTATGATAAAGTAATACGCGATCAGGTCACACAGCAATGGGCAATTTGGGATAAGTGTATACAAACGATCGCGGACTACGAAATATATAGCTGCATTGGCAACCATGACACCTGGTGGAACGCGCCAAAAGAAGATGAAATGTTTGGAAAAGATTATGCCGTGAAACGATTGAAGATACCTAAGCGTTACTACAGCATTACTAAAAACAATTGGCATTTTATTATTCTGGATGGCAATAACGACAAAATATCGCTTGATGATGAGCAGTTCAGTTGGTTAGAACAAGAGCTTCAAAAGCAACCGGGACTGCCTACGTTATTGATGTCTCATTATCCTATTTTAGGTACCACACAAGTACTTGTCGGTGGAGGACATTCAGACTGTAAGAAGTTGAAAGACCTTTTCCACAAACACGGCAACAAAGTGAAAATTTGCCTGAGCGGACACAACCATTTAGCTGACCATACCGAGTATAACCGGGTGCAGTACTGTTGCAATGGGGCAATGAGTGGTTTCTGGTGGGGTAAAGGAGATGCTGAATCAGCTGGTCCAGGCTACTATATGGAAACACCGCCAGGATATGCTATCTTAAAAATGTATGCAGATGGAACAGTAGAGAATGAGTATCACCCACATCAATTTTAAGTATTGAACGGAATGCTATTGCACAACTTTGATTACTATATTCCATTCGTAGGCCAATGGCAGACGGTTCCTCATATCGAATGATTCTATCTTTTGATACCTATTACTATGATGATAAAGCGAAAACAGTATGTTTGGCTTTTGAAACTTGGACAACGATTGAAAATTTTTCGGTCTATTCTGAAATACTCGAAGGATTCTAAGAATATATTCCCGGCGAATTCTATAAGCGAGAGTTGCCTTGCATTCCTACTTATGTTCGTGGTAAGATATGAGCGATATTTGTTCAATAATGGATAATATAAACTACTTTGGAGTCCCTATTCGTTCAACAATCTCATAAATGGCCAAATGACCACTAGCATCTATGTATTCCTTATTATTCTAAAATTTATAATTATCGCTATCCATATGCGCAATGGGCAAGAAAGGAAGAGAAAAGAGCTAACTATATCGGAAAATAATAAGCAAAAAGAAATAGACTTGATCAGTTATCCTAAACAATTTGATACTGATGATGTATTACTGCCTTTGACAGAAGATTCTCTTCAAGAAAGCAAGCCTAATACATACTTATTTAGAGATGGTTTAAGGATTTCATATGAAAGTATTATATCTATTGGATGTCCAAAAAATTCCAATAAGATCTTTTTATTGAAAGTCGATAAAAGTTGTGTACTATTTATTGAATCTATAGATCTAGACAAAAACATTGTTGAATATATAAAAATAGATGAAAAGGTAAATTTTTGGAAGTGGCAATTGACAAAAAACAAATATGTTGATTATGACGAAAAATATAAAAATAACCAACAAATGTTACTGTTCAATGAAGTCCTGACATTCTTCGTGTCTGACAACACAGATTACATTTTCTTGAAGCTCGGACTAGCTTATCCCTATCACGTTGAATCAAATACGCTGAATATCAAGATCAATCTTGAAGGAGCAACGTTAAAAAAGGAATACGTCACTGAATTGATGGGACTATTCCGAAATTATGATCATTTGAATGAGCTGGTTGTTATTCCAGATTATTACTTTTTCAATACGAATACATTTCGGCAAGTTGATCTATATGAGTTCTTTGATGAGTGCTTAGATGACGAAAACTTCAGTTATTTACTCTATACAGAGGATAGCTGTACAATGTTCTCTACGCCGAGCAAAAACCTTTATGGGATTGTAATATTCGATAGGGATGGAGATGGGCCGAGAGGCACTTTCTGTGTCTTCGAGATAGACGGAGATATTAGCCCAAGGCTCATCTTTAAGTATAAAGTGGACGAATATGGAATGAATCATGTCTTCAGCGAAAATGGCAAAAAGATCGCCTATATCTATCGTTGGCATTTTGGTGAAATTGAATTGGTTTTAAGATCGTTAAACGCTAAAAATTTTGGAAATGAAACACGATTGACAGTCTATTTTTCAAAAGAAAGCCCTACTGCACAAGAAATCCTATTAACTGATCAAGACCATATTATAATAGTATTTCCTGACAGATTTGAAATATATAACGTGAATGAAAGAACAAGAATTGCAAATTTTTGGAGAGACTCCGGGGCTCCTTATAAATTATCCAATGGCAGATTGTTCTTTATCCAAGATTTGAGACTAAAAATCCATGAATTTTGACTGCTTGTTGCGCAGATCGGCAATTGAGCAACTTATTCGTAGTTTTTGAATATTGGTGTAATTTAATGGATTCATATTACACAATTCCTCTATATTAGTCGATTCTACTTACAGTTTGTGAGACAGGAGAAATATCTAATCTGGCTTAAGCTACCAATAAGCAATATCGCAGAATTTGAAACCTTGAAAAATGTTTATTTAGAAGGTTAGCCACTACCTAAACATTCGCAGCCTCCCCTTCCCGTTCCGCCTATTGAAAGGCAAAATGTCGCGCCAAATCATTTACTGGAATTTCACCGAACAGGCAGTGGCTTAACTGCAAGAGTGATTCATACCTACCTTTTCAAAAACATCTCTCACTATTTTTTAAAATACGCCTTAGCTGTATTTGTAATAGTGTAACTATTTGTTTTATCTTTAAATTATGAAAATTGCTTTAGCGTCTCCTCCATTTCCAAAGAATTTGAATGAGGGTTTACTGATACTTGAAAAGATGGTGAAAGAGGCTGCCGATAAGCATGCTGAAATCATCTGTTTTCCAGAATCCTATCTTCCAGGATATCCAGGAATGGGCTATTCAAAAGTGGATCAGACCAGCCAAAGTCTAGAGGCAGCTTTAAATGAGGTGTGCAGAATTGCAGCTGAAAACGCAATTGCAATAATAGTTCCAATGGACTGGTATATCAATAAACAACTTGTCAATTTGGCTTATGTTGTTTCTGGACATGGTGAAATATTAGGCTATCAAACAAAAAACCAATTAGATCCTACAGAAGATAATATTTGGACACCTGGAACGGACAGGTATATCTTTGAAATCAACAATATAAAGTTTGGTATTACTATTTGCCATGAAGGATTTCGTTATCCTGAATCAGTAAGATGGGCAGCTCAACACGGTGCCCAGATAGTTTTTCATCCTCATTTTTGTGGAAGTAACACTGACGGAGTTCAGCTAACTGAATGGGGTAGTAAAAGCAATCCGTACTATGAAAAAGCAATGACCATGAGGGCTTTGGAAAACACTATTTACTTCGCCAGCGTTAATTATTCATCACTTTATCCTGATTCAGCCAGTTCAATAATCGATCCTTCGGGGAATTGCGTACTGCATGAAGTTTATGGGAGGTCCGGTATAATTGTTGGAGATATTGATCCTAATCAAGCAACTGGCCTGTTAGCGAAAAGATTTAAAAACTATCTATATAGTTAATGTTTTAACTCAGGGTAAGCCTGAGACTTACCCCCAAAATGTTTTTATAGAGGGATATTTCCCACGATGGATATTACGGCACCTAAACCATTCATTTTATCAGTTGAAAGCCCCCATCTATTACTATTTCCGATGTGGTAACGATAATTTAAACCGGCTTCCACATTAAAGTAGTTATAAATGCTTATACCAAGTTTAGCCTCAGGAGTAGCAAAAACACCTCCTAATTTTTCTCTTGTCATCGTTTCATCAGAATCCACCCCATTATTGTACTGATATTCCATGTGCATCGCGCCATATCCACTCCGAATACCCGCATAGATATAAAATGGAAATGCCAATTCAAACTTATAACCAGCCTGTAGGCTATATTCGTATACCCGGATTTTATCAGGGTTATATGATTTGTTTTCCCAAATGTCAGAGGGCGACAGACTGCTGTATTGTGCAAGACCAAAGTAGAATTTTTTGAAATACACGCCGATCTCCCCACCTAACGAATAAAAACTATTCAATGGTTTTTTACTGAAATGATAGAGGTTGTTAGCTTTTACAACAAGCATGTTTTTTTTACCTGATGTGTCTTTGGGTTCTTTGAGTTCTTGTGCCACCAGTCCGTAAGGTAAAACAGACATAAGCAAAATACCGATCAATAAGTTTTTTTTCATTTTATATATCGTTTAAAATTAACGTCGCAAAGAAAGTCATATTGATTACCTGATTTCATAAGAATTGACGAATGGTCGAGTACTATTGACGAGCTGTATGGCGACCTCAGTTTATTACGGTAAGTTTGTCTTATGAATAAAGAGCGACAGATGAATAACAGCCTGATGATTGTTCTATTTTGGGCATTCATAGCAACCATCCTCATCTTCCAGTTATTGGCAGTAGATGAATATGACCTTCATAAAGCGATTATATATAGCTTTATGATCACAGGGACGTTTGCCGTATATGTACATTTAGTGCTAAGCAAAATCATAAAGAAATACATCCAGAAGAAACGGATATCTTCCCTTATATTTTGGATATTTATAACAGCTATAGTTGCTTCAACAATACTTACTATTCAAGATTATACAATTGATAGTTTTTTTAGCCAAGACTGGAATAAACACAAGGATACCATGTTGCCTCAGTTTTTTGGAATGCTGATGGCTACCATCCTGATATCCGGAATTGCTTATTCATTCGAATTATATCGGCATCATATTGAAACCTTAAAGGCAACACAGGTGCTTAAAGACAGCTTAAACGAATTAGAGCTGAAAAGTATTCGTCAGCAGTTAAGTCCGCATTTTACGTTTAATATTCTGAACAATTTGCAATTTTTAATTCAAAAGGATAAGAACGAAGCCTTAAAACTGCTCTCTCAATACAGCAAAATCTTGAGATATTATGTGTACGAATCCCAGAATAAGGCTATTTCACTCAACGATGAAATCGCGTTTTTAAAAACATACTTAGAGCTTGAAAAAGACCGCTTGAAGAATGAAGCTAAGATGAAAGTAAATATTTCCATTGTACCCGATAGTTTGAAAATAGCCCCCTTCATACTATCTACGTTTGTTGAAAATGCGTTTAAACATCTTTCAAATGATAACAAGTGGATATCTGTATTCATCCATTTAAAAGAAAATGAGCTTTACATGAATGTACAGAATACTTTCGACGACAAGATAAACGGTGAAGGAGTACAACAGGGTATTGGTCTTGAACAAGTTAAAAAAAGACTTCAATTGATCTATCCCGAGAAATACGTTTTAGAGTTTGACAAAGCAGATAGCGTGTTCTCTGTGCAGTTGAATATTAAATTTGATTAAAATGAAAATCAGATGTATAATCGTTGAGGATGAACGTGTAGCAAGAGAAGGTCTCCAAAGTTATATAGAACAGTATGACTTTCTTGAATTAGCAGGCAGCTTTTCCAACGCCATTGATGCGCTTCAATTCTTGAAAGAGCAAGACG
>JAPSHM010000199.1 GCA_031179845.1 Pedobacter sp.
TATTTCAGATGCAATAACCATTCTTGAAAATCTTGATCACCGCGGTGCAGTCGGCGCCGAAATCAATACAGGGGACGGGGCAGGTATTATGATACAAATACCTCACGAATTTCTATATGATGAATGTCTTAAAATTGGGTTCAGTTTAAACGAATCGGGAGATTATGGCGTTGGGATGCTTTTTTTACCTAAAGATGTAAAAGCGAGAGAAGAATGCAGAGAGATCATTTACAGGGCAGCGGAAAAGCTTAACCTTGAAGTTTTAGGTTTTAGAAAGGTGCAAACCAATACGGATGGAATTGGCGCTATGGCCTTATCCGTTGAGCCAGAAATGGAGCAGGTATTTATTGCACGTCCGTATGCCATTGCTGCAGGAGCAGATTTTGAGCGTAAACTATACGTATTTAAGAATTACCTAACTAAAACGATCAACAGTACGGTAAAAGGCATTAACCAGGACTTTTACATTGCTTCGTTTTCGTCGCGTACTATTGTATATAAAGGACAGTTGACCTCAATGCAGGTTAGGTCTTATTTCACTGAATTAAATGATAAACGTGTGGTGTCGGCTTTCGGACTGGTTCACTCCCGTTTTGCAACCAATACCTTCCCTTCATGGCGATTAGCTCAGCCTTTTAGATATATCGCCCATAACGGGGAGATCAATACGCTACAAGGTAATTTAAACTGGTTTAGAGCCAGTGTTAAATCGTTTGCATCTCCATACTTTACCCAGGAAGAATTGAATATATTACTTCCTGTAATTGATGAGTCCAACTCGGATTCAGGATGTTTAGATAATATCGTTGAGCTACTCCTTCATTCAGGTCGCTCTTTACCACATGTCTTGATGATGCTGATCCCGGAGGCCTGGGATGGTAATGAAGATATGGATGAATTGAAACAGGCGTTTTATAAGTTCCATGCTACGCTGATGGAGCCTTGGGATGGACCTGCCGCTGTTTCATTTACAGATGGCAACCTGATTGGTGCTACGTTAGACAGAAATGGACTACGTCCGCAAAGATATGCCATTACCGAAGATGACCATGTGATCATGGCTTCTGAAGCAGGTGCCCTGGCACTTGATCAGAGCAGGATCATTGAAAAGGGCAGGTTAACGCCAGGTAAGATGTTTGTTGTAGATATGGAGCAAGGTCGCATCATCAGTGATGTAGAGATCAAGCAACAGGTTTGTGGCAGAAGGCCATATGCAGACTGGATCAACCAATATCAGATCAGACTGGAAGAACTTCCTGAACCAAGACTAGTATTCAGTGGCTTGTCACACGAATCCATTTTTAGATATCAGCAGGTATTTGGTTACAGCAGGGAAGATGTAGATCTGATCTTGAAGCCGATGGCCAGAGATGCCAAAGAGCCGATTGGCTCCATGGGTACTGATATTCCATTGGCCGTACTTTCTCAGAAACCTCAACATTTGTCTTCGTATTTCAAACAGTTGTTCGCCCAGGTGACCAACCCACCAATTGACCCAATCAGGGAAAAGGTGGTAATGAGCTTAGCAGGCTTTATGGGGAATAACGGAAATATTCTTGAAGAGAGTGCCATGCAATGTCATTGTGTTGGAATCAAACATCCGATTCTAACCAATCATGAATTAGAAAAGGTAAGAAGTATCGATACCGGCGTATTTCAATCAAAAACGCTTCAAACTTATTTCAGAGCTGACGGCAAACCTGGTGCACTAGCGAAGGGTTTAGACCGACTTTGCCGTTATGCTGTTGATGCCGTCGAAGATGGTTTCCAGGTGATCGTATTGTCAGATCGCGCACTTGATTCTGAACACGCTGCAATCCCTTCTTTATTAGCGGTATCAGCAGTACATCATCACTTGATCCGAAAAGGATACAGGGGAGCGGTAGGTATTGTCGTTGAAGCTGGTGATGTTTGGGAAGTGCATCATTTTGCAACGTTGATTGGTTTCGGAGCAACTGCAATCAATCCTTACCTGGCCTTAGAAACCATTACAGGTTTCCAGGAAGAACTTGCTGCTAAGCCGGAAAAGCTAATACAAAACTATATCTACGCCATCAATAATGGATTGCTTAAGATTTTCTCTAAAATGGGAATCTCTACTTTGCAATCTTACCACGGAGCACAGATATTCGAGATTCTCGGATTACATAAGAAAGTGGTAGACAACTATTTTACCGGTGCAGTATCAAGAATTGGTGGATTAGGATTGGATGAAATCGCAAAAGAAACCTTGATTAAACACAATAGGGTTTTCAAACTGGCTAACCGTCCTGATCCAATATTGCCGACAGGTGGAAACTATAAATGGAAACGTAAAGGCGAACAGCATTTGTTTAACCCGCAGACCATACACTTGTTACAAAATGCTACCCGTAAAAAGGATTATGGGGTTTATAAACAGTATTCCAAATTGGTAAATGAGCAAACTTTACAGGCTTTTACCATCAGGGGTCTATTTGAATTCAATTACAATCGTCCTGCAGTTCCACTGGAAGAGGTAGAGCCGATAGAAGGAATATTGAAACGCTTTGCTACCGGAGCAATGTCCTTTGGGTCGATCTCCCATGAAGCACACTCTACATTGGCGATCGCCATGAATCGCATTGGCGGAAAAAGTAATACCGGTGAAGGTGGTGAGGATGAATTAAGGTATGAACTGTTGCCAAATGGCGATTCTATGCGCTCTGCCATCAAGCAGATCGCTTCGGCCCGTTTTGGGGTGACCAGTTATTACCTTAGCAATGCAGATGAATTGCAGATCAAAATGGCGCAAGGTGCGAAACCTGGTGAAGGTGGACAACTGCCAGGTGAGAAAGTAGATGACTGGATTGGAAAGGTGCGTCATGCTACTCCAGGTGTGGGATTAATCTCTCCGCCACCGCATCACGATATCTATTCGATCGAGGATTTGGCACAGCTGATCTTCGACCTTAAAAATGCCAACAGAGAAGCTAGAATTAACGTAAAATTAGTTTCTAAAGCAGGGGTTGGTACGATCGCCGCTGGTGTAGCGAAAGCACATGCTGATGTGATCCTGGTTTCAGGATTTGACGGAGGTACGGGAGCTTCACCATTGACCTCCATACAACATGCGGGCTTACCTTGGGAACTTGGTTTAGCAGAAGCCCATCAGACTTTGGTTAAAAACCGTCTGCGCAGCAGGGTCGTGCTACAAACTGATGGTCAGCTTAAAACCGGTAAAGATATCGCTATTGCTACCTTATTAGGTGCTGAAGAGTGGGGAGTAGCAACTGCTGCTCTGGTTACTTCGGGCTGTATAATGATGCGCAAATGCCATTTAAATACTTGTCCGGTTGGTGTCGCCACACAGGATCCCAACTTGAGAAAGTTGTTTACCGGTGAACCTGATCATGTAGTGAACTTATTTTATTTCTTAGCAGAAGAGTTAAGGGAAACAATGGCTGAACTTGGCTTCAGAACTGTACAGGAAATGGTGGGACAAGCTGACGCTTTAAGTGTTAGACCTATTGAAAAAAGTGATTGGAAGTTGAAAGACCTTGACCTATCTGCTATTTTATTTAAAGCACCTGATAATGGTCTGAGTTTATATCAAACTGAGACGCAGGATCATGGTTTGGCGGATGTCTTGGATCATGAATTGATCAAAGCTGCTCAACCTGCGTTAACAAGCAAGGAGCCGATCTACAGAGAATTCGAGTTAAAGAATACGAACCGTGCGGTTGGTACTATGCTTTCTAACGAAGTTTCTAAAGTGTATAAAAGTCAGGGTTTACCTGCAGATACCATTAACTTCAAATTTGTTGGTTCAGCGGGACAAAGTTTTGGCGCTTTTGCAACCAAAGGTATCTCGTTGCAACTGGAAGGTGAAGCCAATGATTACGTTGGTAAGGGGCTTTCAGGTGCGCGATTGGCTATTTATCCATTCAGTAACATCAAATATGTTCCGGAACAAAATATCATTATTGGTAACGTAGCGCTGTATGGTGCAACCTCCGGTGAGCTGTTTGTGCGCGGACAGGCTGGTGAACGTTTCGCGGTAAGGAACTCAGGTGCTACAGCAGTAGTTGAGGGATTGGGAGATCACGGTTGTGAGTATATGACTGGTGGAGAAGTGCTTGTCATTGGCGGTACAGGCAGTAACTTTGCCGCTGGTATGAGCGGTGGTGTTGCCTGGGTGTACGACTCCAAAAGTGACTTCGCCAGCAAATGCAATAAGGAAATGGTAGATCTTGATCCGCTTGATGAGCAGGATGAATTGAGGATCAATGTGTTGTTGAAAAGACACATCCAGCTTACCGATAGTGATCTCGCTAAGTTTATCCTGAACGACTGGTCAGCCCAATCTGCACAGTTTATCAAAGTATTCCCTAAAGAATACAAAGCTGTGTTACAGAGCAGGGCACAAACAGTAAAAATTTAATAGAAAAAATGACCCTAACTAATCTTTCAAAAATATAATAATGGGAAAAGTAACTGGATTTTTAGAGTATGACAGAACTGCTCCTGTAAAAGAGGATGCAAAAGCTCGTTTAAATCATTACAATGAGTTTGTTCAGCCTTTTGAAGCTGAGCAAGTAAACACGCAAGCCGCCAGGTGTATGGATTGTGGTGTTCCTTTTTGCCAGTCGGGATGCCCGCTTGGTAACGTAATTCCTGAATTTAATGAAGCCGTATATAAAGGTGATTGGCATTTAGCTTCAACAATCTTGTTGAGCACCAATAACTTTCCGGAATTTACAGGGCGCATTTGCCCGGCTCCATGCGAATCAGCATGTGTCTTGGGAATCAACAAATCACCTGTTTCTATCGAAGAGATTGAAAAGCATATCATTGAAACTGCTTTTGCTAAAGGATACATTAAAGCAGAGCCGCCTTTGATCCGCACAGGTAAAAAGGTAGCAGTGATCGGTTCTGGTCCGGCCGGGCTTGCCGCAGCTGCGCAATTGAATAAGGCAGGGCACGAAGTGGTTGTTTTCGAACGTGACGATACCCCGGGTGGCTTATTGAATTATGGTATTCCTGACTTTAAATTGCAAAAGGATGTGGTTACACGTCGTATTGCATTAATGGAAAAAGAAGGTATTGTGTTTAAATGTAATGCCAACGTAGGTGTAAATGTAGAGTTGAACACTTTGCTAAGAGATTTTCAATCGATCATTCTGGCCGGCGGTTCTACCATACCACGTGATCTTCCTGCAAAAGGAAGAGAAGCAAAAGGAGTACATTTTGCGATGGACTTCCTTAAGCAGCAAAACAAAAGGGTAAAGAACTTTGCGGTAGAAGGTGAAGAGATTCTTGCAACTGGAAAAGATGTGATTGTAATTGGTGGTGGAGACACTGGATCTGATTGCATCGGTACTTCGAACCGTCAGGGTGCGAGATCCGTAACCCAGTTTGAAATTATGCCTATGCCTGCAGCTGAACGTACGCAAAATATGCCTTGGCCAACCTATCCGATGGTCTTAAAAGTAACTTCCTCACATGAGGAAGGTTGCGAAAGAGGATGGGGAGTGAACACCCAGGAGTTCATCAAAGATGAAAATGGTAACCTTAAAGCAGTGAAAGTCGTTGATGTTGAATGGGATATTGACGCAACTGGTCGCCCGTTGAACTTCAAAGAAAAACCTGGAACTGAGCGTGAACTTCCTTGTCAGCTTGTTCTATTGGCGATGGGCTTTTTACATCCTCAAAAGGAAGGTCTGATTGAGAAATTAGGTGTAGAGGTTGACAACAGGGGTAATGTGAAAGCTGTTGAAGGTAAATACCAGACCAATATTGCCAAGGTATTTGCGGCTGGTGATATGCGCCGTGGGCAATCGCTAGTGGTTTGGGCGATATCTGAAGGAAGAGAAGCTGCCCGTAAAGTAGATCAATATTTGATGGGTCACAGTAGCTTGCCTTCCAAAGACGGAATCCCCTACGCTTAAAATAATGATATAACAGAAAGCCCCGGTAAAATTTACCGGGGCTTTTTTTTGTATAAATAGAACGGAATTCGCGATTGTTATAAGAAAGTAAATTTACTTCAGAATGAATGTTGGCTGACAAAAACAAAATTGATAACTCAGTTCTTTGTATCGTTATGAGAAGTTACTTATTGTTTTTTGTCAGCCTGATCTTAGTTGGCTGTAATGGTTTTGAATTTAGTCCAAATCAAACCTTCGACCGGCTGTCTGCCAAAGATATCAATGCCACTAATTTGAAGCGTTTAGGTGATGGGGCAGGTGATGATACGGTGAAATTTGTATTAACTGGCGACAGTCAGCGTTCACGTGACGAGACCGTTGAGCTTTGCCGGGTCATCAATGGGATCAAAGGCATCGATTTCGTGGTGTTGGATGGTGACATCACTGAGTTCGGTGTGCTCAAGGAAATGCTTTGGATTTCCCGGACCCTTCAGGATCTTAATAGGCCTTATGTGGCTGTGATCGGAAATCATGATGAAGTAGCCAGAGGGAGGGAAACCTTTAGAAACATGTTCGGTGAACTGAATTACTCCTTTGTGTACGGCGGTGTTAAATTCATTTGTCACGATAGCAATAGTCGGGAGTACGGTTTCAACGGACAAGTGCCTGACATGCCTTGGTTAAAAGAACAATTAAAGCCAGCTGCTGGCGTCTCAAGTTATATAGCCATTTCACATATACCTGTAAATTCCCCTGATTTTGATGATAAATTAAAATCAGATTACAAAGCCTCGTTTGCTGCAACCCCTGGGTTTCTCGCTTCCCTCAATGCGCACACACACAGTTATGAAGTATTTTATCCCGACGATTCAGGTATCCCATATATCGTTACCAGTGCTATTGGCGAAAAAGAATTTTTAGTTATCCAGGTCGTAAATCACAAATTAAGTTTTGAACGTGTACATTTTTAAATATCCATTAGTGTTTGTATTGTTGATGGTCGGAAGCGGATTGACCGCGCATGGGCAAAATTTTAAGTTTTTAGTTCCAAAAGAGGCTATTGTGCAATATGCCGGTAGTATTGGGTATTTCAGTGCTGGTGCAGGTTATGAAATATTTGGTAACAAAAGAGGAAATTTATCTTTTCATTATGGTTATGTACCTGAAAGTAAAGGAGGTGAACTGCATATCACTACGGTAAAACTTGCTTATAAACCTTGGAAAGTAGCCCTGAAAGATTGGGGTGCGTTCTACCCATTCAATCCCGGATTTTTTGCGAGTTATACGTTTCACAAGGATCTGGAAGTGTTTTTTCCGTCGGGGCAATA
>JAPSHM010000200.1 GCA_031179845.1 Pedobacter sp.
GACTGTCAATATTTGGCTTGTCAGCCGAATAATATCTTGTGATCACATCCTGAACTGCGTCTTTTGCATCGTCATACGAACCTAATATATTGTAGGCATAGGGGAATAATCTTTTTTGATAGTCTTTTATATCCATGTTCGCATGATTTTACCCTTGAAAGATAATGGAAATGATCTTAAATAGGGAACTCAACAATTTTGCCTTCATGTTCACATGTTTTAAATTAAACTTTTAAATTAGCTATTTTCCTTAAATCCTCTATAAATTGGTTCGAAAATTGTGCTTCTGGGTTCACCAGATATTTATGCCGTCAGATTCCGTATCATTACTCAAATTATTTCTGCCCGACTTCATATTAGAGAACTTTGAATTCAAAGGGATTATTGAAGATAGTGAAACTTTTCATATTGAACTTGAAGAATTAAACAATCCTCCATCAGGATGGGATGGTATTAAAGGTTTATCCAAAGGCTTTTTCCCTCAGATTGTGATTCAGGACTTTCCTATCCGTGGACACAAGGTGTTTTTTCATATCAGGCGACGCAGATGGCTCCATACAGAGACCTCCCAGGTGATTTACCGGACTTGGACTTTAGTAGAAAAGGGAACGCGAATGACAGGGGAATTTGCGGCTTTTTTAAATGAGATCAATCGATACAGCGCCGATAGAACGCCCATATACAATTCTGGAAGCTTACCGAAAATTTGGCGGAGATACTATAACAGAAGTGTTCGATTATGGTTGTGTTAAAATCTGACGAATATATTAATCTGGTAGATCAATATTTGAAATTTAATTTTTAAGGATTTCTATTGTGATTTTGGTCAAGTATGGCTTGGGTGGATTATTGAGTGTATACCCAAGACTTCAGTGCCTTGGTAGTAATAACCATTGGGCTGAATATTCTAGCGTTAAAGGGGTGCGGCTCTTGAAGGTGAATGCGAGGGATTTGTGATAACCAGCGGCCAGTTATAAAGTCTATTTTATCAGCTGAAGACAGATCCGCTAAAGGAAAATACAGCAGTCTTTTATTATTGGAAATGTATAAATCCCGGAGAATGATCCCATGATCCTTTTGATAAACACCTAAGTACTCTCTAATAGTCTGGAGTCTCTTTACCTGGGTGTAGGAGAATAGTTCAGTGCCTAAGTATTCCTGATAATAGATGGGTATATGCTCATCCGGCAATTTGGTGAACTTAAAGAAATGGAGTTGAGGTAGCTTTTCCCTGCGCTCGGCGCTGTCAACCCGCATCAGATTGTTTTCTCTTCGAACGTAATAGAACATTATTGAAGGTTTAGTTCTCGCGTGTCCGCCGCAGGGCAGTGAAAGAATACGAATTTTTCTGGGACTGACCAGGATGAACTTTTTCAATTCGGGATTGAATGATGATGGAGAGAAGAATAGACTGTCAGGGATTCCGGCATTGTTGTACAAAATCACTGTTTTATCTCCTACAGTTAGAGGAACAGTGGTCAGGTAGTGTATACCAATCTTTTCCGTATTTTCATTGTTGTATTCGATCACATCATAATAAACTGAATCCCGCAGAGTCTGAGCGCCGAGGGGTATTCGGCTGAAAAGTACTAGGATAAGTGCTGACAGGCAAAGCAGAATTTTCATATCGGGGTTGATTTTAGATCAATGATGCAGTTGCCAGCTATTTTCTACAAAAAGGCATTGATTTGCTAATTTATTTTCGACTGGTTCAAAAGGCAATGCAAAAAAAAACTCCATTGCTTTCAGTTTTGAGATCATGCTAGCGGCTGATAAAAATATGCAATTAAACTTCATGGATTTTTAGCCTCAAATTAACGCTTTGCGGTGTAATAACCCCAGATTTCTTTAAAAATTGTGGCAATTACGTTGACACTTCTTTCTTTCGGAGCCTTTAAATCCAGAAAGGCACACTAGCCTACCAGCATCCTGAAATTGAAAGCTTAAAAAGTATACTGATTGATTATTGAACCATTGCCCGATATTCAAAACCATGGTCTGTTCCGTAAACAACCCCGCAAAAACTGGGCGGTGACCATAGGCATCAATTAATCTCAAAACTGTAAAAAAACTCCCGCATTCCCAATTCATTCCTGCGAATTAGATGATGAACATTCAATCAGTGCAGATATCGATTGTAATAAAAAAACGACCAAGTAAAAACATGTTTTACTCGGTCGTTTTTTAAGCCGGCACATAAATGAAAGACTTTTTCAGTACAATATTTTGCTTACAATAGCGGTTTCGTTTAGGGAATTCATTTAGCCTTAACCAAATCTTTATAAATCGCAATACGGTGTGTACGCAGCTTATAAGGTATCTTTTCTTTGCTGTTGCTCACCTGAAAAGCAATAGCATGAGATTCTTTAATCGGCATATGACAATCGATACAGTTCTTTGCCAGCATCGCTTTATTTTTCTCTTTCAATGCATCATGCTTCACCTCCTGGTGACAGCTAATACATTTAGCGGAGTAAATTGCCAGACTAGGCTTATTATTATCATGCACATCGTGACATGTAACACATTCTGCCTTACCAATTTTATAACATACACTAGCCTCAAGCAGCTGCTTTTGTTTGCCGTGTACATCCGGATCTTCACCTCTATAGGCACTATATTCAGGTAGTGTTTTTAATGTATCCCCAGGCTTAAAACTAAACGTAGATTTCAGCGCTTTAATACCTATTCCTGAATGGCATACCCCACATACATCTACCCTTTGTGTTAACGCCAGCTTTTTATAGTTCACCATAAAATTGGCCGTTTTCACCTTAGGATTTTCTTGATGAAAGGTTACATGTTGGGCCGCAGGGCCATGGCAACGTTCACAATCTATTCCAGCAATAACGGAATTTTTAACATATTCTTCCTGTACCGAAAAATCAGCACTCTGCACTGGCTTTTTCTCAGCGAAAGAGCCATGGCACTCTAAACAACGCATATCAATTGCTCTGCCAAAATAAATCTGCTCCTCAGGGAAACCCGGACTATTTACCCACTGATGCTCTTTCGTCAGGTAGTTCAATGGCATTTGCATCAGTTGATTGCCATACCAAAATGCGAACGTATATGCCTTATGTCCTGCACCAAAAACCATATCCGTATGTTCAGTTTTTCGATCAACTCCATTGATCAATGCAGTCTGATACAGGCCATCAGCACGGTTTTTCACTAGCATTTTAGTCTTTTCATTGAAAATAAACTCTCCATCAGGTATCTGCAGACTATCGGCAGAATTAGGCTTAGTCAGTATTTTTGAAGCATTAAAATGGGAATTGTGGAGCGCAGAGTTGGTAAGGTCTTTATGACAGCTGATGCAGGTAGCACTCCCCGCATAGGTCGACCCCCTAATGTCATTACTTTTACGCTCTATTTGTGTGCATTGCACAGCTGCAAATACAAAAGTTGCCAGAATACAAAAAATCAGGAAGAAGCGTCTCCGGCCCATACATTAGCTTTGGTTAGAATATTAGCAATTCTTATCTAAAATAATAAAAAATTTCACTTCAACAGACAATAAACACAAAAAGCTATATGATATCGAAATTCTGGCAATCGATTCAGAGGAGAATTATCGGCTACTGTCGAATGTTATATCTCTTTAAGAAAACATTTCACTACATTTATGCTATAGCATTAGCAGCTAAAACGTACAAAATAGAGGTGAGCGATTCGGTGAGTGCCAATTCCAAACCCTCTCATATAAGGAATAAACGCTGTTTATAGCACTAGGAGTGAATCCCAGCGGGATCACATCAAAGACTATCAAAGTGTATAAAACCCTGCAATCGCACAATTAGCAGGGTTTTCGCTTTTAGGGAATTGCCAAATATCGCACGAATTCACAGAGCTTGGGTGAGTGATTCGATGAGTAAGGCAAAACGAGTAAAATTGGCTCACCGAATAGCTTATATTCATCTGTTGAACAGAATGTGTTGTAAATTAAACACCTTGTGTATTTTAAGAAGCTAAACAATATTTGTTTAACTAAAATCGAGACATTATGAAGACCAATTTTAGGTGTGAATTAAAATGCAAATTTACGTGAAGAATACCGAAAAGGAAAATTGTGTGGAGATTGCGACCATAAAGGTTTCCAGATGATCCATGGATATTGTAATTTGACAGAAAGGCCAGTCATACATATAAAGCAATTTTCATTTTTGTAAAATTATACATGACGTAATGGTTTTTACTGTGGACGTTTAATACATGGCTTACCTTTAGGTATTAATATTTATTGATTGTTCTTACCAATTGAGTTTTGTTCCCAAAAAGCATTGATAATTACATCCCAATCTTTCGAAATTAGTTCATGGCCTGTGTCGGGCAAAGTCACTAACCTTGAATTCTTAAGGGTTTTCTTAAGAAAATGTGCATGTCTATAATTCCAAATCAAGTCACAATCACCATGAATTATCAAGCTTTTTTTATCTATTTGATTTATTTTTCCATAATAGTTTTCGCCCCCCTGTAAGGTTGCATGATTAAACATGCTCAAGTAATTACTCGAACGTTCAAACTCACTATTGAAAAGATCTTGGAATCTTTGCTCATCGAAATGCTTACCACTCATCATTCTGGCACCTTGTAACAGATGACCCACAACGGCTCGCTTATTATTCCAATCTAGATCCAACGCCCTAGCTTGAAAATCAATAATCCTTGGATCCATACCGGGAATATTTGGATCGGAATCAGCCCACGGACCAGTGGCAAACAGCGTCAATGACAGTATTTTTGTAGGATATTTTAAAGCTGCTATCTGAGCGATCATGCCACCTAAAGACATACCAAAAAAATGTGCGCTTTCTATTTCATACGCATTAAGTATGCCTACGGCATCATCCACTAAATCAACAATATCGTAGGGTGCAGTTCCGAACGGATAAGTTGTGGATCTTCCAACATCCCGGTTATCATACCTAATAACGAAGAAGCCCCGCTCTGCTAGTTTCTTGCAGAAATCTTCATGCCAATACAACATGGAGGCGGTAGCGCCCATTATCATTAGGACTGCTGGATTCTCAGACTCTCCAAAGCACTCCGTACATAGATTTACTCCATTAGTTTTAATTAGTTTTTCCACTGTGTTTTTATAAATATCTTAATTGTAAACAGATCAACAAAAGCGATTGACAATATGTCAAATTACTCAGTAAATTAATTGCTAAATTAGATGACTACAACTTTGAGAAATTGTAAAAATTAGACAAATAATAACTTACTAGTAATTCGCATCTCTAAATAACAAGATCCCTCGGAAAGGGGGAGGGATAGGCCTATTAGAGTAATATAATGCGAGAGTTGAAACCTCGACTTATAGACCAAGTAAAGACGACAGATCATTTGAAAAATATCCCTTGGGTGTCTGTCCGGAAAATTCTTTAAAATTCTTGATGAAATGTGATTGGTCGTAAAAGCCTAGCTGGTGCGCAAGTGAAGTCAACGTATCAACGCCTTCGTATACCGAGGTAATACTTTGCTCAAACCTCACAATTCTTGAAAACTGCTTCGGGCCAAATCCCGTATATTTGTAGAATTTCCGCTCAACTTGTTTTGGTGATAAGCACATTTCAGAAGCAAGTAATTGCAGATTTATTAATCCACCTTTATTTATGATGTGACTAATAGCAAAGTTCAACAAATGTGCTTCGGATGAGAAAGATTTGAATTTGCTTTCTAAAAAGTCATTCATTTTATTAATCCGTTCGCTTGTAGAATTACATATCATAATTTTCTCTTCAAGAACTTTCCCCTCCGAACCCAAAAGATCTGAAATTTCAATATTATAGTTAGTGATCTCATTTGATGGAATGCCAAAAAGTACAGGGATAGCTAGGGGGTAAAAATAAACCCCAAAAACACCTACACGCTGGTTGGTGTATATGGTATTAGGTGTGTCTGTCTGTGCCTGAAAGCCACTAAGAAATAATTGTTCGCTTCGTCCGGACTTAGATTTCATGTCCATCTTACCCGTATATTGAAAAGCTAATTTAGGGTTTATGGATGCTGTAGTCGGCTGATTATAAGTTATTCCATCCGAAAAATCTTCCTCATATTCCCAAAAGAATTGGATCAAATTTTTATAGATTTCTAATGGCTTATATCTCTTGTAACTCATAATTGGGATCGATGCATTATCGCTCGACTATGTAACTTACCGATAACGTTTTTTGACGTTGAATGCAGTACAAAAATAGTAAAGCAATCAAATAAAAGAAATTGACGGGCTTAAGCGCGTACCAAGTGTTGGAAGAAGCCGTCGGGCTAATTTCCTATCTTTTCTCCGAAGTTCTGGACGGGAGCTCATAAGATCCATAAAAGTTGATCGGCATGGGAAAAAATCAATTATAATATCCTTCCAAATACCGGTATCCGCGTAGTACGAAATTATCGGTGGTGAAGGAACTATTGCAGATGCCATCTTGGATAGGATTGTATACTTCTCACACCGGATTGACCTGAAAGGTGAATCCCTGAGAAAAGGGATATTGAAAAAGGAATAATCCCAGCTTTTTTATATAATTGTACTCTATTATTAATTCGAGATACGCAAGCTAAACATCTTGAACAGCTAGGGTTTGTTATTTATCTATTTCAATATTGGTTTTGGAGGGAAATTTATCCAAAACGACAGATTCATTTCCATAAAAATTCCTTAAATCAGAATAGTGTTTGTTTATTATTCTTTGTTTATATATAAATGTTGCTACGGAATCAAGCAAACTCACATTATCAAATAGCATCTTTTTTGAGTATTTATGAGTCACTTGTTGCTCTATCTCTTCTTTAAACAATAAAAGAAAACCGGAATTCACTCTTTTGTTGGCTTCAAAATCAATTGCAAGTTCAGTTGCTAAATCGAAATGATGATTACGTAAAGCTATTTGTAAGCACAATGAATTATAGGCATTAACTTCTGCTCCGGAACGAATGAGGTATAAAGTAGAAGTTCTGATACCTATCGAGCAAGCTATTACAAGTGCTTTATTCTTACTTATTTGAGAGAATTCATATTTATCAATTAAATCTCTTAGAAAAATTGGATCGCCAAATTTTGCAGAAACAAGTAAAATTTTTTCATTTTGGGCATAGAGATTAGCTCCATGCTTTACCAATAAATCTATTGCTTTTAGGTCACTTACTGCAGCAGCATCATTTCTGCTTAAGAATCTAAAGTATGGGTTGTAGTTTTGAT
>JAPSHM010000201.1 GCA_031179845.1 Pedobacter sp.
AATTGACAATGCTAAAAAGTATGAAACAGGCTGGAGTCTGTTTGGACATAAAATCCCAATGTGGATCTTCCTGATGATCAGTTTGGCGATCACCTGGCTTTGTATTACCAAGAACCTGTCACTTATTCCTGTACTTGGCTTATTAAGTTGCCTATATATGATGTGTGAGCTGGGCATTTCCAATTGGATCGGATTTGGGATCTGGTTGCTTGTTGGTCTGGGCGTTTACTTTCTTTATGGCTATAGGCACAGTAAACTTAGAGTAGAAAATCCATACAAATAGAAAAAAAATAAATAATATTACAATATTCTGAAAATATCTATTTACATTTAGAGTAGTAATCTGTTATAGTTACTTTATGCTCTTTAACGCCAAACTTATTTGGGGCGAAAGAATCGAGCAGTATTAAATTGCCCTCCTAATTATCCCTATAGTTGTTTGGTCGGAGGACCAAAACAATAAAGGCTCCTCCCCGGAGCCTTTCTTTGTATGGCGGCAACATTGCTAATGTTCTGTATAAACGCGCACATAATCAACTTGAAACCGATTTGGAAATTTAGTATTTTGGATTGACCCTCCATTGTTACCACCTAACGCAAGATTAAGCAGCATATAATGAGGTTGTCGAAATGGATGACTCCCACTTCCGTCCTGGTTGTAAAGTTCAGACATATCTACTTTTAACAGCTCCAGGTCGTCGACATAGAGAGAAATGTATTTCTCAGTCCAGTCCATCCGCCAGACGTGAAATTGAGATGCCCAATCCATACCACCCAGCGCTTCAATTGATTCAGATCTCGACTGCCATTTAGCAACATATCTGCTTTCAGAACCGACAGCAATATTCGCTAATATCTTTCCCCTATAGTACTCCATAATATCAATTTCCCCATTAGACGGCCATTCCCCAAAAACACCAAGCGTCCACCACGCCGGCCAAAGCCCCTCGGATACGTCGATCTTTCCCCTCATTACAAAACGTCCATATTTCCAGCTATGTAAACCACCAGTATTGATACTCGACGATGTATAATTAATCAATTCCGATTTGCTCCTCCAATCTTCGCTACCCTTTCTATAATTTGGATTTAATTTTGACTCTTTTCTACCTTCAATAATCAACAGCCCACCTTCACACCAGGCGTTATCCGACTGATACCGTTGCAGCTCCTCGTTTCGTACAAAACCTTTTTCATGTTTCCATTTGCTGGGGTCGGGCCTACCATCTTTTTCAAATTCATCTGCCCAGACCAGTTTGTACCCATCGTTCAGGTAATCGGTGTCACCCGGGACGTTTTGTGCATTTACTCCTGACGTCATGAAGCCGAGGAAGCAACCGATGTAATAAATAGTTTTCATGATCACCTTTATATTAATATCATAGTCTACAGATCGCTGATCTTATATAATTTTATTGATGCAATCTCCGAATACATTCCGGCACCCCATGGATTGGCAGAATTAATGGAGAATGCTGGGAGCCCTACCGGTTAATCACCCCGAAATGATTGGCATCCTTACTGAACGATAACGGGGATATTAGAAGAAAGAAGCTATTGAAAGGTGCTGAGGTCCCAGCTATCTTTCCATCTGATCTTAAGCTGGTCGTTCTCGAATACCATTGGCAACCATAAATACCGGCCATCTATTGCATTTTTTGGGTTCCATTTGTCTGCCATAAAAATAAATGCGTCCTTTTTTCCAGCGACAGGTAGCACATGGGTACTTTGCCCACCAAATGTCAAATTTGAACCTTTGCCCTCGCAAGGATTGCCCATGAATGTCCATGGCCCCCATATCGAACTGGCTTTGAACCAGCGTGCAGCGTTAGGTGCCCATCCTGTACATCCTGAACCGACCATATAGTAAAATCCGCCTCTTTTGAACAAAGCAGGTGCTTCGGTTTGCCGGCCCGCATGAATACGGATAAACTTCCCGGTATGGGATAAATAATCCGGACTAAGTTCGGCCAGGTGGAGCGTATAATTCTCTTCAGATGCAAATAGGTGGTAAGCTTTTCCATCATCATCCACAAAAACGGTCATGTCCCTTGCCATTTGTCCTCCTGAAATGTCCCTGCAGAAGAAGCCGTCTACTTCAGTCGCAGGTGCCTGACAATTCAGCCGCTCATCAGCTGAAGTATATTGATCGTAAAATGGTAATAAACCTGGATTTGGCCGATAACTTTTTAAAAACTTATACGGCCCGCCTATCTGATCCGCGACCGCAACACCAGAACGGGCAGCTTTGTATTCTTCACCTAAGAGCTCCAGGTGAAACCACATCACGAACTTCTTGGTTCGTTTGTTATAAACCACTTTTGGGCGCTCAATAATGCTTCCTTTTGCGATGTCACTCGACAAATCGTCTGAGACCTTTAAAGCTATACCTTCATCTTTCCAATTATACAGATCCTTGGAGGAATAGCAATGAACACCTACCTGCGCAGTATTACCTTTTTCGCCCTCTATCTTATGTTCACCAAACCAATAATAACGGCCTTTGAACAGCATTACTCCGCCACCGTGTGCATTGATATGGACCCCATTGTTGTCGTTCCAAATTGCCCCCGGCGTAAATTCTGAATTGGATTGTGCAAAGCCTTCACTCAAGAAAAGCACGAGTAAAACTAATGTTGAAATTCGGAAATAGATCTTCATGTGAGTTGGTTATAAAATGTTTACACTATGGTCCTTTGGAAAATCTTCTCCGGACCAAACTTTCTGCGCCGTCCATTTAGCAGCCGGATTTGCCCAGAAAGGATCAGTATCGGGCAAACCAAGAGGCAGGAAGATATTGGTACAGATATACGGGCTCCCTTGATTGTTGTAAACATCTCCAATACCGGGCTGATCACCATACAATCCAATTGTCAGCCAGCCATTCTTAAAAGTTGTCGGGCTCTCCAGCGTTTTGTTAATCACAGCGGTTAACGCGCACCGTACCTGCTCTGGTTTCAGTTGTTTAGGTAATCCATTGCGCCATGCAATGTCTGCCAAATGATGAAAAGCTGCGCCACGATAAATCATGGAACGACCAATTGCTGGATAGGTCCCATCTGTATTGATCAGCCTTTCCAGAATGATGGCATATCGTTCATTCCTTAGTTTAATTTTTTGAAACATCGTCTGGTAAGCCTTTGTATTCTTAGCCACCTCGGTGGCTATTGTGGCCAAATAAGGATGGATCACAAAGCTGTTATAGTAATCGTAAGCATATACGGTCCCGTCCTTATACATCCCATCGCCCACATACCATTGTTCCATCTGCTGCAAGGCATAGTCTACCCGCATCTGATCCCACTCTTGTCCATACTTCAGCAAAAAGACCTCATTCATAGCGGAAAACAGCAACCAATTTGAAAATACGGGTTTGAACCGTCGGGTGGCAAGGATAGATTTCACCATAAGTTGTTGATACTCTTTGTCGAGGTTTTCCCATAACCAGGGTGCCCTGATAAAAGCAAAAGCGATAAAAGAAGCGTCAACCAACTGTTGCCCGCCAATAGTATACTCCATAAAGTCCCTTGCATTGGAATCCAATGAATTTTTTAGGCCTTGAATGGTCCATTCCCGATACTGTTTCCTCATGGCCACTTCCTGAGTGGAGCCCCCTTCTAATTGTAGCCAGGGCGCAATTCCACTAAGCACCCTGCCCAGAACCTCGACATATTGGACTTTAACCCGATGTGCTTTATTGTCGACATTTATCGAAGTCACTTGTGGCATACGTATCCTCAAACTATCTTTTGCTAAACTATATAGAACAGGTTTAACCATCCGGTCCATTTGCGCCAGCCAAATCTGCCTGTCACTTAAATTTTTCCACTTTTTGGACGATTCCTTTTGCGCAAACCCTTTGGTTAGGTATAGTGGCGACAGTAAAATAAAAAACAGGAGAAATAAGGTCTTCATGGTACAATTATCGGGTTACATATCTATACATTTCACAATTCGCGAGCAGAAAGGCGCCAACGCCAAAATTCGCAGTTGAACCAGCATCAACGATCTGCCCTGGTATTGCCTTTTCACCAATTGGCTGTACATAACCGATTTTACCATTTTTCTGAAAAGCAACTTCGGTTAAATATTTCCATCCGTTTAGGGCCGCTGGCCTATAAATATCCTCTTTCAGGTATCCGTTATTGATGCCCCAAAGCAAACCATAAGTAAAAAATGCGGTGCCGGATGTTTCTGGCCCGGGTGCATGATCTTTATCCAACATACTTCGTGTCCAGTAACCATCGGGCTGCTGACTATCGAGAATTGCTTTCGCCATCCCTCTATATCTGCCCAGGAACTTCTTGTGTACGGGACTATTAACCGGCAAATCTTTTAAAATTTTAGCCAATCCGGCAAAGACCCAACCATCTCCCCTTGCCCAAAAATCCTTTTTCCCATTAATGGTTTTATGCTTTGGATAGACGTACTTAGCATCGCGATAATACAGCTTCTCTTTTTTGTCGAACATAATGCTTTCGGCATAGTCATAATAGGACGAGAGCTTATCCAAATATTGTTTGTTGCCAGTGACTTTATACAATTTGGTCATAACCGGCATGACCATATATAAGCCGTCTGCCCACCACCAGTAATCATTTCCAGGTGTTGACATCTCATATTCCATCACTTCGATCGCCCGTGCAATTTTGTGATCTTCAGGTTTGATCAGGTACAGGTCTATATAAGTTTGAAAACATATCTGCCAATCGCCAAACAACACATACTCATCCGTTTCTCCATATTTATATTTCCATTTTGCTTTATCAGTTGATCGTGCGCCCTTCCATTGATTAAAATTGGCCCAATCTTCCGAATACTTCCTGAACGTTTCGTTTTTGGTGAGCGCAACGACCTCCATATTTCCCGTATGATAGGCAGCATTGTCCCAAAAAGCATTGACCTCCGCACTATTTTTTGTTTGCCAATAAGTGTTCGCTTTTTCTATATAATCCATTACTTCTGTACTTTTAGGCGGAGTTTGGCCTTGAGAACCAAGCCAGGTACACAGCAAGAGCGACAGGATACAGTATCTTTTATTTTTCATTCTTATATTAATTTGTTGTATGAAAGACAGGTTTCCAGTCGAGCACCTGCACCTTGCTTGCAGCAGCATTTGCTTTCCCTTCACCATCTATTTGAATTACTTTTTGCACAAAAAGGCTGAGTGTCCTTCGGCGTTTCCACAACTGAGTGTCAAAACTTGGTTCCCAATTGCCAACATCCTCAGATCCAAGATCTAAAACCGACCATTGCTCACCTGTTACATCCTGGTTAACAGCTACAGAGATCTTACTTTGACGTTCAGCATCTCTGAATATAACTGCGGCAGCGTGCACTGGCCCGTTTTTCCACGCGACAAGCTGAGGTCTGGAGATCGGAATGCTTTTTGTCCCGCCACCGCTTAAAGTAAACGGTGTTTTCCGAAATTTCAGCGTATTCAGTTCCCATTTGTCATTTTGCTTATAGACAACCCGGTATTGTGGAATATCGTCTTGACCGTTGCGCCAATAGCTTGCAATAAAAATTGCACCTTGTGCATTTGCATACATGGATGTTTGGTTGATCAGTTCACTCTTTTGCGGAATTCTATAAGCATATTCGGCATTTTCGGCAGTGATCGTAGTTGCATATTTCTCCCCGGAAGATTTCTGCCAGGTGCGACCACCATCCAGTGATTTGGCGTAACAAAGGTCATGATTGCTGGCCACGTCGGGGCTTTCTCTCCATACCCAGGATAAGTGAACACCGTCTTCCTCATCAACGAAAGCCTGCCAATATGCGCTTCTTTTCCCTTCTCCATCAATCAGCCCATCCTGAACGGGCAACCATCTTTTCAATTTGCGGTGATAACGGTTAATCATCAGGTTTCCATTTCCGGACCCGCCATCCCTGTAAAAGAACAAGAGGTCACCTTTCCCTAAGCGGTAAAATTCAGGATAACTGACTTTATTCTCCTTTAACCCGGTCATCGACGCTTTGATTCCGAGTACCAGGGAACCGGCCGACTTGCTTCTACAATAATTAAGCTGATTGTTATGTTGTCCCCAGGCCACATGAAGAAAACCATCACCGTCAACAGAAATACTGATAGATTTATGCGCATCGGCGGCATCTCCCTGATATTGTGTTCTGCTCACTTCCCATTGTGTGGCTCCTAACTTGCGTTTCGCCAGAACCATGTATTGTTCATCGTCATAATAAGCGGCATATTGTGTCTGTCGAAAGGTGACTAGGGAATTCTTACGGAACACCACAGTGTTAACCGAGTTTTTGGCCCAGCCATTTGAAGCAATGGTGCTTATCTTTGGAAGCTGCGCAACGGCGGGAAGCCACATAAGGCCCAGGACACTGCACAGGCAAAAAACTGACTTGCTCAAAAGTAATTTCCGCATTCTAAAATTCAATTTAATCACTCCCAAAATACACCTTTTTTGAGCAATCGGACCGGAAACGGCGTAAGACTTCTCAATTTTATACATTGGTGTTTACATTATAATTTTTACGAAACGTTTTTCTATGCTTTTTCACAAACTCAGATGGAGTAAGCTTGAAATGTTTGTTAAACTGCTCCCGGAAATATTTGATGTCATTTATACCAACCCTGAAAGCGGCTTCATTAATGTTTAAATTCGTATTGATCAGCAGTTCAGCCGCCTTTCTTAATCTAATAAACCGAATAAAACTATTAATGGATAGATTTGAAGTTGATTTAATCCGCTTATATAAATTTGAATGGCTCATTCCCAGATCTGAAGCCAGCGTTTTAACGTTAAAATCCGTCTCTATTAAATTTTCCTCAATATTGGTGATGCATTTCTGTAAAAAAGCCCGATCTCCTTCAGAAATTTTCTGCGTAGCACATTTAAGCGTAATCTCATTATAAAAGTAATTTTGAAGCTGAGTACGGTCCTTAATGATCCCATTTATTTTTGCGGTAAACAGATCCCGGTCAAAGGGCTTGGCAATAAAATCGTATGCGCCAACTTCAATTCCTTTTAACCTATTTTCCGGGCTTGGATCGGCCGTGATCAGTATAACGGGAATATGGCTTAAATATGGTTCATCCTTGAGTGCTTCGCAAAGAGCTATACCATTCATCTCTTCCATATTAACATCGGAGATGATCCGCAGCTGGTCCGGGAGGTGGCCGGGTTGCGGCCGGGGCA
>JAPSHM010000202.1 GCA_031179845.1 Pedobacter sp.
AAGGATTTCCCATATCCCGAAGAGCCTCTGTAATTGACCTGAAAAACGGCGTAACCTCTGTTAGCCAGAAACTGTACTTCTGGATTATATCCCCATAAATTCCTCCCTACCGGCCCATCATGTGGCAACACCACCACCGGAAGTTGCGCTGCCTTCTTGTTTAGCGGGAGGGTCAGGTATCCATGTATGGTTAAGCCATCGCGAGATTTGTAGGTAATCGGCTTCATTTCACTCATCTCTTCTTCCCGGATGGAAGCATTGAAATCACTGAGTTTCCTCAACTTCCCCGTATTTGCAACATACAGGTAATAAGACCCGGGGTTGCGGTCGGTAAAGGTCCGGACGATGAACACATTTTCTGCATTATCCTTATCAAAGATCCTGGTTTCTGTTTTCGGCAGAAGCTTATCGAGACTGGCATACACTTCTTTCACCGAATCATCCAGGAAATGCTTCTCTTTCTTCCATGTTTCATAAACTACAAATGATATTTTCTGCTGCTTCCGCGAATAATGCGCATCGGTGATGTTTAGTGTATCATTACAATACATATTCTTCAATTCTTTTCCGGTACGACAATCCACTTCAACCAACGCAGCCTTATCCCTGTTGATATCAGATATCGCATAAATAACATGAGGCTTGTCGTGACTAAATGCAATTGGCTTAAAAGTGTCTTTGAAATTGCTGGTCAGCACTGGTTTAAAAGGCTGGTCTTCGCTCGATCTGTAAAATACGGTAGAATTAACTCCGTCACTGCTAACTGCAAGTCTCAATTTGCCCTCCGTATCAGTTCTCCAGTCAATGATATTACCCGGATTTTTCGCAGCCATTTCCATCTTTCCATTCCGCACATTCAACCGGTAAACATCAAATACCGTTGAATCTCTTTTATTTGATGAAACCAACAAATATTTGTCATCGATCAATTGATCTTCAATGATCTTTAACCGACTCTTTTCGTTTCCAATTAACTGACGCTCATTATTCCCTTCCTTGTCTACAATGTACATATCAGATTGACTGCTTCCCGCATCAACCTCTTTATAGTAAATTAGTTCATCGTTGCTTACCCAGAAATAAAAGCCAATATTCTTGCCTTTTATCCTGGTGATGTTCCTGCCTTCTCCCGTTGCAATGTCCTCAATGAAAATATTTCTGTCCGCGCCCTGCAATTTAAGATACGACAGGTTTTTCCCATCTGGTGACACTTGATAACCGACCTTGCTTTGTGATTTGAAGAAATCATTTACAGGGATGGTCCTAACTTCTACCTTTCGCTGACAAGCGAAGGCAAAGATTATGAATAGAAGAAAAAATGGCCGTTTAAATTTGATCATATTATTATCACCCTCCGCAAAGCTACACAACACTCGGGTTGGAAGCAGGCATTACACCAATATTGTTACTTTACAACCGATTTATTACGCTTAATCGGATTCATTGACGAACTACCGGAAACATATCCCCCCTGCCATGCATAAGATAAAATTTAATTCGTTAATTTTAGAGTTCTCTTTGTACCCGCATGAAAAAATTGGTCCTGACATTTTTCTTTAGCTGTTTCAGTTTGTTATGCCTTGCCCAGGAGGATAAAGAAGATGCCCTCGCTCATCAGTACTACCATCAGGGACAATTTCAGCAGGCCGCAGCACAATTTGAAAAGTTATTCAACAAAACAAAAAATGAAGCCTATTTTGAACCATATTTCAATTCATTACTGAAGTTAAAGAAGTTTGATGAAGCGGAAAAACTGGCTAAAAAACTAGTCAAACAACATCCAAAGCAAGCCGAATACAGCATTGCGCTGGCAAGGGTGTATCAGGACGGCGGACAAGCAGAGTTGGCCAAAAAACATTACCTGCAGGTGATCAGTAACCTCCCTGCAGATGAACAGGCAATCAGACAAATTGCCAACTACTTTTACAGCTTTCAGGAATACGACCTGGCTATATCCGCATTTTTACAAGGCCGGAAACAACTGGAAGATCCAAAGACCTTTACCTACGAATTGCTCAGTCTTTACCGGTTTAAAAAGGACAAAAACATGCTGGTGCATGAATACCTCAATGCATTACCAGAAATGCCTCAACTACTTCCCCAAGCCGAAAATGTGTTGTCCAACGTCTTCGAAGATAAAGCTGATTACCAGATCTTGCAATCTGCTTTGTTGAAAAAGATGCAAAAAGAACCGCAAACGGAGATCTATGCCAGCTTATTGATCTGGCAGTATCTTCAGCAGCAGGAATATGAAATGGCGGTACGCCAACTGATCGCACAAGACAAACGCTTAAAAGAAGATGGTTCCATCCTGTTTAACACTACCAGTACCCTATTGGAAAACCAGGCCTATCCCGCAGCCATAAAAGCGTTTGAATATTTGATCAGCAAAGGAAAAGAAAATCCGTATTATTTGCCGGCCAAGGTCGAAATGATCAATACGAAATTCCAGATAGCCATTGCCGCGCATTCCGATAAACAGGCATTGACCGGACTGGCTTCAGACTACCAGGCGATCATCGATGAGTTTGGCAAAAATCATCAAACGTTGTCTGCCCTAAAAAAGCTAAGTTACTTGCAGGCCTATCACCTTGGAAACCTGAGTAAGGCCGAGGCGGCATTAGAAGGTATACTCAGCGTACCCGGCATTTCTGCGAAGGAAAGCGGCGGGATCAAACTCGATCTTGGAGACATTTACATCCTTACCAATCAACCCTGGGAAGCCTTTCTAATTTACGAGCAGGTAGCCAAACAATTCGAAAATCAGGACATCGGAAATGAGGCCCGTTACCGATCTGCCCGGCTTTCCTATTTTCAAGGCAATTTCACCTATGCTAAATCGCAGGCAGATGTGCTTAAAGCCTCTACTTCGCATTTAATAGCCAACGATGCTTTGAACCTCAGTTTGCTGATATCAGACAACCTGCAGTCTAAGACAGACAGCAGTGCCTTAAAGATGTATGCCGATGCGGAGCTGCTTCAATTCAGGAACCATTCTTCCCTGGCCCTGGCCAAACTTGACAGCATTGTCATTGTCTTTCCAAACCATAGTCTTGCCGATGATATCCTGATCTCAAAATCAAAGATCTACTTAAAAAATAACGCCATAAACAATGCCGTAGAAGCACTTAAGGAGCTGACCACACAGCAAAGCAGCAGCATCTGGGCAGATCATGGATTGTTTACACTTGCCGACATCTATGAAAAGAAACTGGGGGAAACTGAGCTGGCCAAAGGCCTCTATCAAAAATTGATCAATGATTACCCGGGCAGCATGTTTGCTGCGGAAGCACGCAAGCGTTTCCGTAAACTTCGCGGCGACAATATTGGCACATAATACTATCTTTGTAATATGCTACTATATAATGTGACTACAATAATTGAGGATACGTCAGCTGAAAGCTGGCTGAAATGGATGGAAGAGACACATATCCCTACTGTTATGGCATCAGGAAAATTTGTTTCCCACCGTCTGCTAAGGGTGCTTGATTCGCCAAATGAAGGCGTAACCTATTGTACCCAGTATGTTGTTGAACACATGGCAGATTACCTCGACTATCAGGAAAATTTTGAGCCTTCACACCAAGCGGAGGTCACCGGACTTTTCGAAAACAAGCTTGTTTCTTTTCGTACGTTAATGGAATATATCGCTTAATCAAAACTATGCAGATTACTCAAACCCCTATTGAAGGACTGTTAATTATTGAACCTAAGGTCTGGAAAGACAACCGTGGTTATTTTTATGAAAGTTTCAACGCCAAGCTGTTTGCTGACGCGGGGATCAATGTGAATTTTGTGCAGGACAATCAGTCCTTTTCACAAAAAGGCGCACTTCGCGGATTGCACGCCCAAAGTAGTCCTTTTGAACAGGGCAAACTGGTACGCGTTTTACAAGGTGCCGTTCTGGATGTCGCTGTAGACATTAGAAAAACATCTCTAACGTATGGTCAGTATTTCGGCCTTGAACTGAGCGCCGAAAACCACAAGCAACTTTGGGTACCACCAGGGTTCCTACACGGCTTTTTAACACTCGAAGATCAAACCATTTTTACTTACAAGGTAAGTAACTATTATGACAAGAATTCGGAGATCGGCGTGATGTGGAATGATCCGGACCTCAACATTCAATGGCAAGGGCATATGCCGGAATCCATGTTCCTGTTGTCTGATAAGGATCAGGTACTCCCTAACTTCAAAGATTTTACAAGTCCATTCTAACGGAAGGACATCGTACAGTTTTTATACCACAAAAAAGAGGAAGTCATGCTTCCTCTTTTTTGTGGTATCTATAATAGATCTGATTATTGTTTGATCAGATCATATAGCTCATCTAACTTTGGCGACAGCACAATCTCAATTCTCCGGTTCTTACTTCTACTTTCAGCATTTGTATTTGCTGCCAATGGCTGGAATTCGCCTTTTCCAGTTGCAGTCATCCGCACCGGTTCAACTTTGCTCACTTCCGTTAAGTACCTCACTACGGAAGTAGAACGCAACACACTCAAGTCCCAATTGTCTTTGATCTGCCCAAGATTGCTGATCTTTTGAGAGTCGGTATGTCCCTCCACTGCAATATTAATCTCGGGCTGTTGTTTCAATACATCAGCAAGCTGACTTAGTGCCTGCTTTCCTTTATCATCAATAATGATGCTACCTGACGGAAACAACAACTTATCCATGAGCGATACATATACCTTTCCATTGCGGATCTCAACCGTTAATCCGTTCTTTGTAAAACCAAGCAAAGCCTGCTGTAGTTTTTCTTTTAACTGATTGGTCGCCTCATCCCGCTTACGCAAGATCTCCTCAACTTCCTTCAATCTTTTCTCTCTTTTCTTAAGGTCACTAGAGAGCCTGTTGATCTCGGAAGAGCTGTTGCTGCGTAATGTGCTGTAGTTGCTGTCCATTTCAGTATAGCGGCCCCGCAAATCGTTTAGCGCACTGCTCAGCCCGGTCGTATCTTTTCTCAGTTTAGCAATCAGGCTTTCCAGGTTTTCGTTCATCAACTGCGATTCATTCCAGCCTCTGTTTAAAGAATCCTGTGTCGCCAGTAGCGACTTGTGTTTTTTGGTGGAAAGAATTACGCAGGAACTGAATGCACTGGCAAGCAATGCGGTAAATAAAAATAAACTGAATTTTTTCATTAGTGTATATAAAGGTTTAAGAATTACTGAACTAAAACCGCTTTTTGCAGCTTCATCAGGTCTAAAGCTATTGGTCTACAGCCTTACGCAAAAATGCAATAAAGGGATAAACACCTTTAAAAGCATTTTTCAACTTATTAACAATTGCCGGTTTTAGAAACTCTTCATCTTTGATGGGAAAGCTCACGGTAAAGCTTTTAAGTTTCAAAAATTCAATTTGTGGATGATCGGCCTCATAACCCTTAGGCGCCTTTTTCAATTTATCCTCCTGACCCAATTGGAAAGTAGTTTTGAATGTTTTCTCATTGAGAATATCCAGAAATTCGGAAGTATTGTAATCAATTTCCGCTCTTATCTTCTTTAAATCTCCCATGTCAGGATTCCAATATCCCGCTGCAAAGAAACTGGCGCCAGGCTGGATATGAAGATAGTAACCCGGTTCATTTACAGCTTTCCCCTTCACCGCAAAGGAGATTCCATAATTGTTCTTATAAGGATCTTTATTTTTACTGAAGCGTACATCCCTGTAGATCCGCAACAGGCATTTGTTCGCCTGCGTTTCTCTGGAAAATTCAGGATCCGCGGAAGCAACGTGCGGAATGAGTTGGTCGATGAAAGTCAACACATCAGCTTTGGCGATCTCATACCTTTCTTTATTTTCAGCAAACCATTCCCGGTTATTATTGGCGGCGACTTCTGCTATAAAAGTGAGTGTTTCAGATTTAATCATGGCTTATCATAATAGGCGTTATACTTGATCTTTGGAGAAAGCCAATGTAATAAAATCACGCGGGAATAGCGGTAATTGAAGGGTGCTAAAAGTAAACATCCTGTAAAAATTACGCCGATATAAAGCCAGAAAGAATCAAATTCCAACCAACCTCCGGATAGGATGTAAGTTGCAATTCCAAGCGTAATCATTTCACTGCAGTTCATGGCATAACTTACATACATGGCTGCATAAAAATAACCAGGTTCTATTTCAAACCGCTTTTCACAATTCGGACAAATAACATTGGTACGTTGAATATTGAAGCCGTATAAACTCCCCGTAAAAATATCGCCCCTGCGGCATTGCGGACACTTACCATGTACTAGTGCATAAAGCTTCGAAGTTTTCGCCATAAATTGGAGGAGAGGTTCGCATACAGATGCGGTTGGTTTTAGGAAACTTTAAGAGGCGGAAAGGCCGTCTCCGGGTGTATTTTTACGGTATTTTACATACCACAATACACCCATTCCGGTGATGAGAAGGTAGGGGATCGCCAAAAGATACAAGATACCTGTGTTTAAGCCCTTGCCTTGTGTATTGCCATTCTTCACCCCTTGCTCGGCGTTAACAGAACACATCGCACATTGGGCACTGGCGGTGTTGCTGACTGCAATGGCAGACAGCATTATAAAAATGAAGACAAATGCGATCCTTTTCATTATGCAAAGATAAACATTTTCATCAATAAGATTTCGCATTGAAACCACAAAGGATGGAAACTTTAGTGGATATAGTATGGAGAGATCATCAGGTAAACAACTACACCAGTTATTGCAACATATAACCAAAGCGGAAAGGTGATCTTAGCAATTTTTTTGTGCCTGTCAAAGCGCTTAGCTAAGGCCCTGACATAGGTAATCAATACCAATGGTATAATAGCGATAGATAAGAGGATATGCGTTAAGAGAATAAAGTAATAGACATATTTTATGTTACCCTCTCCACCAAACTTTGTAGAAGGTGTGGTCATGTGGTAAGCAATGTACATCAACAGGAACAATAAGGAACAACCAATAGCACACTTCATTAGATTTTCATGCAGTTTCAGCTTTCCATTTTTAACTGCTATTACTGCAATCACCAGTAAAACCGCAGTTATCCCATTTATGGTCGCGTAGATCGGCGGCAAAAAAGGTAGTGGGGTAGCATTTGGGATCTTAACAACAAACAATGCCGCTACAGCCAATGGAATAACTATAGAGAGCAATATGATCCAT
>JAPSHM010000203.1 GCA_031179845.1 Pedobacter sp.
GTTGTGTTTTTACTGCAGATTTAAATTTTTTGGAGGCAGTTACCTGACCGCCATCTTTATCATACATCTCCCAACCCAGAAGGGCAGACAACTGTCCGACCTTTTCTTCCAGGGTCATCCTTCCGATCAGGTCTTTTACCCTTTCGTTCACCGGAGCCTTTGGATTTAGATACAGATCGCCCTTTTGTTGTGCCTTTCCACTCAACGGCAACATCCAGAATAAACAAGGGATAGCAATCCGCAAAATATAAGTTTGAAGGTTATTTTTGAAATACATAACTATTGGTTAAAGCTCAACATTGATTCATCATTTAGCAAGCGAATATGCCCGGTCGGCCGGACCTTTCCCCCAGCTTTTTGAAGGTTCAGGGCCCATTGTAAGGATCATCTCCCCCCCTTTTAGCAAATCGCTATGCAGCACATAGGCTTTCGTATAAGGTATTCCGTTAAATGTAATCCCCTGAATGTATTTATTTGTTTTGGAGTTGCCCAGTACTTTGAGACGGAACGTTTTACCTTCGGCAACCTGCAAAACGGCATCATCTACGACAGGGCTACCAAACACATACGTGCCGTTAGCCGGGTTCACCGGGTAAAAGCCTAAAGCGGAGAAAACGAACCAGGCCGACATTTGTCCCGCATCCTCATTTCCACTCAGCCCATCCGGTTGGTCGCTGTACAAATGGTCCATGATGTACCTGACATGGCCCGCGGTTTTTGCCGGTTGCCCGAGGTAGCCATAAAGATAGGTAATGTGGTGACTGGGTTCATTTCCATGGGCATACTGCCCAATTAGTCCTGAGATATCGTTCGACTTGATTACCCCGGCAGTATCTTGAACTAAAAACAAGGAATCCAGTTTGTTTTCAAAACGTTTTTCGCCACCCATCAGGTCAATCAGGCCTTCCACATCCTGGGGAACCAGCCAGGTATATTGCCAGGCATTGCCTTCTGTAAAATCATCTTTCTGGTGTACAGCCGCAATCGGATTGAAAGGCGTACGCCACTGTGTATCATTAATCCGTCCGCGCATAAAACGGCTTTCCTTATCGAAATAATTTCTGTAAAACTGTCCACGTTTATTCCAGTAATCAAACTCTGCCGTGTTTCCTCTCTTTGCGGCTACTTGCGCTACAGACCAGTCTGCTATGGCAAATTCCAGTCCCATCGCAACATTTTCTACTACGCTGTCTGCCGGAATGTACCCAAACTTTTTAAGGTAGCCCATTCCCCTTTCCTCGCGCATGGCACTATTCTTCATTGCCTCATAAGCCAGGTCTTTATCAAATCCCTTGATCCCCTTCAAATAGGCATCGGCTATGACCGGCAAGGCAGGATTCCCTACCATACAATCCGTTTCATTACCAACCAGGTGCCATACCGGCAACTTGCCTTGCTGCTGATAAATCGTCAGCATGGTATTGACCAGATCCGAGGTTCTTTTAGGATTGATGAGCGTCATCAGGGGATGCGCAGCACGATAAGTATCCCATAAAGAGAATGTCGTATAATTTGTAAACGGTGCTTTCCGGTGTATTTTATGGTCTGCCCCAAAGTAATCCCCATTCACATCGTTAAATACAGACGGTGCGATCATGGTATGGTACAATGCAGTGTAAAATATGCGCATCTTTTCAGGATCCCGGGCCTGAACCGATATCCTATTTAATTCCTTATTCCATGCTGCATTGGCAAGGGAAACCTGCTTATTAAAGTCCCAGCCCGGAATCTCTGCTTTCATGTTCAGTTTCGCGTTTTCAATGCTCACCGGAGATATCGCAACCTTCAAACCTAATTTTTCTCCTTTCAGCAAATCAAATAGCAACTGTGCTTTTACAAAGCGTCCGCGAAGTGATTTACCTTGTTGGAGCGCGGTACTGTCATAGACCATAACCTGACGAATCGGTTTGGAAAACACAGCAGTAAAATAGATACGCTGGTTATCCGCCCAACCTTTTGAATAACGGTAGCCGGAGATCGTGCTCGCACTTTCCTGTGTAATATATGTTTCTGTCGCAGTATCCCAACCTATGCCCTGTTGCAAATCGATAATCACTTTCGGCGTTTCGCCAGCAGGAAAAGTATATTGATGAAAACCTACCCTGGTACTGGCTGTCAGCTCTGCTTTAATCCCATAACGTTTCAGCATCACACTGTAAAATCCCGGTTTCGCCGTTTCTTCCTGATGGCTAAATAATGAATAAAATCCGCTTGATGGTACTCCTGGGGTGCCTTTTTGCATTTTTACATTCCCTGTAACCGGCATAATCGCAATATCCCCAAGGTCGCCAATTCCTGTTCCACTTAAATGGGTATGTGAAAACCCAACGATGGTTGAATCGACGTAATTGTAGCCTGAACACCAGTCCCAGCCCGTAGAGCTGTTCACAGGCCCCAGTTGCACCGCTCCGTAAGGCACACTAGCGCCTAAAAAAACGTGTCCATGGCCCCCTGTTCCAATAAAAGGATCCACATATTTTGTTAAGTTTTGCTGACCAAAGCCATTAAAAGCTAGAGAAAAGCAGGCTGCGAATGTTATTATCTTTTTATACATGTAATATCAATTGTTCAATTTTAACTATAGACCCGGTTTTCCGTTTTTCAAAGGAATGATCCGGTAACTGTATTTATGGTCCTGGTATGGTATCATATATTCTTTCAATGGCCAGGCGCCCCAGCTGTCAATCCCCTGTAGCCCGGTTTGTTTTAAATCCAGGTGAAGGTAAATGGCATCTCTGGCTTTAAGCTCACCGGAATGGTATTGCTTTTTATCTTCTTCAGGGTCCAGATCATCCAGTGCGTAAGGCAATGCCGAAAAATTAAGCAAACTGTCCCGCTGTTCAAACCTGATTCCCGACCCTTTTTGATCGGTAAAATTCACCCAACGTACATCCGATTTATTTCCGCTTTCTTGAGGGCGTGCATAAGGAAAGTACTGGTCCTTCACAGATTGTGAATAAATGCCTACAAGCGAGGCCGACTTGCGGTCCCAATAATTCTCCCATGGTCCACGTCCGTAATATCTGATCTGGTGATAGGTAAGATCCATCTGCAAAGTATTGCCGACACGTAATAATAAGGGATAATCGCCTTTTATTACCTGAAAATGATTTTGGACTTCAGTCGTTCCATCAGGGTAAATCGTATACTGTTGCTCAGCCAGGGCTTCACCATTAAGCATGCTGCGTTTCAGCACAACCTCACAAGTTCCATTGTCATTTTTTTTCCAGCTGAGTTCCGGTTTCTGCCCTTTCTCATATGCATTTCGCCACATGCGTAAAGATTTGTTGAAGCCAGAACCGATGTCATTGTCCGTCGGTGCACGCCAAAAATCAGGTGTAGGCCCTTTCGTCAATATTTGTTTCTGATCAACCACATAGCTCATCATCAAAGCCTGTTCCTCGTCGAACTCTACAGAAAACCGCTTTCCAGCAACCATTAACTTTCCTGCTTTGCTCACCACGTTAAGGGGCGTTTTATTTTCGTTATTTTTAAATACAGGCAGCTGTCCTTCACTTAAAGTGAACTGTTCATATGCCAGTTCGTGACCGGCAGGTAAAAGAGGCTCTGCAGCTTTTAGAGTATAATGGACATTTAAAAAATAAGCTTTGTCAGACCGCAGCTTTGTTTTTACAGGTAATGCGATTTCCGTAAATTGTTCAGGCCCGGCATTGATCTGAGTCACTTTTCCGTTCTCCTTCACTACACCATCTTCCAGCAATGTCCATCGGATCTGTACATTAGACAGGTCCCTGAAGAAGTACTCATTTTTTATGCGCAACTGATAACCCGCATTCAGGACGGATTGAACCGGTTGCAATACCTTTTTAATTTCGATGGCCATAGGCGTCAGTTTCCGATAAGCAGTGACGACCCCTTTCACACAAAAGTTATTGTCGCTCAAATTGTTATCTGCTGGCCCTTTCAATGGAAAGTCGCCACCATAGGCAAGAATTCTATTTCCGTTTTTGACCGTATCGATAGACTGGTCCAGCCATTCCCAGATAAATCCTCCTTGCAGATACGGATAATTTCGGATGGCCTCCCAATACTCTTTGAAGTTACCCAGTCCATTCCCCATAATGTGTGCATACTCACTCATGATCATTAACTTTTCAGGATTACTTTTAGAATAGCTGATCATTGACGATGGTGCAGGATATTGTGGCACCATGAGGTCGGTGTTAAAATCCGATTCTGCACGTTCATATTGTACCGGGCGAGAGTCGTTTTTTTTCATCCAGTCATAGCCCTCATAAAAATTCACTCCGTTCCCGGCCTCGTTTCCAAGCGACCAGGTAATGATGCTGGTAAAGTTTTTATCCCTTTCATACATCCTTTTGATCCTTTCCAAATGCGCATTTAACCAGCGGCTGTCATTCCCCAGCGTGTGAGAAATATCATATCCTCGACCATGTGATTCTATATTTGCTTCATCTACCACATATAAGCCGTAGCGATCACAGAGTTCCAGCCAATACGGATCAGGCGGATAATGAGAATGGCGAACAGCATTGATGTTCAGCTTCTTCATCATCTCGACATCTTTCAGCATGTCAGCCTTTGATACAACATGACCGTTCTTAGGATCGTGTTCATGCCTGTTTACGCCTTTAAACAATACCCGCTTGCCATTTACCAATAAGTTCCGGTCTTTGATTTGAATGGAACGGAAACCGACACGTTGCGGCACTATCTGGAGTACGCGACCTGCTTTATCTTTTAGCGTTAAATAAAGCGTATACAAATAGGGTGTTTCGGCTGACCAGGTTTTAACGTCGGGGATGCGTTCTTTGAATACGAGCTCCGATCGATAGTTGCCCAGAACCTGTTGGATGCCTTTTGACTGCTGAAAAGCAATTCTTTTGCCTGTGGCATCCTGCAGCTCCATTTCCACAGAAAATGTATCGGGTACACTATGAAAACCACCTTTATCAATTTTATAGTTGTGTACTTTAACGTTCACATCCAGCAAACCGTTGCGATAATGCTCATCCAGATCGCCTATAATCTTAAAGTCTCTCAGGTCAATCTTAGGGGTTGCGTAAAGATAAACTTCACGCTCAATTCCGGAAATGCGCCACATATCCTGACACTCCAGGTAGCTGGCATCACTCCAGCGGTAAGCCTGGATAGCAATCAGATTTTCTCCTGGTTTAACGTATTTCGTCAGATCAAATTCGGCGGCCAGTTTACTATCTTCACTGTAGCCCACTTTTTCTCCGTTCACCCAAATGAAAAAAGCAGATTTTACTGCCCCCAGGTGGATAAAGATCTGTTGCCCGTTCCAGCTTTCGGGAATCACAACTTTCCTCCTGTAAGAACCTACAGGGTTGTTATCTTCAGGAATATCAAAAGGAGGATTCAATTGCCCACCTTTCTTCGCATGTCCGGTAAACTCATAAGCTGTATTGATGTATATAGGTGTACCATAGCCGTGCAATTCCCAATTGGCAGGAACATTAAAGCTCGCCCAGTCTTTATCATCGAAATCCTTCTGATAAAAATTTTGCGGGCGTTGACCGGGGTTTTTCACCCAGTTGAACTTCCAGGCTCCATTTAAAGAAATAAACCTTGAAGACCGTTCCTTTTCATGCTGCTTTGCCAATACGAGGCTTTCATAGGCAAAACCATGCGCACGCATGGGCATCCGGTTTACGGCGACAACCTCCGAGGATTGCAGTTCATACGGCAAGCCCTGAGCTTTCAGCTCATTTGCGAGGGGCAGACAAAGCGCAGAAAAAACAATACTTAAAAAAAACTTCATCAGCTCAGCGGTATAATTAAAGTTGTGATTGTTGTGAGTAAAGTCCAATTGACGAGATGAATGGCTTCAAACGTGTCTGAGGTAAAATTAAACGGAGTTCGTCTGCTTTTATTGTTTTGAAAGTTACTATCCTTTTGTGGCCTATGGTAGTTCCGGATATCGCTTTTTTCCAGATTCCCTCCTGTTTATAGAACAATTCAAATTGTGTTACACGTTGCCCTTTTCGGATGTCTTCCTGGAGCAGCAGGGTGTTGAATTCAATAGCATTTGGAACCGCAATTGTGATGATGGTCGTATCTTTTCCATGTTTGGTCTTCATACTGGCATTTTTCAGCAGGTCGTTTGCAAAGGTTTCATCCAGTTTAGCCTTGAAGCCTTTCAATGCTTTTATATCGTAGTCACTGATCAAGCCCCTTTTATCTGGCGGCAGGTTCAGCAGCAGTACCCCATTTCTTCCTACCGAGCTCAAATAAATGTCCATTAAAGTTTCCGGACTTTTTACTTTATGATCTTCCTCCTCATGATAAAACCATCCCGGCCGGATGGACACGTCGATTTCAGCGGGGTACCAGACCAGGCTGGACGCTTTGCTAATCTTTTCAATACTCCCTAAATCATCGTCCATCATATTGGCTGGTGCGAACTCAGTTACTTTCTGCGAGGCTGCAGCAATTTTATCCTGCAGCAAGGCATCGCCAGGCACCACACTCCATTCTGTTTCTCTTCCATAACCCGTTTCCGTACCCACCCAACGGACATCGGGGCCCATCACTGCAATTACAGCCTTAGGTTGTAATTTTCGAATCAAAGTGTACCATTTGTTAAACTCATACACCTGCTTTTTCCCGGTCTCTTCTTCTCCATTTGCCCCATCAAACCAAAGTTCATCGATCTGGCCGTATTGGGTCAGCAATTCTGTGAGTTGATTGATAAAATAGTCATTATAGGCAGCTGATCCGAAATACGGGCTATTCCTGTCCCAGGGTGAGAGATAAATACCAAAGCCGATACCATATTCCCGGCAGGCTTCCGCTACTTCTTTCACAACATCTCCATTTCCAGCTTTCCAGGGACTACTTTTCACGGAATGTTCGGTATACTGACTTGGCCATAAGCAAAATCCATCGTGGTGTTTGGCGGTCAGAATGACCTGTTTGAACCCGGCTTCTTTACAGGTGCGAATCCACTGTCTCGCATCAAGTGAAGAAGGGTTAAACAATTTGGGATCTTCAGTCCCATCTCCCCATTCGCGTCCGGTAAAGGTATTGATACCAAAATGCAAAAATGCGGTCAGCTCCAGTTGCTGCCAGCGCAATTGTCTGGCCGAAGGACGCACATTGGCCGCTTTACGAATGATGTCGGACTC
>JAPSHM010000204.1 GCA_031179845.1 Pedobacter sp.
TCTACATAATCGTACCCTACAGGGCCCCATAACGGTTGAGCGCCAATGTTAACATTAATGCTCACTTGTGCCGCGGCCTGGTACGGCACCCATCCTATTGCGGCAAGTAATCCTAATACTACTAACTTTTTCATACCCTTATTGTTTAAGTTTCATTTGTGTGTTGTTAATTCAAATGTGCAATGTGAACATGAAATCAAAATGAATTTTTCAGAATATTTAAATAATTCTCGTTTTTCATCTTAATTTCATGTTGACCATTCAACTTTGTCCTAATCTGTGTGGCGCAGATTGTAGAGCAGCTGTTCTTTAATCGGAACATTTGTTGTTTTAGATAGGGTGCGTTAGTTTGCCTCCTGAAGGAGGCAAACTTTCCATATATTTACATCATGAACACAGATCGTTTATTTTCGTACCTCCTGGTACTATTTCTCAGCAGTCTTTCCTTATTTTCCTTTGCAGGTCATACAAAAAGTACATCGATAACTTCAACCACACTTGTTCATCAGGAAAAAAAAGGTAAGAAGGATGATCGCAACAAAGACAACAAAAAACCAGTGGTCAAAGAAGTCCCTCAGTCCAGGAGACAGGAAAAGCCCGGTGAGGTCAAATCCGACAAAAAAGAGAATTCAAATAAAGAAAATAAGAAAAAAAACCGTTAAACCCCAGTATGAAAGTTCTGATTGTAGAGGATGAAAAAACGCTGGCTTACGAAATGGCTGACTTCCTGAAAAAGGCCTTTTATGTTTGTGATCTTGCACACAACCTGCAAGATGGGATGGAAAGAATGGAAATGAACAGTTATGATTTCATTCTGCTTGACCTAGGGTTACCTGACGGGGACGGCCTTACTTTGCTCCCAAAAGCAAAAAAATGGAACCCGGATGCTGCCTATATTATTCTGACAGCAAGGGGGAAATTGGAAGACCGGATCACGGGCCTTGATCTTGGAGCGGACGACTATCTCCCAAAACCTTTTTCATTACTGGAACTTCAATCCCGGATGCAAGCCATCGCCCGCCGAAAATTCAACGTTAAAGAAGAATTATTACCATTGGGCGGGTTTAATGTTGATCTGCAGAAAAGGCTGATCTTTTTCGGAGAGAACCAGATCGAACTTTCGAGAAAAGAGTTTGACCTCCTAAGCTATCTTTTTTTACATAATAACCGGGTGCTGACAAGAATGCAATTGAGTGAACACATTTGGGGCACTTTTGCCGATGATGATTACGACTCCAATTACATTGATGCACACATTAAAAATATCAGGAAGAAATTAAATACATGGGCACCCGCGGATTTTCTGGAAACAGTTAGAGGCGTAGGCTACAGAATAAAGAAGTAACGTGAAATTATCGGCTAAATTAATCCTCTTCATTACCGGCTCTAAATTGGCAGTCGTGATCCTGTTTATCATCTCGCTCCCCTTTCTAATAGACAGTATTGTTTCAGAATATACCACTTTCTCGCTGAGAAGACAACAGGAGAAAGTAATCCAGGTGGTGCAGAAAAAAGGGATAGCCCATTACCTGCAGGGGGAAGATAGTTACGGCAGTTATACCCTGTTGAAAGAAGAATATATTGCGTTGGAACCTGCACTGAACGAAAGGCTGGTCGATACCATCAAAACAGCGCAGCGGGTCATAGAACAAGATACACTCAATTATAGGATTTTGATGCACACTTTTATCGTCAATCAAAAGCCTTATCTCCTTGAAATTGGAAAGACGGTTAACAGCATCAACCAATACAACAGGCCACTGCAACGCATTGCTTTGTATGTTTTGATGGGTCTGATCGGAATCAGTCTAGTGTTTGACCTTTTATTTACCCGCATGCTCATCAGACCATTAGGGAAAATCATTAAATCTAAATTGATTAATCGGAGATTCCCATTCAAAGAATATTCTGCTCCTGTGCGCACATCTACGTATGATTTCAAATACCTGGACAGCGCCCTGGTCTTATTGATGGAACAGATCAATGAGGCCTTTGAAAAGGAACGTGAGTTTACGGCCAACGCCTCTCATGAGTTGATGACGCCAATTAGCATCCTTCAAAACAAAATGGAGAATTTGATTGGTGATGAGCAATTGAATGATACCGTGATCTTGAAAATTGTGGAAATGATGAAAACGCTGGACCGCTTGAAGAAGATTTCGAATTCCCTGCTCATGATCTCGAGGATTGAAAATGACCAGTTTACCAAGTCTGACACCGTAAAACCGGGAGAACTGTTAAACGAAATTATTGAAGAGATTGGCCATCGACTGGAAGACAAGAATTTGAGTATTGAAGTTCGGCTGAGCCATCAGGTTTCATTGGAAGGGGTTAACCGTGATCTGCTGTTTCAGCTCTTTTACAACTTGATTAACAACGCCATCAAATATAATGTAAGGAATGGAAATATTGTGATCAGCGATGAACTGACAAATGAAAGCGGTTACCTGATTGCGGTAACGGATACAGGAGTTGGCATTGAAGATGCCGAACTGCCGTTCATTTTCGATCGGTTTAGAAAAACCAACCTGATGGAAAACGTGGGTTATGGCCTGGGATTATCCATTGTCAAAAGTATCTGCTTATATCACAGTGTTGAAATAAAAGTCAGTTCAACAGTAAACGTCGGGAGTATGTTTAGCCTGCATTTCCAGTTACAAAAAGCGAAAGTCTGATCAATTGAGATCAGGCCCACCGCGCACCCGAAGGCTAGAGTACCCGGTCTACAATTTCGCCCTTCTCATTCAAAACCACATTCTTCTCCTTTGTTAACGTTTGCATCTCAACTTTGTAGAAGAACTGTTTTGCCACTTCATATTTCGCAACGTCATCTACCCAATAACCCTTAAAGTTCTGCTTCAAGGTTTTCGTGACAACCTCTGGAAGATCACGTGTTCTGATTTCTCGTTTATGCTTGATAATTGATCCCTTATCATTGATCCATACTTCATGGTCCTTTCTGTTGATGTCAAATTCTGCATTGTATAACTCACCCTTCATCTCCCACTCAATGTCAGTCGCATTTGGAAATGCTTTTTTGAAAGAATTGATCACTGGAGAAGGTACCTCCTTTAATGGAGTATCCTGTGCATATATTAAATTAGAATATAACAACCCGAATGCTAGCAAAAATTTTTGTATCATAACGACCAATTTGAATTCTTTCTGTTTTTTAGGTTATAACAATTCAAAAGAGGAAATGTCTGGATTAACCAAAATAATTTTGAATTCAAATGACAGTAATGTATAAACAGAATTAGATATTAGCGTTTCTATCCAACAACTATGAGAGAATTCTTCCTGGCCCTGGTTTTGACCATTACGGGTTCATTAAATGTTACCGCACAAAGTTTAAATCCTGGAGCGGATTTACCTAAAGCTCAATTTTACAAAGTCGATGGCAGTAAATTTTATACGGATCAAATCCCCAAAGGAGCGAAATCCTTAATTATGCTTTTTGATGCCACTTGCGACCATTGCCAGCGGGCGGCTTCCATACTTTCAAAGCGAAATAAAGAACTGGCTGGAGTCAACCTTTACCTGGTTACGCAGGACGAAACACGTTCGATAGATTATTTCATGAACAACTTCGCAAAACCCTTAAAGCAGATGAAGAATGTGACCATATTGCAAGATCGGGATCATGTTTTCATTCCACTGTTCCGCCCAAAACAATACCCTGCCCTGTACTTATTTGGTAAGGATAAAAAGTTGATATTTTACTCAAGTAACGAAAAAGATGTTCCTGGATTTTTTGACAGGATCAAGCGATAGTTAATAGCTTATTTTGAAAGCACGCCTGGCCAGTAATTTCCAGGTATCGTGCTGTTTTTTCCAAACCAGCACGATACCTAGATTGACTTTACCGGGAATTCCACCGTCATTCGTATCCGCCCTTAATACATGTTGTACAATAGCAGTTTTACCTGCCACTGTCACCGATTGATCGGATAGTTCAATTCGCCTGAAATCAGATTTCTTGATAGATAGCGTGTGAACAAAAGTCTCCTTATCTTCTACTTTCCCACTTGAATGCGCATAGGTCAGCCGATCCATTACCAGGCTATCGAGTTCTGCCTTGTTTCCACTGATCATTGCCAGACGAAGTCTCTCGGTCTGTTCTGCCACTATAACTTCATCCTTTGACTGTGCCATTCCTGCCAGGGTCATCATGGTAAAAGCGATTAAGGTGATTATTTTTTTCATACGTCTACTATTTAGTTGAATCGAATATAGGATTATTATTGTACTGGTTTGTACTCCAGTCCCATATTATAGAACATAAATGCCCATCTGTCTGCAATTTCTTCAATAGCTTTATCTGTAGGCTTTCCGGCACCATGACCTGCATTTGTTTGGATACTGATCAGAACCGGAGCCTTACCACCCTGAGATTCCTGCAACGTTGCAGCAAACTTGAAAGAATGCGCGGGTACAACCCTGTCGTCGTGATCAGCTGTATTAACCAATGTTGCTGGATAGGAAACGCCTGACTTTAACGCATGTAATGGCGAATACTTATATAAGTACTCAAACATCTCTTTACTATCTGCGGAGGTTCCATAGTCGTACGCCCAACCTGCTCCGGCCGTGAATTTATGGTACCGCAACATATCCAGTACACCTACTGCTGGAAAAGCAACTTTAAACAGTTCCGGACGTTGGGTCATCACAGCCCCTACAAGCAATCCGCCATTAGAGCCACCCATAATTGCCAGGTATTCCTTGGAGGTATATTTTTTCGACACCAAAAATTCTGCAGCTGCGATAAAGTCATCGAATACATTCTGCTTCTGCATTTTTGTACCCGCAAGATGCCATTCCTCGCCATACTCACCACCGCCACGCAGATTCGCTACCGCATAGATTCCGCCTTGTTCCAGGAGGCTGACAACCGAGGTACTGAAAGCTGGTGTAAGACTTACATTGAAACCTCCATAACCGTATAGAACTGTAGGATTTTTACCATTTAAAGGAATCCCCTTTTTATAGGTAACGATAACCGGCACCTTTGTGCCATCCTTTGAGGCATAAAAGAACTGTTTAGATTCGTATTTCGAAGGATCGAAATCTACTTTTGATTTTTTGTACAAGGATGATTTCCCAGTACTGATGTCGTATTTGAATATTGTGGTAGGATAAACATAGGAAGTAAAGGTATAGAACAGTTCCTTTTCCTGCACCTTACTAGCAAATCCAGCAGCTGTTCCCAATCCTGGAAGCTGTATCTCCTGCTCCATTTTACCATTTCTGTCGTACTGATAAACTTTCGTAACGGCATCCACAATGTAGTTGGCAAATAACTTACCTCCTCCAGCTGATGGGTTCAGAACGTTCTTTGTTTCCTTGATGAGCTCCTTCCAGTTTTCCGGTTTCGGATTTGCCGCATCAACCATAACGATTCGTCCGTTAGGTGCATTCAGGTTCGTATAAATAAATAGCTTACTTCCTTCGTTGTCGATAAGCCCATGGTTCTGATCAAAATTTTCCACGATGCTGACGATTGCAGAACCAGGAGTTTTAAGGTCTTTGATATAGAGCTCATTACCCGATGTGGTATTGGCTGCTGAAATCACCAGATAGCGCGCATCTTCAGTGACATTTGCGCCCACATACCTTCTCGGCATTTTTTCACCACCAAAGATCAGTTCATCCTCTTTCTGTGGCGTACCCAGCTTGTGAAAATACAGTTTATGGTATTGAGTTAGACCAGAAAGCGCGCTTCCTGCTTTGGGCTTATCATAACTTGAATAGTAGAATCCTTCATTTCCCTGCCAGGCAATTCCTGAGAATTTAACATCAACAAGAGTATCGCCAACTATTGATTTATCGTCCGTTTTCATAACAATGACGTTTCTCCAGTCGGACCCGCCTGCTGACAGCTGAGAGGCGCAAATGATGCCATCTTTAGAAAAATCAATACCGGCCAGGGAAGTGGTCGCATCTTAAGAGAAACTGTTGGGATCTAAAAAGATCTCCGGGTCTCCACCCTCTTTCTGGCGATACAACACACTCTGATTCTGCAGACCTGAGTTTTTATAAAAATAGGTATATGCACCTTCTTTGAATGGCTGAGAATACTTTTCATAATTCATCAAATGCGTTAAACGGGTTTTGATCTGATGGCGAAAAGGAATCTGGCTAAGATACTTCTGTGTCACGCCATTTTGAACTTTCACCCAGGCTTGAGTTTCGTTGGAACGGTCATCTTCCAACCAGCGATATGGATCGGCTACGCCAACTCCAAAATAGTCGTCTTTAATGTCTGCTTTGTTGGTTTGGGGATAGGTCAGCGGTTGTTCTGTCTGTTTTAGTTGTGCTTCAGTCATCATGGGCGATAATATTGCGAAAAGCAATAAACCATTTTTTGTAAATTGTTTCATAAAGTTGAATTGTTAATATTTATATTGGAATAGACAGCAATGGAATGCGTAACCCGGAAGCCATGATCCTGGTTTTACTGGTATGCACCATTGAGCTCCAAAAACCATATTTCTTTGGTACCATAACCAAAATATCAGCACCAAAGACTTCGATTTCTTTTTCTATTTCTTTAATTACATCATTCGATCTAACCTGTTTATAGTAGTAAGTGATTCCTTCCAAACCATCATCGATGGCATTATTGGCCTGCACCGCCTCCTTTTCTCTTTTCAATTCTCTCAGGGCAGTGTTTACATTGAAAACTTCCACTTCAGCATTTAAACTCATGGCCATATCTTTGATATTGACCAATACCTTTTCTGACACTCCTCCTAAAATATCACAGGCGAACAGCACCTTTTTAATGCCATCGAATTTTGCGCCCATCGGTACTGCCAGCACCGGAAATTTAAGTTTTTTAATGGCCGTAGTTGTGGTATTGCCCCAGAGATCCTGCTCTAACGTTTTGATCTGCATGCCCAGTACGACAAGTCTTGCATCGTATTTAACCAGCAAAAGTTTCAATTCATCCTCCACAAAAGAATAGGCAGACTCATGCCCTACCTCAATATCATAAGCAATGGAAAGCGATAAAGACCTTTCGATTAGCCGAATCTCATTTTCGTTCAACAACCTTTGAAAGCTCGATCCTGGCAAAAGCGTATTTGCAGCATGCATTGGAATCACAAAGGAATTGAAAA
>JAPSHM010000205.1 GCA_031179845.1 Pedobacter sp.
GATATTATCAACAGCATCGCCCCAAAGACCTAAAATATCTATAACCTGCTCTACCCGTTCTACTTCCCACTTATCAAGCACTTCCTTTACGCCTAAAATCTCCATCTCGTTCCCCATACGGGCAGGTTTGTAAATGAAGATGTTTTCTGTCACCAGCTGTGCAAAATCTTTATCCGGTGTCATACAAAACACTTGGAAGCCTTGTTTTTCTGCCTCTTTCGCAAGTGTACCGATGATGTCATCAGCTTCAAAGCCATCTTTAGTGATCACTGGAATTCGAAATCCCTCGATCAGTTTAAAAATATAAGGCAGGGCGGCCGACAAATCTTCAGGCATGGATTGACGGTGGGCTTTGTATGCTTCAAAGTCAATATGCCTTTCTGTAGGCACGTCAGTGTCAAAAACTACTGCAATATGTGTCGGATTCTCCTTTTTAAGCACCTCCATCAAGGTATTGGCAAAACCCATTACAGCCGAGGTGTTAATTCCCGTCGAAGTAAACCTTGGGTTCTTACTCAATGCAAAATGGGCCCTGTAAATCAAAGCCATACCGTCAAGAAGAAAAAGTCGTTTCATATTGTTTTTTAAAATCACTGGGATAAAGGTACTAATACTATTCAAAATCAAATCTGATCAGCTTTGATAATTGTTATGCTATGCAATAACAAAAACAGAAAAATTGCCGTTATTTGATCATGGCGAATCGTTCGAATTAAATCAAAAGCAATTTGCTAATCAAAAATAAAGAAAGGATGACAAAGATAAAAGCCTATAGCCGGTTAATGTTGACAGCGTTCAGCCTGGTTTGCGTCATGGCAACCACTGCACTGGCCCAGGATATCGTAGTGATCACAGAGGGAAATTTCGTTCGCGGAACCATCCAGGGCACTAACTTTTCGACCGTAATTCTAAAAAATGAAGACGAAACACTATCTGAATATAAAGCGAAAGATATCAAAGAATTTCTATGGAACGGCGACACCTATGTAAGTAAGCCAATCGTGATCAAAAAACGCATGGAACTTCGCTTTTTCAAGTTTGAAGAACGTGGAGCAGTGAACTTATACAGCATTGGCGGCAGCAGCAAAGTTGAAGATACACAGCCAAGAAGGACACGCATCAGGCCAAGTATTGGTATCGGCGGCGGCACAGGGGGCTTCGGTGGACTTGGAGGCGGTGTTGGCATTACACTTGGCGGTGGCGGAAGCCGCGATGACAACCAACCGAAACAAAACGGTCCGGCGGCTTATTTTTTAGAGAAAGTTGGTACAGGTCCAATGGTTGAACTGCCTGTAAACGCTGGAAATTCCAATGAAAAGAACCAACTAATCAAATCTGCATTGTTAAAGAAGCTCACGAATGATGAAGACCTGGCCGAACGCATAAAAGCCACAGAAACCTTTGATCCAAAACTGATCAGGGCTTTTGTGGCTGCTTACAACGACATGCACAAATAGCTTAACGGCAGATGCAATCTACAACATGGTCGTTCACCATACCGGTTGCCTGCATATGGGCATAGCAAATCGTAGTGCCAAAAAATTTAAAACCTCGCTTTTTCATGTCTTTACTAATTGTGTCAGATAACGCTGTTCTCGCTGGCAAGTCCTTTGAAGACAACACTGTATTCATAATGGGTTGCTTCCCCGGTATAAACCCCCAAATGTAATCTGCAAAAGATCCAAATTCCTTCTGAACCTCGATAAATAGTTTGGCATTGGTGATTGCCGATTTCACCTTTAACCGATTTCTGATAATTCCGGGATCGTTCATTAATCGCTCCTCATCTGCCTCCGTAAATGCAGCAACTTTTTGGACGTCAAAATCTGCAAAGGCATTTTTGTACCCCTCTCTTCTTTTTAAAATGGTGATCCAACTTAAGCCCGCCTGTGCACCTTCAAGAAGTAAGAATTCAAACAAGATCTTATCATCATAGACCGGCTTACCCCATTCTTCGTCGTGATATTTTATATATAGCGGGTCGCTTCCACACCACCCGCATCTGATTGGCGCTTCCATAATTTATGAGCTGAGTTCGTCCCAATATTCAACTGCGCGGCGGTAATGCGGAATCACAATTGAGCCGCCCACAAGATTCGCAATCATGAATACCTCATTCATCTCCTCGTTACTCACTTCTTCATCATAACACTTCTCCAGGTGGTACCGAATACAATCGTCACACCGTAAGACCATAGAAGCAACCAGTCCCAGCATCTCCTTAGTCTTGACGTTCAAAGCACCCTCTGCATAAGTGGTCGTATCTAGTGCGAAAAAACGCTTAATGTTTGTATTTGCAGTTTCCATGATCCTATCGTTCATTTTCGTCCGATAGTCATTGAACTCTTCCACTAATTTTCCCATTTTTAATATCTTTTTATCCTTGCCTCAGCATTATTTTTTCTACAATTCCTGTAAAGGGTCCCAGAAACAATTTTTGAAACCCTGTATTTTGTCGCCTTTTACCACTATTCCTTCCTGTTCAAGCAACTGTTGCATCAGGTCGGGCGACTTAAAATGAAACTTCCCAGTTAACAAACCCGCACTATTCACTACCCTATGCGCCGGAATTGCCGGATGTGCCAGATTCGCATGCGCCATTGCATAACCCACCATGCGCGCTGAACCGCCAGCTCCCAAACTTTTCGCAATGGCCCCATAGGAAGTGACCCTTCCCTTTGGAATTAACCTCACCAACTCAAAAACCTGGTCATAGAATGATTGTTCCATCTTACATTCAGTCTTTACTTCAGAGAAAACTGAATGTAATTGATGCTCTTATCATGTTTCAAATAAATCCGCTCATAATGGGTTTTGATAGAAAGCACTTCATCATAATATTCCGACTTATACAATTGGTCGGTTTTTTTATGGCATTTCAGTTCAAGCTCCTCCACCTTCTCCACGGTATAAAGGTAAAGCGCGTCATTATCTGTCTTTAAGTTGATTTTACCTTCAGGCTTTAAAAATGACCTGTATTTATCTAAAAACCCTGGAAATGTGAGGCGTTTCTTTTCACGGCTATCCTGTGGCTGAGGGTCGGGGAAGGTGATCCAGATCTCATCAATCTCATCCTCTCCAAAAAACTCCATGATGTCTTCGATCTGAATTCTTAAAAACGCGAGATTAGCAATTCCTTCATCCATGCCTGTCCGCGCGCCTCTCCAAATCCTGTTGCCCTTTAAGTCTACCCCAATAAAATTCTTTTCGGGAAACAATTTCGCCAGATTCAAGGCATACTCTCCTTTACCACACGCCAGTTCCAACACCACAGGATACTCGTTTTTAAAATGTTGTGATGCCCACTTCCCCTTCAGTTCCTTGCCAGCGTCCAGCTGATAAACATTTGGGAAGGTATCTATTTCGGCAAACTTTCTTAATTTATCTTTACCCACCGTTTATTTTTTTATACAAACTTAGAAAATAGTTTTTTAAAAAGGTGGATCAATTGCGCCCCCCGGTTGTTTAGCGTTTAATTACTTCTCTCTATTTCGTACTTTTGTATAAAATCATTTTTAAATAACGATCAAGGCACACGTGGAAAAAAACGCAAAAATATACATCGCAGGACACCGGGGAATGGTTGGATCCGCGATTTACCGTAAACTGCAAAAGGAAAGCTATAACGATCTGATCGTCAGAACTTCCGCAGAACTTGATCTCCGTGACCAACAGGCTGTTGCCAACTTTTTTGAGGCGCAGCGTCCAGACTACGTATTTCTCGCAGCTGCAAAAGTGGGCGGTATCATTGCGAATAACACCTACCGTGCTGATTTCCTTTACGAGAACCTCTGCATTCAAAATAACGTCATTCATCAGGCCTATAAAACCGGTGTAAAAAAGCTAATGTTTTTGGGTTCAAGCTGCATTTATCCAAAAATGGCGCCTCAACCCTTGAAAGAGGAATACTTGCTTACCGGTCCTCTTGAAGAAACCAATGAGCCCTATGCGATCGCAAAAATTGCCGGCATTAAAATGGCCGATGCCTATCGCGCGCAATACAACTGCAATTTTATCTCTGTCATGCCCACCAATCTTTATGGTTACAACGACAACTATCACCCGCAGAATTCACATGTTTTACCCGCACTGATCCGTAAGTTCCACGAAGCAAAGATCAACATAGTACCAGAAGTAAACATCTGGGGCTCGGGCACACCAATGCGGGAGTTCCTATTTGCCGACGACCTTGCGGAAGCTTGTTATTTTTTAATGGAGAATTACAATGAAGCAGGCCTGATCAATATCGGTACAGGCGAAGACCTGACCATCAAAGATCTGGCGCTATTGGTTAAAAAGATTGTTGGGTTTGAGGGTCAGCTTACCTTCGATTCCAGTAAACCAGATGGTACACCAAGAAAATTGATGGACGTTTCCAAATTACATGCACTTGGCTGGAAGCACAAAATTGAATTGGAAGAAGGCATTAAACTAGCCTATCAGGACTTTTTAGAAAAACATAGCTAAAATTGATATCTTTGCTGAAGAAAATAAACTTTAGCTATATGACGTTAGTGCAACTGGAATATATTGTCGCCGTAGATACTTACCGGAGCTTTGTCGGTGCTGCCGAAAAGTGCTTTGTAACACAACCTACCCTGAGCATGCAGATACAAAAGCTGGAAGAGACGTTAAACATAAGGATCTTCGACCGCAGCAAACAACCGGTCGTACCAACCGAAATTGGTGCGCAGGTGGTGCTGCAAGCACGCATGGTTTTGCAGGAAAGCCATAAGATCAGGGAAATTATCAGCAATCAGCAACAAGGGATCACCGGAGAACTCAAAGTGGGGATCATTCCTACGGTAGCACCATACCTGCTACCAAAGGTCATTGCCGCAATGATGGAGAAATACCCGGATTTGAAATTACTCATATGGGAATACACAACGGAAGATATCATCCATCACTTAAAGACCGGAATATTGGATTGCGGCATCCTGGCCACACCGTTGGGTGACAACACCATAGAAGAACTTCCGCTTTATTATGAGAACTTTGTTACTTACATCAGCAAGAACAGCAAACTTTATAAAAAGAAGACGATTGACGCCAACGACCTTGAAGATGAAAACATCTGGTTGTTGAACGAAGGTCATTGTATGCGGTCGCAGGTCCTCAATATCTGCCGCTCCACGAAAGACAACCGACTTCAGGGCCTGACCTACAACACAGGCAGTGTGGAAACACTAATCAGGATGGTCGACATCAACAGCGGTGCAACCCTCCTGCCAGAGTTGGCTCTGGAAGAATTAAGCACCAAACAACTAAGTAAGGTAAGACATTTCAAGTCTCCTGAGCCAGTGAGGGAGATCAGTCTTGCCACCCACAAGAACTTCATCAAAAAAAGAATGCTCAATGCGCTAAAGGAAGAGATACTCGCCATCATTCCAAAGACAATGAAGCAGAAAAAGAAGAAAGACGTAGTTGGAATATAACTAAACAAAAAGCCTCTGCAAATTGAATGCAGAGGCTTTTTTTATATCGATCAATTAAGACCGCAAATAATTAGGCGTTTTTGAAACGCTCAGCTACCGCATCCCAATTTACTACATTCCAGAACGCAGCGATATAATCCGGGCGTCTGTTTTGATATTTTAAATAATAAGCATGCTCCCAAACATCCATTCCTAAAATTGGTGTTCCTTTTACTTCTGCTATGTCCATTAATGGATTATCCTGATTTGGTGTAGAAGAAACAATTAGTTTACGATCTGCATCAACACTTAACCAAGCCCATCCAGAACCAAAACGAGTGGCACCAGCTTCAGCAAATTTAGTTTTGAAATCAGCAAAAGAATCAAAAGCAGCTTTGATCGCTTCAGCCAATTCACCTGTAGGCTCACCTCCTTTGTTTGGACCGATAACTTCCCAGAACAAAGAGTGGTTATAGTGCCCGCCACCATTGTTTCTTACCGCTGCAGGAAATTTTGAAATGCTTTTGATGATTTCTTCGATGCTTTGGTTCGCTTCTGGCTTGCCTTCTAAAGCCTTATTGAGATTGGTTACATAAGCCTGATGGTGTTTACCATGGTGGATTTCCATAGTTTGTTTATCGATATGCGGTTCTAATGCATCTGTTGCGTATGGTAACGCAGGTAATTCAAAAGCCATACTGTTATAATTTAAGTTTAAATAATTATGCTATACTCTCTGCCTGATTTCTATAAATAGACATTAACAGCAAATATAACAATCAACGGTTAAGTTTTGTTCAATAGTTTGTCAAGTTTAACCCCTTTTACTTTCGAAAAAGTTTCTCATCAAAGCCCCGCACTCCTCAGCTAAAACACCGCTTTTCAAAATTGTCTTAGGGTGCAGTAATTGGCCACCCTTTGTTGTAAACCCTCGTTTCGGCTCAGGTGCACCATATACGATCTTCCCAATCTGCGTCCAGTAACTGGCTCCTGCACACATCACACAAGGCTCTATGGTCACATAAAGCGTACAGTCTTTCAAATACTTTCCGCCAAGTGTCTGCGCGGCAGCAGTGAAGGCCTGCATTTCGGCGTGAGCAGTCACATCATTCAACTGTTCTGTTAAATTGTACCCACGGCCCACTATACGGCCCTTACAGACAACGATTGCGCCTATCGGGATCTCTTCCGCCCTAAACGCTTTTTGCGCTTCCTGTAAAGCCAAACGCATGTAGTGTTCATCCTCTGCCCCTGGGTTCTCTTCCGCTGAAAAATTATAAAAGCTCATGCGACAAAGATAGCATTATATCAATTGACCTGAATGCACAGCTTTACCACCTGCATTGTGTAGCGAGAACCGCACTGTAAGCAGAGAATGCTAATCTTTTCCATTACTTTTGCAGTATGATTGATGTAATACTTAAAAAAGGCAAAGAAAAAGCTGCAGTCCTGCGCCATCCCTGGATCTTCTCTGGTGCAATAGAAAAAATAAAAGGCAGTCCTGAAAATGGAGAGGTGGTAATTGTAAGGTCGGCAACTCAGGAATTTCTTGCCTATGGGTACTTCAATGATCAATCAAGAGTAGCACTGCGTCTATTGGAATGGGACGAAAGTATTGTGATCGATAAAAACTGGTATGAACAAAAAATTAAAGACGCGATTGCTTCCCGGGCGCATGTTCT
>JAPSHM010000206.1 GCA_031179845.1 Pedobacter sp.
GCATTGTCGTTTATACGGTAATGTAAGGCAGCATCAAATTTGAGGTTGTCAATTTTGGGACTGACCAGGTCGACTTCATGATATCCTGTACGCACTACACGCAATGTTTGATTCGGCTTGCCATCTATAGTTAATCCCGTCACGTTCGACGCCAGGTTACTTCCTGCCAATGCATCATCTCCATATTTGTTCCAACCGTCGAAAGCTACATTTCCGGCTCCATCTAATGCAGGAAATCCAGGATTGGCACTTTTCAGTTGGTTGGGGTTTTGATCAAGTCGGGTATTAGAGCGCCAATCAGTGCCCCTCATGTAGCTACCGTTTATTTTGAACGCAAATTTGTTGTTAAACGCACGGGCATATCTGAAAGCCGTTTCAGTGAGCACGCTTGGATCAGCATCATCTCCGTCAATGTGATTTACGCCAGTTCTTTGGTAAACGCTCAGCCCTTGATATAGAAAAGGGGTCTTGGTGATCAGGTTTGACATTCCGTTGATGGCATTCATGCCATACAGCGCAGAAGCAGCTCCAGGAGTGATCTCTACACTTGCAATATCCAACTCTGTAGGACCGATAGCATTGCCCAGCGGTACACCTAAAGTTGCAGCTTGCATATCAACACCATCAACCAGCTGCATAAACCGAAAGTTGTTTGGAATGTTAAAACCACGGGTGTTAGGTACTTTGAAAGTTAAGCTGGAAGTGATCATTTGAACACCTTTTACATTTTCAAGGGCATCATAAAAGCTGGGAGCCGGCGATTCCCTGATCGCCCGGATGTCTAATTTTTCTATTGCTACTGGAGATTTAAGGATGCTTTCTTCTACACGGGAGGCTGTGATGACTACTTCCTGGCCCAATTGCGTTTGGGTGACCAGCGCTATGTTGATCCTGGAGTCTGAACCCTTCACTTCAAATTCCTGCGTTCTGAAACCGACGCTCGAAAGGACAAGCGTAAAAGGAAACTTTGCTTGTGTCTTTAGATCAAACTCACCATTGGTGTTGGTAGCAATGCCGTTAACCGTCCCTTTAATAAATACGTTTACACCTGGAATCGGTTCTCTGGTGCTTTCATCGATAATCGTTCCTGAAATAACGATGAAATTATTTCCCTGCGCATAAAGCGGTTGTTTAGAGAAAAAGGTAAAAAGTAGTAGGGTGAATAATGACGATTGATATGATGATGGTTTCATTGGTATGGAAATTAAATCTATAAAGTATGAATTGGCATTTGTACTGAACATCCGTTCATACAACAGCATATAGATTTTTTCCGGGTGAGTAGCTTTTGTTTCATATAATATCTATCGAATTGGTCGACAATATTAACTGAAGTTTTTCAATTTTCAAAATAAATCTACTAATTTAATAGATTTAATTTCAAAAGGCGTCTAAAAAGACTATAAGAGGCAAAAGCGAAGGTAGGCTATAATCCGTTCATTAAAACCTTAGTTCTTTTTTGAAACCTAAAAAATAGAAGAATGGATGCGCTAAGTAGTCCGATAGTTAAACCGTACCAAATGCCGTTAACACCAAGGCCCAGTACAATACCCAATACATAACCGAGGGGGATACCAATGATCCAATACGCAATAAAAGTGATAAATGTTGGGAAATTTACATCACCAAGTCCACGTAGGACACCTAAGCCAACCACCTGTGTTCCATCGAACAATTGAAAGAAACCAGCAATGATCAATAGTTGTGCGGCAATATTAATCACAGCTGTATCTTCCGTATAGATATATGGCAAAATGTTGTTCGCCAGAATAAACAAGATAGCAGTAGCGGTCATGAACAGCAGAATAACATGGTAACTGGCGATAGCAGAGTTTCTGAGGTCAGTGAAATTCCGCTTTCCAAAGTTATTACCAGTCTTAATTGTGGCTGCAGAAGCGATGCCGCTGGCCATCATGTAAGTTACAGCAGCAAGGTTAATCGCTACCTGGTGTGCTGCTTGCTCGATGGCCCCGATTGTTCCGATCAATATCGCGGCGCCACTAAATGCGCTGATCTCAAATGAATATTGCAGGGCAACAGGTGCACCGATCTTTACAATTTTCCGACTTCTTATCTTGTCGATAAAAGTGATCCGAAAGTCCTTGGTATATGCACGAAAGTCTTTCGAACGTAGAACATAGATTGACATGACCGTAGCCATCAAGACCCGATCTATTAACGTGCTCAATCCAACGCCTTTAACACCCATTGGTGCAATGCCAAACATCCCTTTTACAAAAATGATACCCAGTATAACGTTCAGCAAATTGCCCCAGATGGAGATAAACATGGCCTGCTTGGTAAATCCAAGTCCTTCAGCAAACTGCTTGAATGTCTGGAAGATCATCAGGGGAATAATGGAAACGCCAAGATAGCCCAAATAGGGTTTTGCATATGCTACGACTTCCGGCGACTGTCCAATATGGTCAATCACCAACAAAGTTCCTAAATGCACAAAAATATACAGAAGGAGAGATGTAAGAAAGTTTATGATCAGACTATTTGATAAAAGCTTTCCACACTCCGAGTAATTTTTCTTGCCATTTTCCTGTGCGATTAAGGGAGTGAGCCCATAGGCAATTCCCATTCCCAATACCAGGATCAGCATAAATAAACTGTTGACAAGCGAAACTGCTGCCAGCTGTATGGTGCCAGCAAAGTGGCCAACGATCACACTGTCCGCAAGATGCACCAGCGTGTGCCCAAGTTGGGACACCACAATTGGCATGGCTAAACGTAAATTGTCAGAATAATAAGGTTTGTATTTTGTGTATAAACGCGTCAACATGCCGACAAAAGTCGTGTTTTTTGCCATGATTTAAGCTTCCGCAATGCGAAAAAATCTATTAACCGGCGTTTAAATCGTTTAAATAATATTTTGCAGATGCGAAATGAATTTTGGATGACATGATGCTTATTGAATGGATGTGAAATACTCTTCCTTATCCGAAGAATGTGGCCTGATCACCCCACTAATAATTAAGCTCACCAGAATTTTTTGAGCTTGGCGATACGAACTTCTGGTTAGTTTACTAAATTCTTTTAAGGTAATTCTGCCTTTCTCTGCCAGGTGCTCAAATAGCTTCTTCTCCTGTTCAGTATAGGTGATCAGTTCTGCATCATCACTCGAGCTTCTTTTAATAACATCTACGATTATCTTGCTCGCCAGTAAACTCTTGTCCTTCACACGATAGTATACCCACCATTTTTTGTTTTCGTCAAGCGCATAATGAGGCTTGGTATCACTTGCCGCAATGTTTACGATCAGTACCAGTTTATCATCCACATAAACCTCTTCAAATTCTGGTTCAATGGCTGGTTTACAGAACTGATGCGCAGATTTGGTGATCATATATCGTTCTTCATCTTCAGATTTCACACCCTTGATGCTGCCATCATCTGCAACCCCAATCAACAGTTGTCCGCCTTTATTATTTGCAAACGCTACCAGGCTCTTCGCTATCTTTTCATTACTGGTAATGGTCTTCTTGAAATCCAATGTCGTACCTTCGCCCTGTAAAATTAGTTTTCTGATATTCATTTTTATCTTCCTTAAAGCTTTAATAAGCTATTCGTGGTTCTTCTTCCTGATGTAGGTTTCTTAGATAAACTTCATTCATTACTGTTGCACAAACTTGTCCATCAGCGTTTGTAATCTCCATTGGATAGGCTTTGACAAACTTACCACTGTTATTTAACGCTTCGATGGCCTCATTCAACATGTCATCTGTAACCACAATTGTAAAATACAGGTGGCCTCTGCCAGGTTTTAAGTACTGTATCGACGCACTTTTAAGCCATACGCGTACTTTAAAACCTAATCTTTGGAGAAGCTGATCAAATAATAACGCATAAAAAGGATCTGTAGCAGCATATATTGTACCACCGAAGATTGATCCGTTATAGTTTCTATTTAGCAGGCTTTTTGCTATTTTTACGTCAACACCCCGGAAGCCGCTATGAAATTTGCGCACCCATATGCGCTGGAACAGAAGGGGGGGGTAAAAACACAAGGCCCATTTCAGGGTATTTTCCGATACAACCATGACGCTTAAATATCTGAAAGTTTATTGAACATAAAAATTTTATCTTGCGCTACGGATGATTTGTTGATAATTTATTCCTTTTGAAATAATATACCGGATATAAGAAACGAATAAACGGATAATTTGAGGAAAAATTAGGAACCTGTATAAATTCAAAACCTTTAGCGCGACGGACTTGTTAAGTTATTTGAGTTTAAAAGAACCCCATGGAACCAGGATAATCTGCTGAAAAAAAGGACAGCAGTTGGCTTTCATCGATTTAAAAACAAAACATATACTTATGAGAAAACTAATCTTAAGTCTTGCTGTCGCCGGTACCATAACCGTAGCATTTTCAGCATGCAATTCGACTAAAAATGTATCTGGAACTTCAGATACCACTGGATCTGATACGACAATGTCTGCTCCGGCTGATACGTCACAGGTTCCAGCGGATACCATGAGAACAATGCCGCCTGATACTACCCAGGCACCGCGAACTCAATAAGCTTGATCGCGAAGCTAGCACAAAAATAAAGGAGGATGATCAAATTGATCTTCCTCTTTTTTCTTTATCCCTTCTTCATAACCGAACATATTTCTGCCCTCAACTTCTGAAAGTTAATGTCAGCGAAGGGGAACAAATGTGTCAAACCAATGTACTATCTGCATTTTAGCGGCATGGACTTTTTTTATTAGGTTAACTTTGAACTTAGTTTTAGAAAAAATGGCGTTTAGAGATCAAGTAGTAGCGGCCTATCAGAAAATCCAGGATGAGATTTGCAGCAGTTTAGAACTGGCTGATGGAAAGGCTAAATTTGAAGAAGAAATTTGGAACAGAGAAGGTGGCGGAGGCGGTAGAACCCGCATTATGCAGCATGGAGATGTAATCGAAAAAGGTGGTGTAAATTTTTCTGCAGTACACGGTAAATTACCCGAAGCCGTAAAAAATGCGTTTAAAGTTGATAACGACGACTTTTTCGCTACTGGTGTTTCTATAGTGATGCATCCATCCAACCCATTTGTGCCGATCATTCATATGAATATCCGGTATTTCGAGATGGACGAGCAAACGCGTTGGTTTGGTGGCGGGATCGACCTGACTCCTCATTATATCATCGATACAGATGCAAGGTTCTTCCACCATTTATTGAAGCAAACCTGCGATGAATTTGATGAATCTTTTTACCCGAAGTTTAAAGCCAACGCTGACGATTACTTCTTTATCAAACACAGAGAAGAAACCAGGGGAATCGGAGGCATTTTCTATGATCGCTTAAAACCTGAAAATACTGGATTGTCGTTTGATCAATTGCTTGATTTTTCTATTGCCGTAGGAAATACATTTATTCCAGCCTATACAGAACTGATCGATCGAAACAGGGACAAAGAATTTACACCTCAGCAACAGGAATGGCAATACCTTCGAAGGAGCAGGTATGCAGAATTCAACCTCGTGTATGATGCAGGCACGAAATTTGGCCTTGAAACCAATGGAAGAATAGAATCAATTCTCATGAGCTTGCCTCCCATGGCAAAATGGACATACAATCACCAACCAGCTCCGGGAACACCAGAGTTCCACACGCAAAGCCTGCTTAAAAAGGGAGTTGTATGGGCTTAGCGGCCAAATGAAGCCACCAACTATAGGTTAAATTTTTTCCACAATGCGTCTTAATGGCGCATTTTTTATTAGATTCGCAAGGTTATAAGAATACCACATTTAAATCGTTCTTAAGGAACATTAATATTTATGGCAGAAGATTTAGAAAATCAAGAAAACGACAAAATAATTAGAATTGATATTGACGAGCAAATGAGATCCGCCTACATTGATTATTCAATGTCGGTTATCGTATCAAGGGCTTTGCCTGATGTTAGGGATGGATTAAAACCGGTACACCGCCGGGTGTTATACGGAATGCTCGACCTGGGGTTAACAAACAACAAACCATATAAAAAGTCTGCACGTATTGTAGGAGAAGTACTTGGTAAATATCATCCACATGGTGATGCATCGGTATACAACACCATGGTAAGGATGGCCCAGGAGTGGAGCCTTCGATATTTAATGGTTGAAGGACAAGGGAACTACGGTTCAATTGATGGCGATTTTCCTGCGGCAATGCGTTATACTGAGGCACGTTTTCAAAAGATTGCCGAAGAAATGTTGGCCGATATCAATAAAGATACCGTTGATTTTCAGCTAAATTTTGATGATTCCTTACAAGAGCCGACCGTACTTCCTTCAAAAGTTCCCAACCTGCTGATCAACGGATCATCCGGTATCGCAGTAGGTATGGCGACAAATATGCCGCCGCATAACCTGACTGAAACCATTAATGCAACGATCGCTTATATTGAAAACAATGAGATCACCATCCCAGAGTTGATGAAGCATATCAAAGCACCAGATTTCCCTACAGGCGCTATTATATATGGCTATGCAGGTGTTCAGGAAGCATTTGAAACGGGTAGAGGACGTATCGTAATGCGCTCCAAAGCGGAGATTGAAACACATAAAGATCGGGAAACCATTATCGTAACCGAAATACCTTACCAGGTTAATAAGGCCATGATGATCGAGCGTACCGCTGAAATGGTAGGCGAGAAAAAGATAGAAGGTATCTCTAACATCAAGGATGAATCTAATAAGGATGGTATCCGCATCGTTTATGAAATCAAACGGGACGCTAACGCTTCCATTGTATTGAATAATTTGTTTAAGCAAACTGCTTTACAGACCTCATTTAGCGTAAATAACATTGCACTTGTTAAAGGCAGACCACAGTTATTGAACTTAAAGGATCTAATCCATTATTTTGTTGAACACCGGCATGAGGTGGTGGTCCGCAGAACCAAATTTGAACTTGCAGAAGCGAAAAAACGGGCACACATTCTGGAAGGTTTGTTGATCGCTCTGGATCATCTTGATGAAGTAATAAACCTGATCCGTAGCTCAGATACACCAGAGGAAGCCAGGTTAGGCTTGATGGAGAAATTTGGCTTGTCTGATATTCAGGCCAGAGCGATCCTGGACATGACGCTCCGCAGGTTGACTGGTCTGGAA
>JAPSHM010000207.1 GCA_031179845.1 Pedobacter sp.
CAGTTGGTTTACTTCGGCTTATAGATCGGCGGAAAGAAGTAAAGTCAACGCGAAATTACAAACGACGATGAATACAATAAGCTGTTCCTCAGTTCGCTTGCTGGCATCGACAAGCAAACACCAGGACACGGTAGCTGCTAAAGCAACTAATATCTGCAAGGGAAACCTGGTCACAACTTTAAGAAAGTCCGACCATAAGGATTGCACTGAGGGGAAATTGAGGTTCATGGCGTTAATAATATTTGTTTAATTGACGAGTAATTTATAGCCCTTTCCGTGGACATTCAGGATCTCCACTTTTGGGTCGTCCCTTAAATATTTTCTCAATTTACTTAAAAAAACATCCATACTACGCCCATTAAAATAATTATCGTCATGCCAGATACTCAATAACGCTTCTTCTCGTGTAAGAACGGCATTCCTTTTTAAACAAAGGAGCCGAAGCAACTCCGCTTCTTTCGTAGAAAGTTTTTGCTGCAACCCGTTAAAATGAATCAGCTGAGTGGTATAATCGAAGGTATAATCGCCAATCTGAAATTGTGTTTGAGCGGGTCCCGGATCCGGCTGCTCCTTCACGGCAACACGTTTCAAAAGGGCATTTATGCGCAGTAACAATTCTTCGATCCTAAACGGTTTTGTGATGTAGTCGTCTCCCCCCAGATCGTAGGCAGAAGCTTTATCTTCCATCATGGCTTTCGCTGTGGCAAAAATAATTGGGATATCCTGGTTGATCTTTCTAATTTCTTTCCCCAAGGTGAAGCCGTCTTTTTTAGGCATCATCACATCCAAAATACAAAGGTCAAATTCCTGTTTGCTGAATGCGCGCAAGCCTTCATCCCCATCGGTGCATAAAATCACATCAAATTTCCCCTTTAGTTGGAGGTAATCCTGCAAAAGCAATCCGAGGTTGGGATCATCTTCTACCAATAAAATTCTTTTCATCATTTGTGGTTTAGTGGTAAACTTATCTCAAATGTAGTGCCCTTATCCTTTTCACTATGCACTTTTATAGTCCCATTCATTTGTTCGATAATGTCCTGCACGTAATTTAAACCCAGGCCAAAACCTTTAACATCGTGAAGATTTCCTGTTGGCACCCGGTAAAACTGATCAAAGATCCGCTTTGAATGTTCTTTCGTCATACCTATCCCCTTATCCGCAATTTCAATGATCAGCGCCTGGTTGGTGCTTTTCGTTTGGATAGTAATGTCTGGGTCTGTGCTGCTGTACTTATTGGCGTTGTCTATAAGGTTGTAAAACACATTTGATAGGTGCAGCTCATCTCCAAAGATATCCGAATGTACAGCATTTAAATTTAAAGTAAGCCTGGCGTTCTTCTTTTGCAACTGCAGGCTCATGCTGTCGATCACAGCCGCAATAAGATCGTGAATATTCACTTCATTTTGCTCCAGTTTCAACTCTTTCTTTTCCAATCTCGCAATGCTCAATACCCGTTCTATGTGATTACCCAAACGCACATTTTCATCGTAAATGATACCGGCAAGTCTGCTGATCCTGCTTTTATCGTCCACGATCTCCGGATCCTTCAAAGCCTCACTGGCAATCATAATCGTTGCCACCGGGGTTTTAAATTCATGCGTCATGTTGTTGATGAAGTCAGTTTTCATCTCAGACATCTTTTTTTGTTTGAGAATGGCGTAGATTGTATACGCGAAAATGAAAACCAGCACCAGTAATAACGCGGCAGAAGAGGCCATCGTAGCCCACATGTTATTCAAGATCAGTGAATTCTTATTTGGAAAATACAGGTAAAGCATTCCCGGGTCGCGGAAAAGCTCGTTACTGAATAAAGTGGTGCGATAGGTGTTTTCCGGTAGGATTTCCGACTGACTGTTAGCCGCTTTCTGATAAAGTATAGAATCTTTATTGGCTAGCTTTAACCAGAAATCGTAAGTTAAACTCACATTTTTGTTCAACAGTTCTTTTTTGATCAATGTATCTAATACATTTCGGGAAACCCGCTGATTGATCGGCACGTAAACCTGGCGCATTTCCTTTGCAACATCCTCCAGGTAATTTAGATTGCGACGTTCTAATGCGACAGTATCTTCCATCAGATCCTTCAGCCCCTCTTCGTATTTTTGTCTGGCAATTCTGTCTTCTATTTTAAATTTAATAGCAAGATCTGGTGTTACCCTTTCCAGGGTCACCGTTATAGGATTAAGGTTTCTTGGGTTATAAGCTAAATACCTGATGCTATCGGCAAGACGGTCTGGCTCCAACCTAAAAGTGGAAGACTTCTGAGAAACTACCGTCTGATTAACATTTCCCCTTACATTACCAAAAGCGTCTATCCCAAAATCCACCTGCACTTGAAGCGTGGGAGAGATCTCGTTGTTCACATTTGAAATCTCCTGATATACTTCCTCGCTAATCAATTCCGGCTTCAGAAAATTCGCTCTCACGATACTATCTCGTAAGTTCAGATTGGCTATTATCTTCCTTTCCTGTTCCCGTTTTCGCGCGACTTCATTTTCTTTGAATCGTTCTTTGAAATCAATTATGCGCTCAGCTTTATTCCTGAACTCGAGTTCCCGCTCCCGCCTGACCTCAAAATCTTTTTTGTTAATATTGACTGCTGCATAGCGCCTTTGAACTTTGTTGACCACGTTATTGAGGGCCTGGTTTACATCCTGCTCGAAAAGTTGAGATTTTAGGTTATAGGCTTCCCTTATGTAATACAGCTGCATTACAAAAACGCCTAGCAGCGCTATGGTCATCAATCCGGTAATTAGCCAAAGGCTTCTTTTTTTCATTATAGACTATCAAAAATAAACAAGCATTCACATTTATCGGCTTATTTAACAAATTTTAACACGTCTATAAAACACATTGTTTATATTTATATCAACCTGTTGCAAACATTAACACCAGGTTTATGACGCCATGAAATATATATCAGTGATATTACTTGCCTTATTTGGCACAAACCTAAGTGGCATTGCCCAAACCAAAAATTCAATAGATGGTGCCTGGCAATTATCCAGGGCAAATGAAACACATCTTGTTCTCGTACAGGACGGAATCTACTATTACACTGTGCATGAAGGCAATCAGTTTTTGATGACACAGGGTGGATCAATAGCCGAAGCTGCCGGAAACCTCGTTGTGACTACTTTGTTCAACAGTGCCGATTCTTCAAAGGTTGGCTCAAATCTTGAAATTCCTTTTTCTGTTTCCGCCAACCAATTGTTGCTGACTATAGATGGAAATGCAATAGGTTTCGATAGGGTGGACGACGGTAAAGCTCCGCTTGCAGGTCTCTGGAGCATCACTGGGCGCATGCAAGATGACGGCAAAGTAGTTCCTATACATCAGACAGGCAGCAGACAAACCTTGAAAATGCTTACTGGCACTAAATTTCAATGGGTGGCTATGGACCCCGCTAAAAAACAGTTCCTTGGCACCGGCGGCGGCTCTTACAGTTTTAACGACGGCAAATACACCGAGAATATCGAATTTTTCTCGCGTGACAACAGCCGCGTTGGTGCATCGTTGGTTTTCGAGGGCAAGCTGGAAAATGGCGACTGGCACCACAGTGGATTGAGCAGTAAAGGAGCAAAAATATACGAAGTCTGGAGTAAAACTCCGATTAGAAGGGTCAAGGTTTCAATTACACCGCCGATACCACCAATAAGGTAGCAGGTTTTACCTGCTTTTTCTTCTTCCTTCCCAGCCAGATCATGAATCCGGTTACGGGCAGACTGGCAGCGATGAAACTTCCTATAAACGCTAAAATCTTGCCTGTTAAGCCAAGTACAACCCCGACATGGATGTCGTAATTCATGCTAATGAGCTTTTCTCCATTGTTCTTGTCCGCAAAATTTTCTCGGGCAAGCAGTGTGCCGGTAAATTGATCAAACTGAAGTATATCCATATCCCAATAATCTTCTTTACCCCGGTAACCATAGGCGGAAATAAGCGCAGACTTACTGCCTTCCGGATAAAAAAGGCCGATCCGTTTGGCGTCCTTAAAATGCGTGCGGGCAGTTGCAAAAGCAATATCTAAAGGCTTATTTACAGCTACCGCTGTCGAGTCAGAACTTAGCAAATTTTGCTGAGGTGCCGCAGTAGATTGCGCGGCCACAACATATACAAATGATTGAAACCAACTCATACCCCATACCATCCCAGTGAGCGCCAACACCAAAGTAATCAGCATTGCGTAAAACCCAGGAACGTTATGCAAATCGTAATTTAACCGTTTAAATTTCGCACTCCATTTGATCTTGAAGCTTTTATTGAAGTTATTTCTCTTCAAGTTTTTAGGCCACCACATGATCATCCCCGTGATGAGCATAACTACAAATATCAGCGTACTATAGGCGACTATAGGCTGTCCATATTTGGTATTGAGCAACAAGCTCCAATGCAGATATTTTACAATGACAAAAAAGTTCTCTTCATAATCGATAATGCCAGTTACCTGTCCGGTATACGGATTAATGAAAGCTGACTTATAGGCATCCACCGATCCGAAAAAAGTAAGCGCATCCTGATCTCCAGCTTTATAATACAAAAATTCCCAGGCTTTTTCAGGATCTGTATAGGTCGTCACATTCACATTCGGACTATTCAGTTCCTTCTGCGCAATCTCCTTCAAATGGCTCACAGAAAGGGTTACCGGATTAGCCGGAGGTTTGACGTAGAGTTGATCATGGTACACCAAATCAGAGATCTCTTTTTGGAAAACATACAGACAACCCGTAACACCCAGAATCAGAACCACGATCCCTGAAGCCAGGCCAAGCCAGAGGTGCAAAAAGCCGGCGACCTTTCGGGCCCGGCTTCTTGGTTTTTTGATTTTTTTTCCGGAGGTAGACATCATTAAAATTTGAGCGATATGTTCGCCAATATACTTCTCGGCTGTTGAATTTCAACTGTTGTCCAACCTTTGAAATACTGCTTATCAGTAAGGTTGTCCATTTTTAATCCGATGCGATATTTGCTTTTGTTGTAAAATAGCGAGGCATTCAATACAGTGTACGCAGGCAAAGTAAAATCACCAGTATATGTCGTGCTTGTAACGATGTTTTTCCCAGCATAATTGCCGCCAAAACCTGCACCAATACCGTTGAACAAGCCCTTAGAAACGGTGTAACTCAACCAGAAGTTAACTAAATCTGCCGGGCCAGCACTTACAGGTCTTCGACCTTCCTCTGATGGATCAGCCTTAACCATTTTACTGTCATTGTGACTGTAGCCAAGTACCATATTCAATCCCTCTACAGGGTTTGCTGTCAAATCGAACTCAACACCTTTACTCTGCTGCGTTCCTTCCTGCACCGTATAATTTTGATTGACGCCATTATGATCAACAAAAGATCTACCAACTAACATGTTGTTGACAGTAATGTCATAGTAAGTCGCCGTTAAACTCAACTTGTTTTGAAGGATATCCAGCTTTACACCACCTTCTAGCTGATTGGCGTGCTGTGGTTTCAGCCCTTCCGTTACCAATTGGCCGTTTCTTAATGTTGTTGCAGAACCGGTATTTTTGAACCCATTCATGTAATTACCAAATACAGACACCTGATCTTTCAACACCTGGTAAACGAGACCAAATTTTGGAGAAAGTGCTGTTTGCAGATAGGCACCTGATTTTTCACTTGAACCTCCGGTAAGAGTGCCTTGATTATGAAAGCGGTCGACCCTTAAGCTGGCCATTGCTAATAACTGATCAGTAAGGTTCAATACATCCGAAGCATACACACTATATACGTTCATGACATTGCTACTTGAAGGAACACTTCCGCTGGCAGCAATTCTGGATTCAAGCAGGGACTGGTTATATCCATAATAAGGGTCGTCCTGCTGCTGCGAATTATTGGTAAGCACCGATCCAAATGCAACGTATGGAGAATTATTAGTAGTGTTACGCTGGCTCAGGAAATCCAGTCCAACGACCAGACGGTTTCTCAACTTTCCTATTTTGAAATCACCGATAAAGTTTTGTTGTACCGCAATGGCAGTTCCTGTTGCATTTTGGTACCCGGCATATCTGGACAAGGTATCATCACTGGCACCTAAGAACATCACATATTGATTATAACCATCAGTTTTGCGATAGCTTCGTGAAACATTGGTTTCGGAAATCCACTGATCATTAATATGATACGTTGCTTTACCTCGAATGTTTACTGAAGGTGTTTTAACAGTGATATCCTCTGCCGTATGAGAGCGGTTCCAATCAAAGTTAAGTTCCTCAGGTGTACGGGCAGTTAATGCACGTCCCCGATTTAGAAACACGTTTAATGGATTCGTCCCTTCATATCTATATACCTCTGCATCGAGGTTTATCATCAGCTTATCAGTTGCCCTGTATTCAATTGCCGGCGCAACATAGAATGACTTTCTGAATCCCAGATCCTGAAAACTGTTTTGGGTATGGTAAGCCATGTTGAGCCTTGCAAGCAAAGTTTTCGCTTTGTTCACCGGACCGTATACATCTGCCGATACCCGGCTAAGCTTGTTACTGCCACCCACATAGCTCAGCGCACCGCCTAAAGTGTCAAGGGGCTTTTTGGTAAGGATATTGATCAGACCGCCAAAACTAGTTAGCGCCCCACCAAACAAAGCTCCTGAAGGACCCTTTATAACTTCAATTTTTTCAATGCCTGCCGGATCTAAGTCCCCGTTTGTTAAACCAGCAATACCATTTACCATACTCGGTTGAATTGCAAAGCCACGTAAAGAATAATAAGCTGCACCATCACCCCCACGACCGGTAGATGACCATAGTTTATCCAGACCCGGAGAATTTTTTAAAGCATCATTGAAGTTTGTAACCACTTGATCGGCCATCAATTCTTTTGATATACTCGTGTAAACCTGTGGGTTCTCTAAGTTCTTCAATGACATCTTCGCTACCGTCTCGCTTTTTCGACTAGCAAATTTGTTTTTACGGCCTTGTGAAATATTTACTTCCTGGAGACGGGCATTGGTTTCTTTGAGTAGAAAATCTTGCTGGAGCTCCTCTCCAGGCTTAACATCGATCTGCTTTTCCTGGAATGAC
>JAPSHM010000208.1 GCA_031179845.1 Pedobacter sp.
TAATAATAGTTGTGGTGTATTTTCCTCTTTCGACACACCTTGTTTATATATGTATTCGTTTTACTTTGCAAAAGTAAGATAAAACTACAGCGTATTATTCAAAAATCTGAAATCACTGAAAATTTTATTTCTAAATGAAAAAAGCCATTCCCTGAAGAATGGCTTTCACTGATAAAAATACGCTTATTTGTTGTCTTTCGACCCCAACGGCTTGATGATATCCCTAAGACCTAAGCCTTTAATGATAGCACGATAGCGCTCGATATCTTTTTTAAATAGGTAAGCCAAAATACCGCGGCGTTTACCTACTAATTTTTGTAGTGATAACTGAGTAGAGAAATCTTTACGATTTTTCTTTAAATGCTCTGTTAAGTGCGCAATACGATAGGTAAATAACGCAACCTGACCTTCTGCAGAACCCGTGTTTGTTTCTACTTCGCCGTGTTTTTTGAAAATATCGGCTTTTACTTCTTTACTTAAATACATTCTTGAATGATACTAAAGTGTTTATAAATTAATTAATTGGGTGCAAAGATAGCGTATCTTTCAGTGATTAACAACTATATCTCAGGACTAAACCCTATTTTTGCGACAACAATCAAATACCATGGAAAAAAGCCAGTACAGCACATTTGAAACCGAGTTAAAAGTACGTCCTGATGATATCGATATGTTTAACCATGTCCACAACAGTAAATATTTTGATTACGTTCTTGCTGCGCGGTACGAGCAAATGGCTGAATTCTACAAGATGCCGATGGAATCTTTTCTCGAAAGTGGCTATGGCTGGGTAGTGCGTACAGCGTTGGTTGACTTTAAGCGCCCGCTTGTTTTAGGTGATGTGATCCTGATCCGAACAGGAATCCTTACTATCAATGAAAGAGGTTGCCGGGTTCAGTTCGAGATCGAGAACAAACGCACAGGAAAGATCGCATCAGACGGCTGGTTTGATTACGTGATGATCGACACCCGAACTGGAAAAGCCTGCAAAGTGAATGAGGAGATGATCATCGCCTACAGCATTTAAATTACATTACTACAAATCTTTCTTTTTTAAGAAAATAAATTATCTTTGCCATTCAATAAACTCGCAAAAAGATGAACAACTTTGCAGTCCGTTTGAGGTTTTAAGAACTGAGGACTCCACCCTTCCCGCAAAACATCATCTAACAGCACATTAGTGCTGCTTATCAGTCTATTTTTCACTCTCTTCTTTATTTTTATGTTAGAACAAAAAACGGCTTCCATGGGCAAGCTATCTAGAATTCTCACTTTATTGAAACAATCTCTTAAGGGCGAGGAACTCGACTTTACACAAGGCAGTATGCGTAGGGCCGTACTCCTGTTGGCCATTCCAATGATGCTGGAGATGGCAATGGAGTCGGTATTTGCGTTAGTCGACCTCTACTTTGTCGGACATTTACACAACAGCAGTCACGCGATACAGACTGTAGGTTTAACAGAATCCGTGCTGACCATCATTTACTCTCTGGCCATTGGCATGAGCATGGCAGCGACAGCCGTGGTCGCCCGGCGGGTTGGAGAAAAAGATCCTGAAGCTGCTGGAAAAGCAGGTATGCAAGCTATTTTCATTGCGGTAACGATCAACATCCTCATCAGTATTGCAGGCGTAATTTACGCCCCCAACATTTTGATGCTCATGGGTGCCTCAGCAGAGACTGCGGCTCAGGGAACCCCTTTCATGCGCATCATGATGGGCGGAAGCGTAATCATTGTCTTGCTTTTCCTCATTAACGGAATATTCAGAGGCGCAGGTAATGCGGCGATAGCGATGAAAAGCTTATGGGTTGCCAACATTGCAAACATCATATTATGTCCGGTGCTGATCAACGGATTCGGTCCAATTCCCGCATTCGGATTAACCGGAGCTGCGATAGCGACTACTACTGGTCGTGGGATAGGCGTTTGTTATCAGCTTTATTATTTGTCTAAAGGCAGTGGGTTTTTGAAGATTAAACTTAGCTACCTAAAACCACATTGGGAGCAGATCCAGGCTTTACTAAAAATTGCCACACCCGGCATATTTCAATTTGTGATCGCTTCATGCAGCTGGATATTCCTGGCACAGCTGGTGGCCACTACAGGCGGCGATCATGGCTCTGCCGGATACCAGACCGCTTTAAGGTTGATGATGTTCTTCATGCTCCCTGCATGGGGAATGAGTAATGCTGCTGCAACGCTTGTGGGACAGAACCTTGGCGCTAAAAAGTTGCAACGTGCTGAAGAATCTGTAATGAAGACTGCCAAATACATTGTAATCTATATGATACTGGTTATGGCTTTTACTTTTGCCAGTGGCGAATACTTCATCTCCTTCTTTTCCAATGACCTGAAGATCCAGGAAGTGGCTTTGAATGCATTGCAGATCATGAGTACGGGATACATATTTTACGGAATTGGCATGGTGCTGATCAGCACGTTCAACGGTGCTGGTGACACCTGGACACCGACATGGGTTAACTTTTTCGGCTTCTGGTTGTTTCAAATCCCTTTGGCTTACGTTCTAGCGAAACAATTCGACATGGGACCAACGGGCGTATTCATTGCGATTCCTGTTGCCGAGACGGGTATTGCCCTCGCTGGCTATCTCCTGTTTAAAAAAGGAAGATGGAAAACGATTAAGGTTTAGGCGTATAGCCTAAACCTGGTGTAAGCCAGTGCAACAGAAAAACACGTGAATAGCGGTAATTGAAAGGTGCCAGCAGCAGTACCCCTATCAGGATGATCCCTGCGTAGACCCAAAGGTTTTCATAGACCAGGTCAACACCAAGAATATAGGTGGCAACAGCGATGGTAATCATTTCTGCAACATTCATCGCATAGCTGATGAACATGGACACATAGAAAAAGCCAGGTTCCCGCTCAAAGCGCAGGTTACATACCGGACAATATTCGTTTGTACCCTGCGCTTTAAATGAATACATGCCACCGTAAAAGATCGCACCTTCGCGGCATCTTGGACATTTACATGCTATCACTGCCTGTAATTTTGATATCGGTTTCATCGCTCTATGAATTTTATCTGCTCCCGTTTGGCCGGGTGCTACAAAGATACGAAAGCCCTAATTGTATTTTTATGATGTAGATCATATCCCTGCTTTTATGATCTTTCCTTTTTGCAATCTGATGACCTTTTGATCTGCCATTTTTTTTACAATACGGATCACAGTCTCGACTCTTAAACCACTCATATCGGCCAGCTGCTGCCTGGTGATGTCTAACACTGCGTCTTCCTGATGTTTAAATAAGTAGTTGATCAATGTTGCTACACGGTGCTCGGCCTGTTCATTGGCGAGTTCTTCCAGCATCATCGATTTATAGAACAACCTATTGCTCAACGTTTTTATCAGGTCCATACTGAATGCCTGGTCCTTTTCAATCAGGTCAAAGAACTGCGCTTTATCCAGTATTATGATCTCCGCATCGCGGCTTACAATAGTAAAAGCAAGGTAAGGTTTGCCGACCAGCAAAGCCGGTTCTCCAAAGTATTCGTTCGCCTTAAAGATGCCTTGTATAAATTCTTTACCATCGTCGTTTACGGTAACCATCCTTACTTCACCACTTAAAATAAAGTAGACTGCTTTTGGAGTTCCACCAGGTTCGTAGATAACTGTCCCTTTTTTGAACTTAACTGCCTGACTGCGATCGTTGGACAAGTACTTAATCATTCCTGAACATTTGTTTTCCGTTATCGTCAAAGTTAACCATAGCTTTACAAAAATACCTAATAAGAGGTATTTTAATCTAGCTTATATACAGTAGATTTGTATTGCAAACCTAATCTCACTCTATTGATGCAAAAAAAATCTACTAAAAAATCGTTGCTACTGGCAGCGGGGTTGTTGCTGTGCTCGGCAACTTCTATCCATGCACAGGAAATTACAACTGATGCCGATGGCAAGAACCTTGTAAAATGGAACGTTGCTGCGCTTGCGCTAAAAAATTACTCATTTCAATATGAGCGGGCCGTTGGAAAAAAGATATCTGTGGCTATGGGTTTCCGGTACTCTCCTACTTCCAAGGCACCCTTCCTATCTACGATCGAAGACCTGGTTGACGATGATGAAACCTGGGACATGATCAAGGACTTCAAAACCGGAAACTTTGCAATCACTCCAGAGGTAAGGTTTTACCTGGGAAAAGGTGTATTCAGAGGCTTCTATGTGGCTCCGTACGTAAGGTATTCCAGCTATTCGGTAGAAGTTCCGCTTAACTTCTCCGTGACCTTCGCAGGTCAGACCCGATCAGCTGTTATTCCTCTTGATGGAGATGTTACCGCTTTCAGCGGAGGCTTACTCTTTGGTGCTCAATGGAAATTGAGTAAACTGGTGTACCTCGACTGGTGGATCCTTGGGGCAAACTATGGATCCTCATCAGGAAATATAGTTGGTAAGAGAAATCTAAACGAAATGGAACAGACAGTTTTGAGAGAGAAACTAGCCGGTTTGGAAGATCTGCCAATCGTCAGCCCTGATGTTACTGTTGACAGTGAAGGTGTGGAAGTTGACTTCGATGGCCCATTGGCTGGTGCAAGAGCTGGTCTAAGTGTCGGATTCAGATTCTAATTACCCATGATGAAATTATTAGGAAAGAGCATACGTTACAGTATGCTCTTTTTTATTATCCTATCGTTCTCTTTTATTATCCTATCGTTTCTCTAATTAGGCTCGTATAGAAATCATTCAGCTTCATTCCCGCTGCTGCAACTTGTTGAGGTATAAAACTGGTTGCCGTTTGTCCGGGTATGGTATTGATCTCGATAAAATAAAATTCGCCCTCATCCTCTTCCAGGATAAAATCAATCCGGACTACACCGCGACAATTGAGTTTGAGGTATACGTTTTTAGCGATCTCTTCCACACGCGCACGGGTTTCTGTTCGGATTGGTGCGGGAGTTGTCTCAGTGGCCACCCCAGGCGTATATTTGGCTTCAAAATCAAAGAACTCCTTAGCGGTTTTCACCTCCGTAGCAGGAAGTACCGTAATTTTTCCATCCAGCTTAACTACGCCAACAGTGAATTCCCTGCCAGAGATAAATTCTTCGATCAGTACCTGGCTGTCTTCCTTAAAAGCTTTATCGATGGCGGATTGTAGATCATTTACATGATTAACCTTCGACATTCCGATACTGCTTCCACCGTTGTTGGGCTTAACAAAATATGGGGGCTTTAATTCTTTTTTTAGCTGCTCTAAACTGTATGCTGTGTTTTTGAAGATCTGCGCCGATTTCGCAACATTCAACTTAGGGATCCCGGTTACAATGGCTTTGGTGTACCCTTTGTTCATCGTTAACGCGGAGGTCAGTGCATCACAAGTCGTATAGGGCAAACCTAGCATATCAAAGTAGCCTTGCAGCTTGCCATCTTCCCCAGGTGCGCCATGAATAGCAATGAATACGCCATCAAAGGTGATCTTTCTTCCTTTTATAGTCAACGAGAAATCGTTTTTATCTACAGCAATTTTAACCGAATCCGCTGGCTCATAGAACCAACCTTGCTGGGTGAGCATAATTTTATAGACTTCAAACTTATTGGTATCCAGGTTTTGCGCGATGGTTGCAGCGCTTTTCACCGAAACTACCCACTCGCCCGTAGTTCCCCCGGTGAGTAGTGCTATTATTTTCTTCATTTATCAGGCGTATTAAAGGAGTTTGCTGGCGCTCCCGGTTATCGGCACAAATATAAATTAGTTGTTGCAGATGTTATTTTAATTCCATTAAAATATTTTTTTAGCCTAAATTTGGCCTTTATACCTAAAAAGACACAAATCAATATGGGCAAATTCCTATCTTATCTTAGAACTACTTCATTTAGAAACAACCTTTTAGCTGCTATACTGACTGTAGTGGTGCTGCTGATGGCTGCTTTCTTTAGTCTAAGGTATTATACCAAACACGGACAGGGATTGAATGTACCGTCAGTGAAGGGACTAAATTTTGTACAGGCGGTTGATAAGTTAAAAGAATTGGGCCTGCGTTATGAGGTGGATTCGGTTTATATCATGGACTCCCCTCCCGGGATGGTAATCGACCAGGATCCTGATGCTAATACTTTTGTAAAAGACAACCGTACCGTTTACCTCACTATAAACACTGCACTGGCGCCTAATGCCAAATTTCCGGACGTAGAGTTCAAATCTTTGAGAGAAGCTCAGGCACTAATTGAGAGCTTTGGTTTGAAATTAGGCGATACCACGTACAAGCCCGATCCGGCGAGGGATGTTGTTTTAGAAGCTTCGTTTGGTGGACAATCGATCAAAGCCGGAGAGACGTTACCTAAGGGTTCAAGAATTGACCTGATCCTGGGTGATGGTCAGGGAAATGAGGAGGTAGAAATTCCTACACTGATCGGCTTGACCAGGGATGAAGCGATCTTTGCACTCAGAAGTGGTTCGAACTTGAACCTGGGTGTGGTTTCTTATGAAGGTTATGTTACAGATTCTGCTACGGCGGTTGTGATCAGACAGGATCCTTATGCGACCGACTCCTTGATCAAAGTTAAGATCGGCACTCCAGTGAACATTACCCTATCCAACAATTAATATCATTTATCATATGACTAACGAAAAGAAAAGCATAAAAACCAGTACTAAATTAATACTAGTTGGTTTACTGGTTGTATTAGCAGTAGGTGGTTATTTCGGATTGGAGATTTATAAAACCTATATCGCTGGTAACGCGACAGGCAAAGAGAAATACCTCTATGTGCGGACGGGATCTAACTTTGATGATTTATTGGAAGAGCTTCGCCGAAAAGATATTTTAGTTGATGTCAGTACTTTTGAAGAGGCTGCCGCTAAGATGGACCTCGCCCCTGCGCTAAAACCTGGTCGCTATAAACTGGCTAAAGGGATGAACAATCGCCGCATCATCAATATGTTAAAATCTGGTGCCCAGGATCCGGTAAAACTTAAATTCCACAACCTGAGAAAAAAGGAGATGTTCGCGGGATATCTATCGAAGGTTCTGGAGCCTGACTCCCTGACTTTCATCAATTTGTTA
>JAPSHM010000209.1 GCA_031179845.1 Pedobacter sp.
TAAATGATCCTTTGGGAGATGATGCGGAGTCACTGGCTGATATCGCCGCCAGAAAACGTAGGGAAACAGAGGAGGATGTCAATAAGAGCAACGCTTTGAATCCGGGATTTAGAAGTGACGTTTGGACGATGGTGGAGTCTGCCTGGAATACCGCAGCTGGCGGAAATATGAGTTTCAAATTTAATGATGGTATGATAACTGGAAGCGCAAGGATAGTCAGTATGGACACTGGTGACGGCGCTATATACATTACAAGAGGATCTTTTTATAGCGAAATGTCTCCAGGAGGGATTTCTGGATCTTTTTTTGTAGAGGTTATTAATAATGTTAAGCCCGCCAACAAGGGAGGTGGTTGGTTAGATAACCTGCAAACCGGCCTCGATGTGGTTGGTTTGGTTCCTGGCTTTGGAGAAATTGCTGATGGGTTAAATGCGGCAATTTATGCAGGACGTGGGGATTATGTGAACGCGGGTTTAAGTGTGGCAGCTATGGTACCTCTTGTTGGTATGGCTGCTACAGGTGGAAAGTTTGTTAATAAAGCACTAAAGTTATCTGATACAAAAACTGCTTTAAAGAAAGTTCATGACATAATGGGAGGGTCGTTACCTAAAGGAGCTCCAGGTAAATTTGGTAGTCCTCAAAGGGGCACTTCTTTAAAAGGATATAGGTTAGATCCTGCTCATCCTGGAAGACCATTTGGGCATCCAGAGAGTGTTCCTCATATCAATTATTGGGATTTTACCAATGGTAAAAGAGGTAGTGGAGGTATATCTGATGCAATACCAATTATAATTCCTTAATTGCCTTAAAATGGAAAAATTTAAAATTGATTTATATGAGAAGGAAACAGGGAAACCATTTCCTGATTACGAAGTTTTATCAAAAGAAGATAGGGCTGATATTATAATGGAGATATCAAACATTATCAAGACACCTATATCATCCCAGAAGCTATTTACTACTTTATCAACTTTTTTAAGACACAAAGACTTTGATCAAGAACTTACTTTTGATATAGAAAGGATTTTTAATGAATCGGGTTTTTCATGTGATGAAGAAATTCATATATTATGGAATGAAGAACATATAGATAAAATCAAAAAAGTTTATTTACAGAATCTATGGGAAAGCCTTTGGTTCGGTGGAGGAGATGAAGCTATTATACTATATTGCTCAAGCAATATGAAAATAGTTTTGATTACGGACTATGGTAGAATTTATTATAATTAATCAGGTAGTGCAAAGTGTTCCTGCTAAAAGGCCCAGTTTGGCATAGGGATGTTTGGGTTTAACTTATTGGACAAATGCAGGGCAGAGTAGAACAATTGGATAGCCGCATCGAACGTATTAACGGTTCAGATTTGGCCGTATTTGAATTTACGAGCCAGGCGATGGATACCAAGGTGTATAACCTCATGTTTTTAACCGAACTGGACGGTAAGCTACTGATCGGAACATTTAACTGTACGGAAGCATTGAAAAAGGACTGGCAGTCCAGAGCAAAGGGAATTTTATCATTCGTTCGCAAAGGATAACCCTGCTGTTTGGAATTTGTAATTCCGAATTACTATCATAGGATCTAAGATCCGACTTAAAAGTACATGCTTGGTTCTTTTAGAAGAGCCAGGCATTTATGTTATGCGATTTAAGATAAAATAGATCTAAGGGTAAAGAGCAATACACCTGCCGTTCGGAATTTGTAATTTCTTGCTGGAAACGAATTAGATTTATTTAATTTCAGGTAGGGATAAATTTTATTTGAAATCGTTCTGCTTAGGCGTTGTTTACTAAGTGCAGTTAAGAGAATTTTGCATTTTTTACCTACATTTTACTTAAATAAAAAATTATCTTTGGTTCTGCCGCAAAAGGCTAAATACTTTTATTCAGGTGAAAAGAACTTTAAAGATTATAGGACTCACTATTGTTACACTATTCCTTTTGTTGTTTCTTGGTCCGTATTTATTTCCGGATACTATTTCTAAGGAAATTCAAAAAACACTGAACAAGAACATAAATGGAGAGGTGAAATTCGAAGGGTCCAGCTTTTCCTTTTTCAAACATTTCCCTACGCTGACACTCAGTTTGGACAATTTCCTGCTTAAAGGTGCAGCGCCATTCCAAACGGACACGTTACTATATTGTAAGGAATTGTCATTTGGGCTAAACTTGAGCACTTTGTTTTCGGCTCAAATCAAAATTGACAAGGTCTTTCTTGATGAGTCGGTCATAAATCTAAAGGTAGACAAGCAGGGTAACGGTAATTATAACGTATATAAAAGCGATGATCAACCGGTGTCAACTAAAGACACTGCCTCAACCGCCCTAAAAATTGAAGGGATCTTTATCAATAAAAGCAAGCTTAGCTATGAAGATCAGTCGGTGCCTATGGTGATCAGGGCAAGAGGATTAAATTATTCCGGTAAAGGAGATTTAAGTAAGGCTATTTTCGACCTTAGCAGTAATGCGAAAATTGATTCACTGGATGTGCATTACAATAACGAACCCTACTTAGTCAACAAAAAGATCAATGCAAGGTTGGTTACCAAGATCAATACCAACTCCTTAGACCTGATGTTTGATGAAAACGACCTGAAGATCAATTCACTACCCATCCATTTCATCGGGAGATTCTCTTTCATTGCTGATGGCTATGACATTAATTTCAGGACCAAGGCTAAAGAGACTGATCTGCATAACATTTTCACCGCCATGCCACCTGCCATTGCAGCGCAGATGGAGCGGACGAACATTAAAGGTTATGCGGAAATTAAAGCTTCGCTGATCGGGAAATACCTGGCCGGAAAAAAGATCATGCCCACACTGTCCTTTAACCTAAAAATACGGGATGGTGAAATTTCGAATCCAAAAGCCCCGGAACCGCTCACCAAATTGTATTTGAATCTTCAGACGAAATTGCCTTCCCTAGATATGGACAGCTTATATATCAATATGGACAGTCTTTATTTCAATATAGGTAAAGATTATGTAGGTGCAATGCTCAATCTGAGGGGTTTAAAATCTCCGGAAGTTTACCTGCATAGCAGCGTAGATATCGATTTGGAGAAATGGGCAAAAATATTTGAAACGGAGCGCATTAGAGGTCGCTTCTCCTTGAACTTTTATGCACAAGGAACTTATAGCAAAAAAGTGGTGCACAGCGGATTACGTCAGGTGGATACAGTGATTGCTACAGTACCGACATTTAAGCTAGCTGCTGCTTTGAAGAATGGTTATTTTAAGCATGCCGCTGTTCCTAAGGCGATAGATCGGATTAATTTTAATATCGATGGCAGGAATAAAGATGGCGACTATAAACATACTGAACTTGAGTTGACAAACCTGAACATACAGGCGTTGTCGAACTATATCAGAGGATTTGCAAAGTTGCGTACATCGGGCAGCACACCAATTGATGTTCAATTGAACGGCTTATTGAATTTTGCTGAAATTAAAGAATTCTACCCCTTGAAAGACCTGGATCTTAGCGGTCAGTTGAACGTAAATGTGGAAACTAAGGGAAGTTATAATAAAACCAAAAAAATCTTTCCGGTAACTCAAGCGGCCATTACGTTAAAAGGTGGCCGAATAAAAACGGTGCATTTTGATCAGGCATTGGAGGAAATTAACATAGATGGTATGCTGACCAACAAAGACGGGACCTTAAAAAATACCGTTATGAATATCAGACCAGTTTCCTTCCAAATGGGCGGACAACCTTTCGTTTTGAATGCAGCCATTCAAAACCTGGAGAATGTGAAGTACCGCATCACTTCTAAAGGAACAATAGACCTCGGAAAAATATACAAACTGTTTGCTATAAAGGGTTATGATGTGAATGGATTAATATTCACAGACGTGTCTTTCAGTGGTTTGCAGAGTGACGCTATGGCCGGCAGGTATGATAACTTGAACAACAGGGGAAGGATGACCATTAAGGAATTCTCCTTTAATTCCGACCTTTTTCCTAAGCCATTCCTTGTGAACAATGGAGTATTCTCCTTTAGACAAGACCAAATGAGGTTTGAACAATTCAAAGGAAGCTACGGTCGGTCTGATTTTAGTATGAAAGGTTCGCTAGGGAACGTCATCAACTACGTGTTGCTGGACAAATCGAAATTGACAGGAAACTTTAGTCTTGAAAGCAGAAGCTTGTTTGCTGATGAATTTATGGCGTATCATGAGGGCCAGGTAGGGGCATCGAATCCTGCGCCTGCTACATCGACTGGAGTGATCATTATTCCGGATAATCTAAACGTGTCGGTGTCTGCAAATGCAGGCTCGATCTATTACAATGGACTTGAAATAAAACAAGCTAAAGGAAATCTGATATTGAACAATGGAACAATGAAACTAGATCAGGCTGCATTTAACCTGGTGGACGCTGATGTGACGATGGATGCAACTTATAAAAGTTTAAGTCCGGTGTCTGCTACTTTCGATTACCATATATTGGCGAAGGAATTTGATATTGCCAAGGCCTACAAAGAGATTAAGTTATTTAGAGATCTGGCAACCTCTGCATCAAAAGTTAAAGGGGTGATTGGATTAGATTATCACTTATCTGGTAAGCTCAATGCGGATATGATGCCTGTTTACCCGTCCTTGAAAGGTTCAGGCGTGCTTTCAGTGAAAAAAGTTAGCCTGGTGGGTTTTAAATTAATGAATGCTGTAAGTCAGGCAACAAAGCGGGACAGCTTAAGCAATCCCGATCTCTCTGAAGTCCAGATTAAAACCACCATTGCCAACAACATCATCAACATTGAAAGATTCAAGATGCGTGTCGCTGGGTTTAGACCACGCTTTGAGGGCCAGGTAAGCTTTGATGGACGCTTAAATCTAAAAGGCAGAATTGGTCTGCCACCATTTGGTCTGCTTGGAATACCATTGAGCATTACAGGTACGCAGGAAAAACCGAAGGTTGCCCTGAAGCGAAGTACTGAAGAAAAGTTAGAAGAGACCGCAGAACTATAACGAATTGGAAGATGGACACGCCTGAGAAGAAGATCATTAAATTGGATAGGAAAACTGCTTTGACTAAAGCGGAGCATTATTGCGCCTATCAGGAGCGTGCCCAACAGGAAATTCGCGATAAGCTCTATGAGTGGGGTTTGTGGTCGGATGATGTCGAGGGGATTATTTCTGAACTGATAGAAACAAACTTTTTAAATGAAGAGCGCTTCACCCAGGCCTATGTTTCGGGAAAGTTCAACATCAAGCAATGGGGGAAAGTCAAGATTAAACAAGGGCTTAAGTTAAAGAGGATACCAGATAAAATGATCCAACGGGCATTAAATGGTATTGATCTGGACGATTACCTGAATGCAATTTTATCCGCCGCACAAAAAAAAGCACCATTAATTAAAGAAAAAGACGCATTTAAACGCAGATATAAACTCGTTACCTTTTTAATGGGCAGAGGTTTTGAAAGAGATTTAATAATTGAGGTATTGAAAGACAACGACTTAGAATAATACCCGTATTATTATCAAAAATAACTTGGTGATAACCTAAAAGTATTTATATTTGCAATCCCAAACGGAGAGAAGGTTATTCAATCAGACAGGCCAGGAGGGACGATATCGGATGATGTCAAACAATGCGAAAGTAGCTCAGTTGGTAGAGCACGACCTTGCCAAGGTCGGGGTCGCGAGTTCGAATCTCGTCTTTCGCTCTAAATGTCTTCAGTACCAGGAAGACATTTATCAACTTAATCATATCAATTTTGATTGGTAGAGATTATGCTCAGATGGTGGAACTGGTAGACACGCAGGACTTAAAATCCTGTGACCTTAAAAGTCGTGCGGGTTCGATTCCCGCTCTGAGTACAAAAAGCACGCAAGTACCGAGTTACTTGCGTGCTTTTTTCGTTTATTATATTAAGGATGCACTCAAAAGCTGTGTCTAGCATATAGCTACTCCCCCCATAAAGATGTCGTAAAACTTCTTCTTCCTGTAATTTCTTCAAAAGATTTTAACCATTTAATTAGAAATGTAAAAACAAACTTGTATACTTGTACTATATGTATATTACAATAGATCTTTTGCATGATTAACTTTAAATTAGATCCTAAGACAGGAACTCCATTCTATCGACAAATTATTGATCAGATCACATTCGGGATTGCTGCGGGAAATTTAAAAACCGGTGAACAGTTGCCAACAGTACGTTCGTTAGCTGTTGATTTAAAAGTAAACCTAAATACAGTAGCGAAGGCTTATAAAGAGCTGGAGATTCAACGTGTTTTAGAAACCCAGCAAGGAACTGGAACATTTATTAGCGAAATTAAGATCCAAATATCAGACAAAGACAAAAATAACAAGTTGGAGGAAATTTGTAATGAGTTTACTTCAATCGCCTTTAGCTATGGATTTTCTATAAATGATATCATTAACCAACTCAAAAAATCATAACATTATGAAAACAGCGAAAAACCTAAAGCTAGGCCTTAACCCAATTTCTTTTACGGTCTTATTAGTATTAATAGGACTCTCTATCGGACTCTACTATTTAGAGACCATAAACACTCCTGTTTTGATAGCTTTCTTTATCATCTCTTTACTCCTCGCTAACTCGATAAAGGTTGCTGATCAATGGGAAAAGGCTGTTGTTTTAAGAATGGGTAAATATGTAGGATTAGAAGGGCCAGGAATATTTTTTATAATACCAATCATTGACAAGATAGACAACTACATTGATCAGCGAGTAAGAGTTACTGACTTTAAAGCCGAGCAAACTTTGACAAAGGATACTGTGCCGGTAAATGTAGACGCTGTTGTCTACTGGACGGTATGGGATGTAGAAAAAGCCGCACTTGAAGTGCAGGAGTATGAAACTGCTATTTCATACATCGCCCAAACGGGATTAAGAGATGTAATAGGTAAACATGACTTAGCGGATTTGTTGCAGGACAGAGATAAGGTGGCAGAGGTTTTTCGAAAAATGTTAGATGAGCACAC
>JAPSHM010000210.1 GCA_031179845.1 Pedobacter sp.
AACAAGGATGTAAGTGCAGTAGCTTCCATGCTTGACTTTGCTGGCTCAAAAACTGTTGCATTCACCAGGTATCTTCTGGACGGCGCTTCATCGTCAAATCCCCTCCCGATCACTGAGAACCTTTTATCGTTGGTCTTTTGAAAAGAGAAACCACCGGTTAAATCCAAATGGTGTAAACCCATATCTGTTTTATAGGCCAATACTTGCTCTGCCAGGATATCAGTTAATCTCCTGTCACTTTCTTCAAGAGAGTTCGTCAATACAGGTTTACCGATTTCGGGGCGTTTTGGTGTGAAGATCCTGTTGTGGTAAAATCCTTTGGTAACGCTTAGATTAGACCTAAAATTTAAACCTTTTGCAAGGTCGATAACTGCGTATGGGTTGATCATGAGTATGTTCTCAGGACGATCCACATCTGTACGCATCAACTCTGCAACCGGGTTGATAATGTCCCCATAATCACCTGCGTATTCTCCGCCCGGAAGTCCGGAGAACGATCCATCAGGTTGATAAGGCGTAGCATTGGACGGGTAATAGATTGCCGACAACAATGCTCCGGTATAATCACTACTGGTATTTGCACCCTGGCCATTGGTACTGCTGAAAGACACATTCTCCCCCACCTTTAACCAAGGCGTTAGCTGATGATCAGAATTGATGCGAAAATTATAGCGCTGAACGTTTGTATTTATTACAATACCCTCTGCCTTACGGTAATTGAAACTCAGGTAAACGTTAGATTTTTCGGAACCTCCTGAGATGCCTAAATTGTAATCTTGCGTCATACCGGTTCTGAACACTTCGTCCATCCAATTGGTGCGGGTAGTCTGTCCCTCTGGATATTTCGCAGGATCAAATGCCGGCAAAATGGTCGAATTGCCATTCTTCGCAGCAGTTGCGGCCACTTCAGCACGTTGCTGTGCATTTAGCGGCTCAAGTTTCTTCCAGGCGTTCTGCATGCCGACTTTACCGTCAACAGTAATTTCCATTTTGCCCTTTTTCCCTTTTTTATTGGTGATCAGAATTACACCACCCGATGCCCTGGCGCCATAGATTGCAGCAGATCCATCTTTAAGCACAGAAATTGATTCAATATCGTTAGGGTTCAATACAGGTGTACCGTAAACCAGTGATCCATCTACAACGTATAATACATTTTCCCCGTTGATTCCACCAGCGCCTCTGATGTTTACCCTCGGACTGGAAGTCGGGTCTCCACCTTCATTGGTTACGATCAGACCAGGCGCTTTCCCTGCCAATAGTTCACCCACGTTATTAACCGAGCGGGATGAAAGTTGATCAAGGGCAACTACACTGATGGCACCCGTAATCGCAGCCTTCTTTTGTGTACCATAACCGACCACTACGACTTCACTCAATAAGGATTTATCCTCTAATAAGATCACATCCAGTACGACCGCCGTACCGACCTTCAACTGCCTGGTTTTGAAACCAATCATAGAGAAGGACAACACCGCGTCATCACCTACCGGAATAGTGTACTTTCCGTTTGCATCTGTGGAAGTTGACTTTCCAGAGTTTATTTCTCTAACCGATACACCCGGCATTGCCAGTCCGATCGAGTCTTTTACCGTTCCGGTGATAATTCTGTCGGCCTTTTTAACGGCAACAGGAAGGTTTTTTAAGATAACATAATCGCCTTTTTCAACATAACTGAAACCAAGCTTGTGGAGTACAACCCCTACTTTTTCATCTTTAAAAATACCGCTAACGTTTCTTTTATGTTCTTGAATGACGTCCGGGTTATAAATGAAATGCAATCCTGTGTTGGATTCAATTTCTTTTAAGATGCGGCTTGTTGGCTTATCTTTTGATAGATGTAAACTAACTCTGCTTTTTTCCAGTTTCTGGGCCTTTCCTGGCGAAGCCAGCAATGCCCCGCAAAAGGTACTGATAACGGAGAAAGTTAAAATTGAATATTTCATGGCTGTATAAAGAGCTGTCGACCTCTTATTTGAGGATTGTTTCATATATTTAATTGTTTTTTAACATTGAACGATGTTTTAAAATTAGCCTGGCTACAGAATTGGCGTTTGAGGCCGGCTGAAAAATTTACCGGTGCTGATCTGATCAGTGCCGGTTCATATACTCCCTGTACGCTTATTTATGCTTTCATTTTTTATAGATATTAAAGGTATTTTGCTTGTTTGATTCAAATTTAAGGTGGTGAAGACTGCAAAGCAGCGTTAAGATCTCCTCCGGTGTTTGTTTGGTACTGAAAGTAGCTCTGCATTTTAGCTTGTTCAGATCTTTCGATGCCAGGTTAATGGTGATGCTGTATACATATTCCAGCTTACGGCAAACATCCAATAAGGTTTCACCCTCAAATTCAATTTTGGCGTAAACAGGTGCAGGGATATAATCAACCACGGCGCGCTGCGCATGTTTATCGTAGGTAATCTGTTGTCCTTTAGTCAGTGTGGCAAATTCCTGGGTTGATCTTCCTATAGCTACTTTTCCGGTCAGCACTTCAATGCTGATCTTCTTGTCTGCCTTGTAGGATCGGATGTTGAATGAGGTGCCCAACACCTTCGTGTAAATTCCATCACTGGTCTCCACCATAAAAGGACGCTTTTCATCATGGGCAATATCGAAGAAAGCCGCTCCTTCTGCCAGTAAGATTTTCCGACTTCCTTCCGCGAATTTTACCGGATACCTCAAAACGGATGAAGGGTTCAATATGATTTCAGATCCATCAGAAAGCCTGATCGTTTTACGCTCATTTTTGGAGGTACGAATCTCCGCCATTCTTACGCCAACCGGATCCCGTTGATGGAAGGTCCAGGTAATTGCGGCTGCTGCGGAGATCAGCAGCAATACGGCTGCTACTTTGATCAATCCAGACCATGTTACCAATCGGCGCGTCTTTGGTTTGGTGTATCTGTCCAATATTGCTGCAATATTCTCCGCTACGTTCTTCCCAATTTCTGCCTTTCTATGGTCTGACAGATCCAAATTATGATTTTCATAGGATGCATACCAACTTTCTACCTGTTTGGTCTCGGCAGGACTGGTTTTTCCTTCTGCATATTTATCAAGCAATTTTTTGGCTTGTTCTTCTTTTGTCATCTACATACCTGTCACTTCTAAAGAAGAACGGTACTAACGAAAGATGTTAAGGTTAAGTTAAGTTTATATGAACACGATCTTCGATACTACAAGAACAAGATCATCAATGCGACAAACAGCAAGTAAGACAGTCTCTTTTTCAGCGTTTTTAACGCAGCAGATATTTGATTTTTAACCGTTTGCGCGGACAAGTTCAATTCGACTGAGATCTCAGTGATCGTTTTTTCCTGTTTTCGGCTCATCCAAAAAATCTGGCGCATTTTTTCTGGCAGCAGCTGGATCGCCGCATCTATTTCGTTGTTTAGGTCTTTCAGCATCAGCTTGTTTTCGGCAGACACTTCCATTTTTTCTGCCATTAGCAGCTCCAGGTCTTGTTTGTGCTTCTCTTTAACGGTCGTCGATCTGAAGTAATTGATCACTTTATATTTCACAGCACCTTCCAGATAAGCACGCATAGAATCCTGAATCACCAATCGGTCGCGGTTCTCCCAAAGGGAAATGAAAACTTCCTGAGTAATATCCTGGGCTACTTCCTCATCCCGTACTCTTTTATACGCGCTGTCAAGAACTTCTGCCCAGTAATGCCGATAAATTTCTTCCATAGCAAAGCGGTCTCCATTTTTTAGAGATTCAATCAGTTGTGTGCTTAGAAGAGGAGCTGAAGTTTCGATAATTTTTTTCTGCAAAGCTACTTTTACAATATTCACCGTATATTAAGAAATCTTTAAGTGAATAAGGTCATTCTGTGTATCTTTAGTAAAAATCGGTTAAGTTTGTACTATGAAGTATCTGGCTTTCATACTCACCATTTATGTTTTGGCCCTCTCTGCCTGGCCATGCTGTGGTGATGAAGCCGCTTCTTCTTCAGGACATGAGGATATCTGCGCGGCTACTTCAGACGATCATACAAGTGCGACCGAAACTGCCCATGCCTGCTCTCCTTTTTTTCATACCAGTACTTATCATGCCTTCGTTGCATCCGCAGCCATAAATAAAGCACCGGCAATTGACATTACCGACCTTAATGGTAGTTTTCCCGAATATACTGCCGGCAAATTGATCTTGTTTCCTGAAGACATCTGGCAGCCCCCTCAATTGATTTAATATTTTTTTTTGCAGCTACCTTTCACCATGTGACAGCTGCAACCAACAATTCTAAAGTATTAATCGAGGCATTTTATTAGCGAATTTGTAAATAGATGCGGTAACCCTACAACATGATATGTTTAACAGGATAATTTTATTTTCTATAAAAAATAAATTAGCAATTGCCTTCATGACGATGGCCCTGGTAATTTGGGGTATTTATTCGTTGACCAGATTGCCTATTGATGCGGTACCCGACATTACCAATAACCAGGTACAGATCATTTCCCAGGCGCCGAGTTTGGGTGCACAGGAAGTAGAGCAATTTATAACTGCACCGATCGAACTGGCAATGGCCAACATTCCGAACGTGATCGAGAAACGCTCCATTTCCAGGACTGGAATGTCGGTCATCACCATAGTGTTTGAAGATCAAACAGATATTTATTGGGCCCGCCAACAGGTTTCCGCACAATTGAAGGAGGCTGAAGAAAAGATTCCAGACGGTCTGGTGGAACCTGCACTCGCTCCCATAACCACCGGCCTTGGAGAGATCTATCAATACGTATTACATACGAAAAAAGGATATGAAGAGAAATATAGTGCGACAGACCTGCGTACCTTACAGGATTGGGTGGTAAAAACCCAGCTTGCCGGCACAAAGGGCGTTGCAGAGGTGAGCGGATGGGGTGGTTATGTTAAGCAGTATGAGATTGCGCTGGACAACGAAAAGCTCAATGCCCATAACGTAACCATTTCCGAGATCTATACCGCCTTGAAGAACAACAATGAAAACACGGGAGGATCTTACATTGAGCAGCAAAGTAACGCCTATACGATCCGTGGCATTGGACAGGTGCGATCGCTGGACGATATTGAAAGAATAGCCGTAAAAAATGTCGGAGGCGTGCCAGTACTGGTTAGGGATGTCGGGATCGTGCAGTTTGGTGCGGCCACAAGGTACGGCGCTGTGACCAGAAACGGTACCGGAGAAGTGGTTGCAGGAATCACCCTGATGCTGAAAGGCGAAAATTTTAACCAGGTGATCGAAAACGTAAAAGAACGGATCGTTCAAATTCAAAAAACCTTACCGGAAGGCGTTGTTATTGAACCTTTTATCGACCGGACAGAACTGGTTGGCCGCTCGATTAGCACAGTTCAAAAAAACCTGATAGAGGGCGCCCTGATTGTGATTTTGGTGCTGCTCCTGCTATTGGGAAATTGGCGGGCAGGTTTAATTGTAGCTTCCGTCATACCGCTGTCTATGCTGTTCGCCTTCGCTATGATGCGCTTATTTGGGGTCTCTGGCAACCTGATGAGCCTCGGTGCCATAGATTTCGGTCTGATTGTAGATGGCGCAGTGATTATCGTTGAAGCCATCATCTTCCGCCTCACCGGAAGCAAATTATTTAAAAAACCCAGGTTAGATCAAAAGCAAATGGATATGGAAGTATATACAGCTACCTCCAGGATCAGGGCTAGCGCAACCTTTGGAGAGCTCATCATCCTGATCGTGTACCTACCCCTGCTTTCCCTTGCAGGAATTGAAGGGAAAATGTTTAGACCTATGGCAGAAACAGTCGCTTTTGCGATCATCGGGGCATTCATTTTGTCTCTTACCTACGTACCAATGGTCAGTGCGCTGTTTTTGAATAAAGACACAACGCACAAAAGAAATCTTTCAGATCGGATCATGGATTTTTTTAGAAGGATCTACCAGCCCATGCTGGAACGGGCACTGGGAGCCAAAAAATTGGTTGTCGCCTTTGCCATGCTCTGCTTTGTGGTTGCGATCTGGCTGTTCAGTAATTTAGGTGGAGAGTTTCTACCCCAGCTGGATGAAGGCGATCTGGCCGTAGAGATTGCCATGTCGCAGGGAACGTCGCTTACCCAGGTGGTAGAGACCTTTGGCAAGGCCGAAAAAATATTGAAGGACAAGTTTCCAGAGATTATACAGGTGGTGACACGGATCGGCAGCGCAGAGATTCCAACAGATCCGATGCCGGTTGAACGTGGAGATATGATGGTGGCCATGCTACCTAAAGAAGAATGGACCACCGCCAAAAACAGGGAACAAATGTCGGAACACATAGAGGAGGCTTTGTCTGTTTTGCCAGGCGTAAATATTGAGGTCACCCAACCCATGCAAATGCGCTTCAATGAATTAATGACGGGCATCCGGCAGGATGTCGCTATCAAGATCTTTGGAGAAGACCTTGATGTACTTACCGCAGAAGCGGGAAAAGTAGCGGAGCTGATCGCAGCTGTAAAAGGAGTCACTGAGCCTTTTGTAGAACAGGTTACCGGCTTGCCCCAGGTTATGGTTACGTATGACAGGGATAAAATTGCGCAGTATGGCGTGACGATCAGCAACATCAACGATATTTTAAAAACCGCTTTTGCGGGAAATGTTGCGGGAGTCGTCTTTGAAGGGGAAAAACGGTTCGATATGGTGGTACGTTTGCAGCGCGACCTGCGGGAAGACATTTCAGGTATTGAAAACTTATACGTCCCACTACCATCGGGCAACAGGGTGCCGCTCAACCAATTGGCGAAGGTTGAACTCAAACAGGCCCCGGCCCAGGTATCGCGCGAAAATGGTAAACGTAGGATCTACGTTGGCTTCAACGTAAAAGGAAGGGATGTTGAGCGTACCGTAGCCGAAATCAACGATATTCTGGAAAGCAGGTTGAAGCTGCCATCAGGTTACTATATCACTTATGGCGGACAGTTTCAAAA
>JAPSHM010000211.1 GCA_031179845.1 Pedobacter sp.
CGGATTTAAACTGCTCGAGCGCGCGCCTGGCGTAAGTGTAGATTTTATCCGGCAAGCTACTCTTGGTAAGTTGTTCGCTGATGACAATACTCCAGAAATGATATTAAATTAAAAAGAAAAGGAGCACAACTGCTCCTTTTCTTTTTATAGATTTTTACAATATTTTTCCTTCAGGTCGACAGAAATCTTTTCCGTGATCTTGACGATGTCATCTGGTATGTTGTTATTGTTGACGACAACAATATCGCAGTCTCCTTTATATGGCAGTAAAAATTCGTTGTAAGCCGGTACAACATGATGCTGCCATCTATATAGAACATCATCTTCCGGGTAATTACGCTCCACACGATCGCGTTTAATCCGGCGCTGCAACGCGACTGAATCTTCTGCTTCTATAAATATCTTATGATCCATTAAAGCGGCTATTTCCTTGAAATGTAAGATGAAAAGTCCTTCCACAATTACGATTGGAGCAGGGCTGATCTCAAGCATTTTGGTGATGGCAAGTGGATTATTGAAGGTATATTCTTTTTTATAGATAATTTCCCCTTTGATCAGTTTTTTAATGTCTAAAAGTAACTGTTCCTGATCAATGGTAGAAGGAAGATCGAAATTATAAAGTTTCCTTTCCTCTTCGCTCATTTTGCCAACGGGGAAGTAATAGTCATCCTGGGAAACCAATGTGACCTCATCCTGCTTGAAATGATGTAAAAAGGAATTTAGAAAAAATGTTTTACCGGAGCCACTTCCTCCGGCTATGCCAATGATAAATGGCTTATTATTCATGGTCTTGTCCGCCGTATGTTAAATTGCAATAAAATCTTTTGTCTAACACACCAAGTGCATCAGAAACAGCTTTCGTCATTACAATGATAACATCTTTTGTGGACTCATTCTCTGTAAATTTACCAACAACCTTTGCAAAGGTAGATCTGTTGGTCATAGGGTTGGTAATCTTCATTACGGTTCCTATGGGAGCCGTCCGGTGTAATACCAGCATTTTTGAAGGATCAAGGTCTGCATCTGCAATCCAGACTCCCGCGCCTTTCTCATCAACCTGGTTTAAGCCATATTTGCTGGCCGGGTATCTCAAATCAGGGTCAGTGATCGAATTTATGCTATCATTATTTGGTGCCGGAGTGTAGACATTTCTCTTAGGGTATTGTCCGCTGATCAGCAGCTTCTGGCCAACATGCAAGGAATTATCGGTCAGGTTGTTTTTCGCTTTCAGCTGATCCATAGTCATCTTATAACGCGAAGCAATAGAATACATGGTTTCGTTTGACGCAACCGTATGTAAGATGAATTGTTCCTGTCTATTCTCTACCGGTGCTACTTTTTCCGCTACCTTGTCTTTTTTGGTGTGCCTGTTTTCAGGAGGGATATTCGTTTTTACAACTGTTTCCACAACTTTTTGCCTGGTCGCCGTAGTCTGAATATCCTCGATTGGCACTGGATTTCCTGACTTTGAGGGGATTTTCAAAGCCTGACCAATTCGAAGGTTAATAGAAGTCAGGTTATTTGCCCGTTTAATATCTTCGACAGTAGTGTCGTATTTTTCTGCCAACCTGTTCAGGTTTTCTTTTTTCTGAACGATGTGTTCAATAAAGTGGTCGTTGCTTTTTACTGTGCTGACCGCCTGGTCTACTTTGCCAGCAGCCGGATTATTGATAAATGGACGGTTTGTTGGCACCTTGATGATTACCCCAATTTGCAAAAACTTACTGTCGTTGAAGGCCATGATTTCTTTGGGTGTAACCTGATAACGTCTGCCAATTGAGTAGTAAGTGTCTTTGGCAACTACCTGGTGTACAATCAGTTTTTTTCCGTTATGATTTTCAACTCCTATTGAATCCCTGGTGCTTGCCATCGTTGCAGAAAGGTTAATAAGCAGTGCGAAAACGGATACTATGTAGAATTTATGCATTAATCTTTTGTAATTTGTAAATGGCAATTATACGAATAATATAAATAAAGCCTGAATTTTGAATATTAAACGTTCTTTCTTTTGTGGTATTGCTTGCTTTGGCAACATTTTTGAAAACCATTAGATGAGTTAATTGTTATGTAAACAATGCCCGCTTTCGGGCCAAAAAATTTAATATCAATATGGACGCAAAAGAAATAAGTTTAAGCGAAATAGAAGTAAAACCGGTAGTTGACATGTTGAACGATTACCTGGCGAACTATCATATCCACTATCAAAAATTAAGAGGCTGCCATTGGAATATCAAAGGTCAGAATTTCTTTACACTTCATGCTAAATTTGAAGAGTTATATACCAGCGCTCAGCAAACCATCGATGAGATTGCGGAGCGTGTACTTACGCTTGGAAAACCACCTCATAGCCGTTTTGCTGATTACATCAAAGAATCTGCGATCCAGGAGATCGACACCATAGGAATGAATGATCTGGATATGGTTGATGCGATATTGGACGATATGGCCAAACTCATCGAAATTGAAAGACTGCTATTGGAGGCTACTGACCAGGCAAGTGATGATGGTACCAATGATATGGTTAACAGATTTATGCAATTTAAAGAGAAGAACACCTGGATGCTGCGTTCATTTGCAGGTAAAAAGTAAGCATACGATCTATTGTAAAGCCCTGCCTGGAAAGCAGGGCTTTTCTATTTAACAGATTTTGATTAAAATAATAATTGTTTAATACCTTTGGGGTAAATGGGATATAAGAGCTTAGCAGATTGTGTTGCAGATTTGGAAAAACACGGTCATTTGATCAGGATTAAAGAAGAGGTAGATCCTTATCTCGAAATGGCGGCAATTCATTTACGAGTATATGAGAAAGGCGGACCCGCATTGCTTTTTGAAAACATTAAGGGAAGTAAGTTTCCGGCAGTGTCTAACTTGTTTGGAACACTGGAGCGTTCCAAGTTCATGTTTCGCGACAGTCTGCCTAAAGTTGAACAGTTGGTTAATCTGCGTTCAGATCCTATTAAAGCGTTCAAAAGTCCGTTTAAATTACCAGGTATCGGCTTGACAGCACTTACCGCCTTACCATTGAAACAAACCTTTAAAACGGAATTCAGTAAGACCACTATAAGTGCCTTACCACAGATCGTAAACTGGCCTATGGATGGAGGGCCATTTATTACCATGCCTCAGGTGTACACGGAGGATATTGATAAGCCTGGGATCTTAAATGCCAACCTGGGTATGTACCGGATCCAGCTTGCGGGCAATGATTATGAACTGAACAAAGAAATCGGCTTGCATTACCAGATCCATCGTGGTATTGGTGTGCATCAGTCTAAAGCCAACGCTAAAGGCTTGCCTTTGAAAGTGAGTATATTCGTTGGTGGTCCGCCTTCACATCCTTTGGCTGCCGTAATGCCTCTTCCAGAGGGATTGTCAGAAATGACATTTGCCGGCGCTCTGGGAAACAGAAGATTCAGGTATTTTTACGATGAAGAGGGATTTTGTTTATCGGCAGATGCTGATTTTGTCATCACCGGCACCGTGTACTCCCAGGAAAATAAGCCCGAGGGTCCTTTCGGTGATCACCTCGGATATTATAGTCTTACTCATCCTTTTCCGCTGATGAAGGTGCATCATGTTTATCACCGTAAAGATGCCATCTGGTCGTTCACTGTAGTAGGCAGACCTCCGCAGGAAGATACCAGCTTTGGTGCGTTGATCCATGAAATTGCAGGTTCGGCTTTGCCAAAGGAGATCCATGGCTTAAAAGAGGTGAATGCCGTCGATGCAGCAGGCGTACATCCCTTACTTTTTGCCATTGGAAGTGAAAGGTATACCCCGTTTTTGAAAGAACGCCGACCACAGGAAATTCTAACCATTGCCAATCATATTCTGGGTAAGAACCAATTGAGCCTCGCCAAGTATTTATTTATCGCGGCCAGGGAAGATGATGAAAGTCTTGATACGCATGATCTTTCTCAATTTCTTCAACACGTACTTTCGAGAATGGATTTCAAAACTGATCTTCATTTTCATACACATACGACAATCGATACGCTTGACTACAGTGGCGATGGGTTAAACATGGGTTCCAAAGTGGTTTTCGCAGCAGCGGGTAAAGAAAAACGACAGCTGATAACTGAACTTCCCAAAGAATTTACGCTGCCCGAGCCGTTTAATCATTTTAAGATGGCAATACCGGGAGTTCTGGCTTTAAAGGCCAATCCCTTTATTGACGCAGCACATACCGAGCAGGAGATAGTTTTATTAAATCAGTACCTCAAAGACCAAAAGATTGAAGGCTTGGCGCTAATCGTGTTATGTGATGATCAGCAGTTTACAGCGGCGACAATCAACAACCTGGTCTGGGTTACTTTTACCAGAAGCAATCCAGCAGCTGACATACATGGAGTAGGAAGCTTTATTAGTGGGAAACACTGGGGTTGTACAGGAGCGGTCATCATTGATGCACGAAAAAAGCCGCACCATGCTCCCGAATTAATTAAAGATGAAATTGTTGAAAGGCAGATAGAAAGACTTGGTGTTAAAGGAGCGTCCTTACACGGAATTCTCTAACTAAGTCTTTTATCCAAAAAGAAGCCCCCATTAAGTGTCTAACTTAATGAGGGCTTTCTTAATTTCAGACATCAATTAGAAACGGACGCCAAATGTCAGGAATACGTTGTTGTTCGCGTTCTTCAAACTCGCAACTGGCTGCGTTCCATCGTTAAGATAATAAGAACTCAATTGATCTTGAGACTGTACGCGTTGGTACGCCACATCGATATAATATTCATTAACCCGGTAGCCAAAGCCAGCACTATAATATTGAGTATCAAAGATATTGTCATCATCATTTTTAACCGGACTACCATTCAAACCGTAACCTGCTCTTAGGCTGAGGTTGTCGATTTTGTATTCACCACCAATCCTATAGTTTAATGCTGAATCATAAAATCTTTGGATGTCTGCATTGTTATCTAATACTACCTGATCATCAGGTCCACCGCCGGAAGTAGAAAAACGGGTGCTGGAATAATCGATAAAATCTACGTCCGCGGAAATAATTGCTTGTCCGCCAATTACGTAACTAGCACCTAGCGATCCTTTGGAAGGCGTTCTTAATCGGTAACTATATTGACTGGTAAGCGCATCGCCAATAGGTAAAGCTTCGCCTGACAAAGTAGTATAAAGGTTTTCAGCGAATTGATCTTCGACATGCATCCAGGTAGGTGTCTGATACGTCATCCCGATCCTAAAATTGTTTACAGGTCTGAAGATTACGCCCAATCTTCCATTGACGCCGGACGCTTGAGTTTCTATACTCTGAGCATAAGTGAAGTCGTACGTTTCATTACCTGCATACCCAATAGCTCCTCTTTTCGGATCGTTATTATACGTATTGACCAATCCGCTTTCAGTATAATCAGAATTGCGGGTATAGCGGGTGTTGACCATGCCAATCGCTGCTCCAATATATAATTGATTGGAAATATTTATTGCACCAGAAAGGTTTATTTCCGACGTAGAACCAGATACTGTTCCGGTTTGAGTCTGTTGATTATTGCTAAATGGGATAGATTCATATTTTCCATTACTTGTCGGTGTATTATAATTGATCAAATAGTCACTGAAGGCAAAATTCTCCAGGGAACGTTCTCTTAAACCATTACTGGTTGCATTTCTGTTTGCCTCTTCCGCGAAAAAGTCCCGCATCGTGTTTTGTGTATTATTGCCACCGTAGGTATACTGTTGAGTGAAGTCATTATTTCTATTATAACCAATACCAAATACCGTGCTCAGCACACCTTTATTGTTGTTTTGCCCTGACGGACGAAAAGTTGGATTGTACCAAACGATACCTGCCTGGTTAACATTCAGCTTACTACCGGAGTCATTAATTCTGTTGCCTAAATAATTAGATTTAGTAGTTGAATTGTTAAATTCAGGCGTGAAGTTGAATTCAGACCTGGTAAAAAGGCCGAGTCCTGCCGGATTACCTCCTAAAGAACTCATGTCGCCGCCTACCCCAATCTGTGCGTTACCCATCGCTTTAAATCTTGCAGAACTACCATAATTGGTATTGCCAAATTTAATGGCATCACTTGCATACTGACCAAACTGCGCATATGTTGTGCCAGTGGTAGCTACTATAGCTACCACTAGCAGTTGTATCGATTTCTTCATCTATGTATTTCGCTTATATTATCTGCCGCCTCTGGCTGGCCTGCTTGATCCTCCACCACCGTAACTTCCACCACCACTTGACCTGCCTTCGCTACTTCTCGATGGCGTATAAGATGGGCGCGGAGTATAGGATTCCCTGGCTGGTCTTGATTCCGTTCTAGTTGGTCTTGATTCCGTTCTGGTTGGCCTGGCTTCCGATCTGGTCGGTCTGGATCCTGTCGCTGGTCTGGGACTTTGTGTTGTAGGATTGGTATTGCCTGTTCTGGATGGCCTGGTCATTCCACTATTTACTGTACCTGAGCCGTTGTCCATTCCCCTTGATGGGCGGCCTGAAACAACGTTCCCTTGGCCTCGTGACGATCTTGGTGACAGACCTTCAGTACCTCTGGGACCATAACCGCTACCACCTCTGCGAGGTCTGGCATTATAGTCTACAGGAGTAGTACGACCGGTATAGAACCCGCCGCCGTAGTAGCCACCACCATAGTAACCACCGCCATAATAGCCGCCACCTAAGTAATTGTTATAACCCCAGAACGGAGAATAGTAATTTCCCCATCTCGAATATGGACTATTCCAAAGTGAGCCGTAGAAAGGACTGAAACCGAAGCCAAGGCCGAAACCTAAAGACATGCCGTAGTTACCATACCATCCGCCATCGAAGTATGGATCGTAGTAACTTCTCCAACCTGGATTAGCATAAGAAAATCTATTGATACGTGATGAATAATCCATGTCA
>JAPSHM010000212.1 GCA_031179845.1 Pedobacter sp.
CATTGCTAAATACGGCATGGCCTAAAGGGTTCGCTGCAAACAGACCGTAATCCCTGGCATGCCAATAAGTAGGATATCCCGGATTTTTTGGATGGTCGATCACCGCAATCGACACCTGCTGCTGTTCCTTGATTCCAAACAAGACACACCAGTTCCCCCGTGTTCCCCAGGCATCGTTTCCTCTTTTGCCTTCGCTGGTCAGATAATCACCATTGGCACCATTCTTAGTTGGCGCAATCTTGGTAACGACACCATTGTTATCTGTATATGTTTCCTCCTTATCCGAAGGCAGTTCCAATTCTTTGGTCACCCTGATCCCCAACACACCATCCTTTACATCTTTGAAATAAACAGTATCCTTTTGCGCGGTCAGGGTCGTAATGCGGTCGATCGTCCGGTTATCATCCGAACCACTAAAAATAAAGGTGGTGCTTTCTTTTAGCAAAATGGTCCGATCCTGGTTCTCCCAGTTTGCAATGTATTTCAAGGTTCCCTTTGTTGCACCTTCCTTTACATCAACAACCTTCACATTCCTGATCCATCCGTACTTCGATTTCTTATCCGCAGGAATGTTGTAGGAATTGTTCCAGAAGTCGAGTCCATTCACACTTTCATAGTTAAACCACAGCCCAACATGGTGAGGATGATCAGTGCGTTCATTTCCCCGGTTGGCAAGTGGAAAGCCTCTCGTTACGGTTAGCCCAGTGGCCGTTTGTATCGGATATAGGACTGGCTTTTCAAGATCATCCGGATAGATAAAGCTGGTAAATGGTTTTCCATCTATCATAACATCTACTTTTTTTTGATTGCTATCGTTCAGAAAGCTGACTTTTTTAGTCTGCGCGTTTAGCTGTATGCTCAGAAAGCAGCAGCCCATGATCAGGTATTTTTTCATTATATTTGGTCAAATTTAATTGTGCGAAGGCAAAAACTTCGTATAAATAGCACAAGGTTAGCTAAATATACCTTTCTTAAAATACAATCGTTTCAAAAAAAATGATTTACACTTAAAAATTTACGAAAACGATTGAGTAAAAAGAAAAAAATATGAAGCGACGAATTTTCCTTTCCGGTCTTGCCGCTGCAGGGACAGTATTCACCACAGGATTTAAAGTTTTGGATGAGGAGCGCCTGCCTGCTAAGGAAGTTAAGATCCCGCCGTACTTAAAGCCAGGTGATTCTATTGGAATTTGCAGTCCGGCTGGTCACACCACCTTCGCGCAACTCCAGCCAGCCATACAGGTGATTGAAAGCTGGGGGTTCAAAACGAAGACAGGCAGCAGCATTGGCAAAAGAGATTACAGCATGGGCGGTACAGATGCGCAAAGAGCAGCTGATCTCCAGCAAATGCTGGACGACCCGGAGATCAAAGCCATCATGTGTGCCAGAGGCGGATACGGCACCATCCGGATCATCGATCAATTGGATTTCAGGAAATTCAAAGAACAACCCAAATGGATCATTGGCTTCAGCGATATAACAGTACTCCATTGTCACCTCAACAAGCAGCTGAACACGGCTTCTATCCATGCAAAGATGTGCAACAGCTTTCCGGCAGACTGGACTTTGGCCGACCCAATACAGATAGAAACCATCCTTTCCATCCGACAGGTACTAACTGGATTGCCGGTAAAATATACCACCAATCCGGTAAGCCACAATAGAATCGGCAGGGCAGAGGCGCAACTCGTTGGCGGCAATTTAAGCATCATAGAAAACCTTGCCGGAACAGCGTCTGATCTTCAAACCGATGGAAAGATCCTGTTTGTTGAAGATGCAGGTGAATATGTGTATAACGTAGACCGCATGTTCTGGAACCTGAAACGCAGTGGTAAGCTCGCCAATTTGGCCGGGCTTATCATTGGTGGATTCAGGTTAAAACCTGACGACCCTGGCGATGAATTTGGCCGTACTGTATATGAGGTGGTTACAGAAAAAGTAAAAGATTATGCCTACCCCGTATGTTTTGATTTTCCGGTAGGCCATCAAAAGAATAACTTTGCACTAAAATGTGGTGCAAAACATATCCTTAATGTAGCAATAAATGGAAGTTCAGTCGTATCAATCTAACCCATCTGCCATCCGGCTATCGGAACTGACCTCGCAGATCCGTCAGGCAATTGAAGGGGTGTTTGGGAATAGGACTTTCTGGGTGATTGCCGATGTGACCAGTCACACTTTCAAAGCACAAAGCAATTACCATTATTTCGACCTGGTGGAAAAAGACAAGTCTTCCCCAAAAATTCTGACCAGGATCGCGGCAAGGGCCTGGGGCAACGCGGCGATCAATATCTCCAATTTTGAACAGGCAACCGGTCAGAAGTTTACAAATGACATCAACGTACTGGTGCAGGTTTCCGTGCAATATAATTCGGCATTCGGACTTCAGCTTAACTTGGTCGACATTGACACCAACTTTACTTTAGGTCTTTTCGAACAGCAACGAAAGGCGACACTGGAAAGATTGCTCCGGGAGAATCCCGACTTTATACAGCTTGCCGGAACTCAATACATTACCCGCAACAATCGTTTAGCGTTAAATAAGGTCATACAACGCATTGCGGTGATCTCATCGGCCACTTCTGCGGGATACCAGGATTTTCGGCATACACTGGATCAAAATACCTTTGAGTACCGGTTCTTAGTAGATGATTATTTTGCACTCGTGCAGGGAGAGTCCAACGCGAAACAATTTTTAGCTAAGATCGTAGAAGTCTTCCAATCGGGCAGGGAATATGATGCACTGGTGATTATCAGAGGTGGTGGGGCACAGACCGACTTTCTAATCTTCGATAATTACGAGTTGAGCAGGGCGATTGCTAAATTTCCTATTCCGGTCATTACCGGCATAGGTCATCAAAAGAATGAAACGATAGCGGATCTGATGGCACACACGGCGACAAAAACGCCGACGAAAGTTGCAGAATTGATCGTTGCCCACAACAGGAACTTCGAAGAGCAAATACTCAGCCTGCAAAATACAATCTTGATTAAAACCTATCAGTTGATCAACTACCATAAAGATCGATTAACACACCTGAATCAAGTTACGGTCAGCACCACCAGGAACCTAATACATGAGCAACACCGGAATATCATGAACTTGTCCAGACTGGTCCTGACCAATCCAAGGATCATCATCTCGAATAGACAAAAAGACCTCAGTAACGTGATTAATAATCTACAAACTTACCATAGGATCTATTTTTCTAACAAGCGAGGATACATCGGCCATTTTCAATCGGTGGTTAGACTCATGAGCCCCCAGAATATTCTAAATAAAGGCTTTGCGATCATTGAAGTCAACGGCCAGATCACAGGGAATACCGATGCCATTGAAGCAGGAACGGAATTAACGGTCAGACTGGCCAAAGCAGAAATCAAAACAACAGTAACTTCTAAAACTATCCTCAATGGAAACGACGAATTTAACCTATGAAAAAGCGTATAAAGAGCTTAGCGAAATCGCGCAGGAAATAGAAACTGAATCAGTATCAGTGGATGTTCTGGCTGAAAAAGTGAAAAGAGCATCTGATCTCATTGAGTTTTGTCAGACTAAACTGCGCGCCACAGAAACTGAGGTGAACAAGATCATCAGGCAGATGGAGAACCCACCGGCATCCTCATAACCAGTTGTTTAACTTGTACCATTTAACGGTTTGCAACACCCCTTTTTCCAGGTCATAATCTGGCAAGTAATTTAGATCTGTCTTTGCACCTTCCAGGTTACAAGCCCAATTTACGGCTGTAAGTTCCGCCATTTTCTCTTTGTTTAAAGTAGGTGTATTTTTACTTTTCTTGTAGATAAAGTCCATGAACGAAGCTAATAATGCCACCAATGACACCGGAAGGTGAAACTTAAACGTTTTCTTATTTAGAGCTTTTTTTGTGAAGTTTGCCAATGCATACCGATCGTAGGACCTTCCATCAGTGATGTTATAGGCTTTGTGATTTACCGGAGCGGTTAACGATCTGATGATCACAGCCGCCAGGTCCTTTACAAATACAAAGCTCAATTGCTGGTTAAAACTACCTATATGTGGCTCTAAACCTTTATTGATGCTGCTGAACAGGATAAACAGGTCCTTTTCCCTCGGCCCGTATACCGCCGTTGGCCGAATGGTCAGCAACGGCAATGCAGTAAGTTTTGCAAGGTATAATTCAGCCAGCAGCTTACTGGCACCATAATTCGTTACCGGTTGGGGAGGAGTATGGTCCTGGATTTCTCCGGATAGTCCGGCAAGTGGACCCAACGCAGCCAGGCTGCTTACGAAAATAAATTTTTCTAATTTGAAATCTGCTTCCAGCGCAGCTGCAGCAAGATTCCGCGTATAAACAGCATTGACCAGGTCATACTGTTCTTTCGTTTTTGCTTTAGTGGTTCCGGCAGCATGAATGATGTAGTTGTATTGTTTGGCTTCCAGCTCCTGCTCCAAACTCGCCACCGAACTGTAATCGAGATGAACATATTGAATTGACATAGCCGTAAGGTGTGAAATATCGCTGTCCGGGCGTACAGCAGCGAAGACCTCCAGGCCGGCAGCTATGGCTGCTTCAATTAAATGAAAACCGACAAATCCACTGGCACCAGTAATCAACACCTTTTTCCTATCCATATAATTAGATTTCACGCTCGTAAATCCTGTATTTTTTATAAGGGTCGCCCTTGATCGCTATAATGGCATTGTTCACCAGATCATTGTGTTCCAACGTCCAGGAAGCTTCCGCATAATTCATACCTTTTGCCCGGTAGGCTTTGATGATCTTCCCATATATACAAGCTTCAATACCCATTTTACGATAGCCGTCTACCACGCCCAGCAACAAGATCCTGATCCCTTTTATTTTTTTCTTTCCAAATAACAATTTGAATATTCCGGTAGGCAGTAACCTGCCTTTTTTAATTTTTATCTGGATCTGGTTCATATCCGGAATTGCAGCTCCAAATCCGACCAATTTTCCGTTTTGTTCAGCTACAAGGCAAAAATCAGCATCCAGAACCAGTTTGAGGTCTTTCGACTGATAATCAAATTCCTCATCATTCATTGGCACAAAACCCATGTTTTTATCCCATGCTTTATTATACACTTCCCGTAAACTCTCCGCTTCCTGCTTAAAGTTTTTCATGTTGATTTTGCGGATAACAATATCGTTTCGCAACAAGCGATCTTCAAGTCTGTCCATCAGCTTTACCGAACGGTCGTCATAATTCTCCCCGTCAAAGCGCCAGGCGATCAGGTCTACCTGCTTTCTCAAGCCCCAGCCTTCCAGTAAGCCAGGATAATAGCTGGCATTGTAGGGCATCATGACAACTGGCGGCAAACTGAAACCTTCCACAAGCAGGCCGCAGGATTCGTTGGTCGAAAAGTTAACAGGTCCCATTATTTTTCCCTTTACCCCATGGTCTTTAAGCCATTCCACCGCCGTGTCGCACAAAAGGTTAACGGCGTCCTGATCATTTATCGTATCAAAAAAACCAAAAAACCCATCGTTTACTTTGTTCAAAGTATTGTAACTGTTATTCAGGATCGCAGCGATCCGACCAATCACACGGTCGTCTTCATAAAGCAAAAAACACTGCAATGAAGAGTGTTTGTGGAAAGGATGGGTAGTTAACAGGTCTTTTTGGGCAATAAACAACTCAGGCACGTAATTCGGATCTCCCTGATACAGATCATGGGGAAAATCAATAAATGTTGCTAGTTCTTTTTTGGAACTAACGGCAACAATGTTTTTCATTGGTTTGTGGTTTTGGATGGTCGGGTATATAAATAGACAAAGGCTTGATGAGATCTCAAGCCTTTGTCTATATATTTCTTAAATTACTTCCTGGATAGATTTCACTTGTACCTCCTTTGCGGCGGCAGAAAGTTTTGTAACGGCTTCTTCGATCTGATCAAAAGTATGTGTTGCCATCAAAGAGAATCTGATTAATGAAGAGTCGGAAGGAACTGCTGGGGAAACCACCGGATTTACAAAGATTCCGTTATTGCTCAGGATGTTTGTCACCATGAAGGTTTTATCATTGTCCCTAATATATACGGGGATGATAGGGCTGTCGGTATGACCGATGTCAAAGCCAGCCTCTACAAGTAATTTTTTAGCGTAATTTGTATTTGCCCAAAGTTTATCGATACGTTCTGGTTCAGATTCAATGATATCGAGCGCAGCGATGACACTGGCTACTGCAGCAGGAGGCATACTTGCACTGAACATTAGAGAACGTGCCCTATGCTTTACAAATTCGATCGTCTCCTCTGTACCTGCAATGAAACCACCCAAAGAGGCAAGTGACTTGCTAAACGTTCCCATGATCAGGTCAACTTCGTCCGTTAATCCAAAGTGAGAAGCCGTTCCTGAGCCGTTGAGACCAATAACACCTAAACTATGTGCATCATCCATCATAATGTTCGCACCAAACTCGTTGGCGATCTTTACGATCTCTGGTAGGTTTACCAGATCACCTTCCATACTGAAAATTCCGTCCGCCACAATCAGCTTTGCTGCATCTTCGGGTAACCTGCTTAGTTTTTTGCGCAGGTCGTCCATGTCATTATGGGCATATTTAATCGATCTGGAGAAAGACAAACGGCTACCATCAATGATGGAAGCATGATCATATTCATCGAGAATTAAATAGTCATTCCTGTCCAGTAAACAGGAGATTACGCCAAGGTTTACCTGGAATCCCGTACTGAATAGAACAGCTGCCTCTTTACCTACGTAAGCAGCTAATCTGCGTTCAAGTTCGATATGAATATCTAGCGTTCCGTTCAGGAACCTGGAACCGGCACAACCTGTCCCATATTTATCTATTGCATTTTTTGATGCTTCTTTAATCTTGGGATGATTAGT
>JAPSHM010000213.1 GCA_031179845.1 Pedobacter sp.
TCAGCTTAAAGGTTGAGAGGAGTGTTGACGGAAAAACAACCTTGAACACAATTTTTAAATCCCGGGGAATAGCGTTTGAAACTGCGTTGAAAAATGCGCAAAATATTCACTACGACTTCCTGCAAAATGGCGCAGCATTAAATTTTAGTCCGGTAGTGCAAATCCCTAAAGGGACCAACTGGAGGGCTCAACAAGTTGAGCTTATCTTGAATATTCCAGTTGGAACAGAAATACAGATAGATAATGATTTTCACAACTTCCTTAACGACTATAATTATTGGAACTGTAACCATGAAAGGGACAGTGAGTTTTCGTCCTGGGTTATGACTGAAGCGGGCTTCAGATGTAAGTTTGAAGAATCATCAAAAATTGAAAAATAGAAAAGGAGCTTATGCCCCTTTTCTATTTTTCAATTCAGCAAAGCTGTTATTTCACCGTATAACGGTATACATACCGGCCTACATTCCCGTTCTTATCTACACCTTCAATAACGGCTTTGTAAGTGCCTTTACCATCTGCATTATAATATTCAAGCGATAAGCCGCCTGCCGCATCCGTAACCACATTAGGATTCCAATAAATGGTACTACGCAGGTCATTAAAATTATAAGTGGCTGCGGCATTGACGTATTTAGGCATATAAAATTCACGCTGGATACTAAATCCTTTCGGCTTTATCTTCAACATGGCCGGGTCTGGAATCAGCTTTTTAAATTCTTCCATACTCATTTTTGTACCTTTTGGGATTTTTTTAGTATTGATCACCAAAACACCGTTTGTATTGTACATTCTGTTGACTGTACCCAACTCATCTTTGGTAAACACCTCAACATTTTCTACATCCGCAGTCTGTATGCTGGAAAGTCCGAAATAATCAATCGGCATTCCGTTTAAAAAGATCTGTACCGGCACCCTGCTACCTTGCTGGTAATCTCTGTTCACATAAAAATTGTTTTCGTTGAAGATCAAACCCGTCGCCATAGTTTGTAAACAAAGCGCGAGCATGTTACAATCCTTGAAACGCTCCCCTTCAATCAAAGTGCCTGAAATGGAACTCAGACCAGACAATGCCGGATGATCTGCATGGCTTGGTCTCTTTATCTTCGCACCTTCAATTTTCACTTCCTTAAGCGTGCGCAAATAACTATACTGCCTTTTGCTATTGTTCAGGTAAGAAGACATCGTGCTGTCAATATTGGTAACTTCGTCTACAGCATGTTGTTTCCTGCTCAATTGCGGGGAAGGTTGTCCATCCAGTATGATCATTAGGTTGTTCCCGTTTGGATTGTATTTGGCATTGATCACTACTTCGGAAGAGTCTGGGAAGTTCAGGTTTTGAAAGGCAAAAACACCCGATGGACTGGTCACCGTTTCTGCTGAGATCCTGGTACCTGGAATAGTTAATCTCAAGTTGCCTTTTCTGATGGGCATACCTGTCCTGTCTCTCAACGTTCCGGTGAGTGCCATCCCTTGCTCCGGTAAAAAAGTGGCCGGAGGTAACTTCTCCGACAGGATTTCCTTATACGCATAACGACGAAAGCCTTGTGTGAGCAAAAGCACATCCAGATCGGCCAGCTTTTTAGCATTCGTTTTGTTAAAATAATAGTTAGGCTTCTCTACATGTCCTTTCAGGTCTGATGTTAACAATAATGAACTCAAAATAGTAATTTCATTATTCTCGTCAACCGGCACCTTTTGCTCATCTGTAACAGCTATCGAAAAGTTTCCTTCAGCCAATTGAGCATTGTTCTTCGCGTCTACAGTTAGCTTAACTTTCTGCCTTGGCTTGTAAGTGGCCAAATCTGTTTTCAAAGATAGCTTTAGGCCATTGGGCTGATAATTGAAGGCAAGGCGCTCACTAATGGGTTCACCTGTTTCCGAAAATAGCGTTATTTGAACAATACCTGGAGGAAACTTGTCCTTCGGGATCTTTGCCGGAGTTACCTGACTATTCAATTTAGTTTTCGCCGCATAATAAATGACAGCACCATTCGTAGCAACAATGAAATGGATTTTGTTCTTGTTCGCTTCAAAATAGGCGTCATTCGCAATTATTTTCACATTAAATGCGAGAGAATCTGTATTGTTTACCTGGGCAACTATCCCTGATGCAACAACTTTAGGTAAATTGAAACTTTTGGTGCTTCCGTCCTTAAATGTAACATTTGCTTTGTAAACCTTGCCAGCTTCGGCGGACATATGAAAAGCGCCCATTCCCAGATGAGCGGAGCTGAAATCTATAAGTTTATTGCCTGTATTGTCCACAATCGATCCTTTCAGATCCAAACCAAGGCCATTTTCGTTTACGGCTTTGAACGCTATCCTGGAAGGTATCCCTGCAATCAGCTCACCTCCTTCAGGAAAAAACTGGAGGTCATGTGCTGCAGGCGTAGCTGGCTTAAGTTTAAATGAAGAAGTAATGATGTTATCATCGTTTAGAATCAATTCGGTAATGAGTTCTCCATTTTTAATCTTCTCACTTTTTCGGGGATCTATTTTGATTCTCAAAAAACCATTTTGATCCGTAGTGCCCTTGCCTTTTGTTGCCAGATCGTAATTCGACAAGACTTTCCAGTTCACGGTTTTATTCGCCTGCACCACATTGTCGCGGTTCTTAAATTGAATCACGGCATCAATAACCTGTGATTTATCGGTTTCAGAGGTCTTATAGCTGAAATGGGTGTTCAGCTGCTTATCAATGGCCTCCCCAATTGGAATGGTCTTACTGAAAAAGTACTCTTCACCAAAATTCAGCATCCATAAGGTATAAGCTTTAACGTGATAATTCTCCTGCTTATAGGTGCCCGGTGTCAGTGCAATGTTTCCGGCTGCAACACCAGCCACAACAGGTAGTTTATAGGATTGCACCAGTGAATCCTTACTATTGATGACATCCACATATACGATCTTACTCAACAGCGAAGGAAGATTTTGCTCCATGGTTAAGTAGGCTTTGAACCACATGGTATCTGCTACACTGTAATATGGTTTGTCAAAATGCAGATATACCTTTTCTACCGGGCGCTCATCAGTTAATTTTTTAGACTTTTTTATGATATGATCTAATACGATACTATCCTGCTGGGCCAATGCAGTGTTCCGCACTGTGAATGTCAATATTAGGAGGGCAATTGCAAATTTTATAAATTTCATCAAAATGGCTATATACAATTAATATTGCTAATATATTCATTTATGAAATGAATAGGTCAACAACCTTGCATCTTTAACATATTTTGACAGTTGAAAAAAAGCGGCATCGTCGTTAGCCCTAACGAAAATGCCGCCTCTACGAAAAACGGTAAGGTTCCTACCGTTCTTAGTTCAGTTCGACGATAAAATCCGCTAAAGGAGTACGAACCTTTTTAAGGTTCACCAGCCAGTCGCCCGCTTCGTCTCTATAACCAAGCGGCAAAATTGTGGTACTGCCCAATCCAAGTGCGCCAAGTCCCAGTAAGGCATCAAGTTGATCCTTGTCAAATCCCTCCATAGGGGTGGCATCAACTTTTAGAATCGCGGCTTCAGTAAGCGCTAGTCCAAATGCAATATACGCCTGTTTAGCAGCATGGTTAAAATTCACTTCTGCAGGCCGATTGGTATAGTTTGCTACCAGTTGACTCACATAATCTTCAGTTGCAGAATTCGGTACACCTCTCTGACTGTTCGTATATTCAAATACTGATCTGATGCGCGCTTCTGTATAATTGTCCCAAGCTGCAAAGATCAACACATGGGAGGCATCAGTAATCTGAGATTGACCATATGCGATCGTTTTTATTTTTTCTTTCAACTCTGGGTTGGTCACTACAAATATTTTAAAAGGCTGCAATCCAGACGAAGTAGGGGCCAAACTTGCGGCTGCTAAAATTTGGTCAACCTTTTCCTGAGATACTTTCTCTCCAGACATTTTTTTAGTGGCATATCGCCAGTTCAATGCTTCTTTTAAGCTCATATTCTTTCAATTAAATCAATTTTGATAGAGACTGCTATCTATGTTTCAAAAAATAACAGTGTTAGCAAATGTATAAATGTTATTCTTGTGTAGCGTAACAATGCTGAGGTTTTGACTTTAAAATGAAAAATAGATTTTTTATTATGCATGCATAGTTATATATTAGTTTAACACAACACCAATTATGAATGCTATGAATTCGGTTCCTTCCGATTTATAGAGAATAACGTCATCTTAAAACGCTACTACCTATGAAAATTAAATTACTATGTATTTTATTGATCATCCCGGCATTGGGATTTTCTCAGTCGTTCCAGGTCAATCTCCAGGGACAAAAGCAAACGGCTATGGCTGGCGCAGGCACAGGACTTGCACTCGATGAAGCCGCTGTCTTTTTCAATCCGGGGGCAGTTTCCTTTTTAAGACAGAATGGTGTACAGGCAGGTGCACATGGTATTTTGCTTAAAACCGCCTTCCGGGAAAAAGGGTCACAGCTTACCCAGTACAATAAAAACAATGTTCCAACTCCTGTTGCAGTTTATGCGGTTTTCGGTGCTCCGAATAAACGACTGAGGTTTGGAATAGGAGTTTATACGCCGTTTGGAGGTGCTATGCATTGGGATGAAGATTGGACAGGAAAGTACTCCGTAACAGCCCTCGATCTGCATGCCATCTATATTCAACCCACTTTAAGTTTGAAACTAACAGATAACATTGGCCTTGGTGCTGGACTGGTCTATGCCCTGGGTAAAGTGGACCTTAAAAGGGCGCTGCCCTACACTAACAACGGTATTCAGACGACTGCACAGCTAAAAGGCAACGCTAAAGATTTCGGATGGAATGCAGGTATCTTTATCAAGACCGTTTCCGGTGTATCAGTAGGTGTTACACACCGGTCGCAGGTTACCGCCAGGTTAGAAGATGGAGATGCCAACTTCTTCAATGTTGCCGCTTCAGTTGCCCCATCGTTACCAAAAAAGTTTAGTGCCACATTGCCCCTGCCTGCAACAAGTACTATAGGATTCGGATTTTATCCCTCAGAGAAGACAACCATTGCCTTCGATGTGAACTGGGTCTGGTGGCATACCTATAAAGATCTTACCTTTCATTATGACAATGGTACGTCTACTCCCTCTGCGCGCAATTATCATGATGCAGCAACATTCCGACTTGGCGTACAAAACATTACGTCATCTTTTTTAACACTTCGGGCGGGACTGGGCTATGCATTGTCTCCAGTTAAAGAAGGATATGTGACCCCAGAAGTGCCCGATGCCGACAGGTTGTTGCTAAGTGCTGGGGTAGGACTAAACCCCTCAGAGCGCTTTAGTATTGACTTCTCATTCTTATACGAAAACATAAAATCAAGAACAGAACAAAACATTGAAACCGGACTTAACGGAACCTTCAAAACTGTTGCCTATATCCCCGGTGTCGCGTTATCTTATAAATTCTAATTATTAGCCTTCAAATCATGAACTTTATCTCAATTCATAAAAGTATTCTTGCCCTGGCCATTCTTGGAGTGGTGTCCTGCAAACCGAACATTGATGTAACTGGCCCAAAAAAGGGAAGTGCTGATTTCAACCGCTATATTGCTATAGGAAATTCGCTTACTGCTGGATATGCTGATGGGGGACTCTATTTGGACGGACAGAAAAATTCGTATCCTGAAATGATTGCTGCCCAAATCAAGATGGTTGGCGGCGGAAGCTTCGCCACGCCATTCTTTCCTGCCGCACAATCCAATGGTTCAGGTTATCTCAAATTAACAGGCTTAACCGATGGCGTACCTACTATCGTTCCGGAAACATCAAACCTTGCAATCCGCGGACAAGTCGATGGCAGCAACCTATACACCAGGTTTGCCGGCGATATCGAAAATTTTGGTGTACCTGGTATTAAGCTGATTCATGCAAACGTTGTGGGGTATGGGCGATTAAACAGCTATTTCGAGCGCTTGCTTACTGATGTTACCGTGAATACCAGGACCTACCTTGACTTTGCTACTGCTAAACCCTGGACTTTCTTTAGCCTTTGGCTGGGAAATAATGATATTCTTGGATATGCCAGTGCAGGTGCAGCAGCTGATGCGCCTACTCCAAAAGCGACATTTTCTAGTGCCTATCAGGCCGTTGTCACGAAGCTGGTCTCAACAGGTGCCAAAGGCGTAGTGGCGACCATCCCTGATGTAACTAATACGGCATATTTTAGAACGGTGACTTTGAAATCCTTGCTCACTGCAGTCAATGCAACACAAGCAGGTGCTTTAATAAAAGAGATTTATATACAACCAGGTTCAGGTCCGGTACGATCAGCAACAGCTGAAGATCTGTTTACCCTGCCCTTAAGCGCTGCAAACCTAATCGGAAGCGCTCCAAATGGAATTCCCTACGGTTTACATCCAGCAAACCCAGTAGAAAGCAGATTCGTACTCGATAAAAATGAGGTGACAACAGTTAATGATTATATTCAATCTTATAATACCACCATCAAAATCATCGCCGAGGCAAATAATCTGGCCATCATGGATGCTTATTCCCTGCTGAATGAATATGCCTCCGGTAAATCAGCTAATGGGATTCCGATTAGCGCTGCGTTCATCCAGGGGAATTTGTTTTCTTTGGATGGGATACACCTCAGTCAATTGGGGTATGCAATCACTGCGAATGGGTTTATTGAGGCGATAAACGCTAAATACGGTTCAACAATTCCAATCGTAGATGTTTCTAAATATCACGGCGTTAAATTGCCCTAGAACGCATCTTTTTTCGGATAAAGCCCGTAAGCTTTATTCGATTTCTAAAAGTTTATCTATTTCCCTGGCCAGGTTCCTGTCTCGCTCGGTAATGATGTTTCCGGCGCTATGCGTAGACAACCAGATCTCTACTTT
>JAPSHM010000214.1 GCA_031179845.1 Pedobacter sp.
GCCGGCCGCCGCTACCGTCTGACCGCGCGGCAGCACGTCCAGCAGCGACTCGCCGGGAGCCGGCCACGACAGGTCGCCCGCCCCCACGGCCACCGCGATCTTGTCCGGCTGGGTGATGACGATACTGATGAGGATATCTTTAAAGCATTGTCTCCGCAAGCTTATACCATTAAGGTAGGTAGCAACGTTTCAGCTGCCAGGTATTACCTAAAGGATTATCATGAGGTAAGGGAATTATTAAAAGACCTGTATTAGCGCAATACAGGTCTTTCGTTCTATGAAATCACATTAAAGAAATACGGGTTTGTCTAATTTAATAGCGATCCGATGAGCGGCATTCATCAATCCAACGTGACTATACGCCTGGGGAAAATTACCCCATTGACTGCCGTCATTCTCATCTACATCTTCGCTGAAGAGCATTAAGTGATTAGCATATTTGATCAGCTGTTCGAATTCTTCAATGGCGTCATCCAATCGGCCTACGCAAGCCAGTGCCTCCACATACCAAAAAGCACAAATCAAAAACGTAGTCTTGGGTTTACCGAAATCATCAGTGTGCAAGTACCGGTAAAAAAGTCCGTCTTTACCTTTCAGTTCCTTTTCCAGCGCTGATAGATGGTCTTTCGCCCTTTGTGAGTGAGGATCGAGGTAGTTCATCAATATCAATTGCAGGGTACTGGCATCGAGATGTGAACTACCGACTGCATGGTTATACACTTTGCGTTCCGGATCGTAGCAGTCTTCTATGTGTTGGGCAGCCTTATCGATCAGTAATTGGGCGCGTTCTGCATACAATTGATTGCCTATTGTCTTTGCCATCTTGAGGGCGGCTTTTGCACCTGCCCACTGGAAAAGATTGGTATAGCAATGGGTGTTTGCAATATTTCGAAACTCCCATATCCCGGCATCCTTTTCATCGATGGTACGCTCTATCTTTTTTAAGAGGTAATCTAACCATCTTTCTGAATCTTTCCGCTCAGAATAGATAAAACGACTATCCGTATATAAAGGCAACATGGAGACCAATACCTGGCCATATATATCATTCTGTACGTGTTCAAATGCCTGGTTTCCAATTCGGATCGGGGTATTTCCCAGGTAGCCTTTCAGATGTTTTAGTTTACGCTCTGTTAGCACCCTTTCCCCTGCAATGCCTAATAAAGGTTGATAACGTTCCTCATCTCTGAATGAAATGTCTGTAATGTAACTGAAATACCGCTCCATCTCCTCGAAGTGGCCAATGTGGTTCAATGCCGTAATCACATAGTAAGTATCCCTCATCCAACAATAGCGGTAATCCCAGTTTCTGCCACTTCCATTGGATTCTGGTAGGCTGGTAGTACTAGCGGCAATAATTGCCCCTGTATCTTCATACTGATGGATTTTTAGGGTAAGGGCCGACCGGATGACTAATGATTGATGAAATCCTGCAATGGTGGAGTGCTTAATCCATGTCCGCCAGTATTTAACGGTTTCCCTTAAAAATCTTTCGGCAGTGCTTTCGATGGCCGCATTAAGGTCGTGCCCATACGTTAAGATGAGGTATTTGGGTTCATTCAATGCAAAATAATTAGCGTCTTCAATATGACTTAAGGAGATATTGGTGCTGAGTTGCATGTGCTCATCATCGCCCGTAAAATGGATATGATTGCTGCCTCTGCTTCCTTTTTGTTTTTTATTGCCGTAATCACATACTGGCTTACAGGTTACCTTGATTCTCGGATTTCCATCTAAAGGCTCAATTTTTCTGATCAACATCAAGGGTTTATAATATCTTTCAAACTGAAAGAAGCGCGGAGCAAAATCAATGATCCGATATTTTCCTTCGGGGTTACTTATTTCCGTGCAGAGTACATTGGTATTTTCAAGGTAGTACTGTCTGGAGATATAATCACCTGCGGGAAGTATAGAAAATTCTCCGCCTTTATCTTTATCTAACAATCCGCCAAATACAAAACTGCTATCGAACCGCGGCCAACAAAGCCAATCGATGTTTGTGTTTTTATTTACATGAGCAAGATATGCGCAATTTCCAATAATTCCAGTTTGATAAGTGTGTCTTTCTGTCATACATTATTTCAATTGATATAATATAACAACAGGATAACCACCGATTTGTTGTGTTCGGCCATAAGAAAGCAGGGGATGCGCCAGTGGCGGTCGGTTCAAACAAACTTTTGAAATAATAACATCAAGGAAAAAATTTAGGAAAATAAACAGTTCCCGTTGCTTTAAACAGATCATCTGCTTATTTTCCTTCTATGCTGTGCCTGCCCTACGCGGATCACCCACTCACAGGACTTTTTTATCGTATTTTTGAAGCTATTTTATATGATAACAATTTAACGAATTTCTAGTTTTGTTTTGTATACTTTTTATTAACAAATTCACAATTCGTAATCAGACATGATGTCAGTGTTGTTTAAAAATTTATTGTGGTCGACTTTGATAGAAGATTAATTGCTTTTTATGCATTGGTAACGCTATATTTGTGCTATAAATTACCCTTAAACAACAAATGAGTATGGAAACGTTAATCAGCCTAGTTACCCTTTCAGTGATCATCATGGTGACCGCTTTGTATTTAACTTTCAGAAAGAAAGACGATCAAACCGGCGGACATTAATTCCGCTGCATTCTTTATTGTGTAAAGCTGTCCATTAGGTACATGGATTGAAGTGCTTGTTCTGCGGAGCAGGGATTACCAGCTTGTCCCAGGAAATATTTGACTACTTCTTCGATCATAGGCTGCTGCACGTGGGCTAAAGGGTCAAATATAAACTCCTCTTCAACATCGCCTTTTGTCAGCGTTACCTTATGGCCAAACATCGGGAAGCTGATTTTTCCTCCCGTGCCTATGATTTCGCAAACATCATTAGGAGCGCCTACAGAAAAGCACCAAATTCCGTTAAAAACAATCCCATTTTTAAATAAGATGTGTCCGGTTACCATATCATCGGCTCCATGGGCACTTCCCTGGTTTAAGGACATCCCGGAAGATTTTTCTACTTCACCAAAAAAGTGGATCATCAAATCCAGCTGGTGTGGCGCGAGATCATGGAAAAGGCCTCCACCTGAAATGGCAGGATTTACACGCCAATTGGTTTCCGTACTGGCAATTATAGGGTCGAATTGAGGTTGCAGCATTTGAAGCTGAACCACTTTTACTTTTCCTATCGCTTTGCTTTCTAATAACGATTTTACTTTTAAAAACATGGGTTGTGCCCGACGGTAATGCGCTACGGTAAGTTTGACGTCGTATTTTTCGGCCGCATCTCTCATTCTTACTGCGGAAGCCGCATTTAAGGTCATTGGTTTTTCAACGTATACCGGCTTTCCCGCAGCCATGGCCCGAATGGCGTAGTCCTCGTGTTGTAATGGTGGAGTTGCAATGTAAATTGCATTCACTTCAGGATCATCGATGAGTTGATTCACATTGTCGTACCATTTTGGAACTCCATGACGAATGGCGTAATCTTTCGCCTTCCTGCCGTTACGGCGCATTACTGCAACAAGTGACGAATTTAATACCTTATTGAAGGCCGGTCCGCTTTTGACTTCTGTTACGTCTCCACAGCCTATAATACCCCATTTTACCTCTTCAGTACGATTTATTCCAAGCATATTCCAGACCTTTTCTATAAAGTAGTTAGGACGATTATCTAAGGTTTCCATGCCAACTATAAACTTTCCTTGTTAATAGTGGTATCATTCGGTAGTGGTCGCATTTCACAGGTTATAATAATTTATTTGCCAATATGTTTCTTTAAATACGCTTATCTATTAAATTCCGTAATCTATTGATAAACAAGATAAAATAATAAGTAAATATCCTAAATTAATTCTTATAAACAAAAAAGCTCATAAAATTGTTTAAGCCATCAATATAAATCACTATCATTTTTTATTATTCAAAAAACTTAAAAGTCAATTTATGAAAAAGCTAATTTTTACAATTATTTTATCAGCAAGTTTCTCAGTGTTAATCAAGGCCCAGATACAAAAGGGAAATGTGATGATAGGTGCGGATTTGTCTAATATTAGGTTCGGTTTAGACGAGCCCAATGAATTCAGGCTCGATATAAATCCGAAAGCAGCGTGGTTTGTTCAGGATGGGCTGGCATTTGGTGCTGAACTTGACCTTGGTTTAGCGACACAAAAGGACGCTGGAACAGATTTTAGGTACGGGGTTAGTCTGCTAAGCCGGTATTACGGTGTTACAGGGGCAAATGAAGTCGTCAATAATTCCAGGTTTTTTGGCGAGGCTACTTTAGGAATCCAGGGATACAATCCGTCGGGTGGCGGTAGCACCAACGGATTGGGATTCAGTTTTGGTCCCGGCTTCACCTATTTCATCACTTCGACGATCGGTCTAGAAGCTTTGCTGAAGTATAATGGGGTTGTTGGATTCGGCTCCAGCCCTTATGCCCATAATCTTAACTTGGGCGTAGGTTTTCAAATTTACCTGCCAGGAAGAAGCACAGCCAGAAAAATAGAGCGAGATATGAAGTAGTCGACCGTAACAATACCTACTTTTCACAATCCTTTAACCTGAAAAACTATATAATTTAAAAAAAAATGAAAAATTGTTTGGTGGTTAAAAATGAATTTGTACATTTGTGGTGAGAGCGTTAATTTTAACGGGGGTAAGTCTTAGGACCTATCCCCGTTTCTTTTTGCCCTAAGGTCTTCCCTTCCACTCCTTATCATCGAAATGCCAGGTCAGTAAAAACGAAATGCCCGGTATTGTTCATACCAGGCATCGCATTTAAATCAAGTTAATCTATTTATTTTCCCAATTTGGATTTTGTACTAACTTTGGATTGAGTACGATCTGATCATATGGTATCGGCTGAAGATACATGTAATCCTCAAACACCCTTTTCAAATTGTTTTGAACAACCATAACCCCGAATGAATCATTGGTAAGAAAATGTTGTGTTCCGTTAACGACAAAGTATACTACGCCTTTTATCGGGTTGGCCGGGACAGTCTTTACAAATGCAACATCATTTACGCCATCTTCGTTTAGGTCATACGGTGTATTCAATGCCGGAACATATAGTCCGTCATATGGCTTCAATAACAGCTCAGCAGTTTTCCACCTGATGAGGTCATCATATCTAAAACCTTCCATCGACAATTCAATTGCCCGCTCTCTCCGGATCTCCAGAAGGTTTGCATCAGAAATACCTGGAAAGTAATTCGTTTTGAGGTAGTTGTCTGCAACCACCGGCATCGAGACATTGGTAATCCCTGCCCTTTCCCTTAACAGCTTTATGGTTAGATCCCAATCGCCAGCTGTAAATGTTCCAAGTTCTGATTTCGCTTCTGCGTAATTGAGCAGCACCTCGGCATACCGGAGGATGGGCAGTGAGTTGCTGTTTTCCGCCTTGCCATCCGTGGTTTTCGCATCTACCGTAAACTTGATTGGCATATAGCCGGTATAGGTATAGGTAAAATCTGGTGCTGCAGCAGCACCTTCGCGCTTATAATCGCCCATGCGAATGCTTTGCTGTAACCTCAGATCGCGTCCTTTAACCTCTGTCCAAAATGGCAACGCATTGAAACCGGTCTGATCAGTGAAACGACTACCATCAATATTCAAATAAGTATTGATAAAAGATTTTGTAAAACTTAACCGGCGACCATATGTAGCACTTGTAAAATACCAGTTTGCATCGTTTAAAACCCGAAGGCTCAGGCTATTTACAGCGGCCAGCATGATTTCATTGGTTTTTGGCTGCTCATTGATAAACAAATTTCTATAGCTTAACGATAGGTTGGCTTCTTTGTTAAGCTGGTATTGCTTGCCTGTTATTACTTTCGATGCAGCATCTGCACTTTCTGTTAGCCAGAATGAGGCATCAGTGAATCCATATTTTGTATGGTATTTCCTAAATGTTCCTTCATACAGGCAAACTCTTGATTTGAATGCCAGGGCAGTCCATCTGTTGATCTGTGAGGCAGACGGATCTTTAGCCGTTCTGATATTTAAAGTGGCAAAGTTTAAGTCTTCCAAAACTTTTTTCATCACAAAGTCCCGATCATCTTTCGGCTTATAAATATCCGGGTCCGAAACTTCCATTGTCCGATCATACCATGGAACATCTCCAAATTGTTTCACTTTCTCAAAATAGAACCAAGCCCTGAAAAACCTGGCCAGTCCTTCAAAATGATTCTTTGCGTCATCGGGAATGTCTGCCTGTTTGAAATTTTCCAGGAAATAGTTGATGTTTCTAAGTGTACTGAAGTTCCAGGTGGCCGCACTTGCCTGTACTGCATTGTAGTTTCCAGCGATATAAGCTGGTACCGTGGATCCCGCCAGAAAATCACTGGTTCCATCGCCACGCACAATGTCGTTTCCATTAGGCAGTGCATTGTAGAATGAGTTCGCATACAACTGCAGGTCCTTCTCTGTTTTGAAGGCATTGGTCGGTGAGATCTTGTCGGGTGGATAAAGATCGAAAGACTTTTTACAACTGGTGTTGAAAAGGATGGCGACAATGAAAAGAAGTCTTATCGCAATCACTTTATTTTTGAATAAATTGAATATGGGGTTCATATAAATTAAGATCAGTTTTTATAAGGTCACATTAATTCCAAGCGTGTAGGTTTTGAGCATCGGATAGGCCATGCCCTGCCCTGCATTTTTGTTCAACTCCGGATCTGCCTGTTCGATATTTTCCGGATCCATGTTACGGGTGTGTTTAAACATGGGCGACCATACCCAAAGATTTTGACCTGTGAAGTAGACGCTTAAGGCCGACAGCCGGATTTTCTTGATCAGACTCGTTGGTAGATTGTACCCAACAGATA
>JAPSHM010000020.1 GCA_031179845.1 Pedobacter sp.
ATCAATTTCAATATCGATAAAAGCCTGGAACACCTCGGGGAAAGGAATACTGCTGCAGCCAACAAGAACCAGCAGTACACAATGACCTCCATAAATAATCTTTCGCTGATGTTAAATGAAGCCCTTGACCAACTTCAGGAGATGAAAAATAAAAACAAAGGCGGTGGAAAAGGAAGCAAAAAACAGGGTATGAAACAACTGCAACAGCTGCAGGAGCAACTCAATAACCAAATGCAGGAAGCACGCGACCAATTGGAGAAATCCGGAAACAAGGGTAAAGTACCCAAAGGTAAAATGTCTGAAGAGTTCGCAAAAATGGCACAGCAACAGCAAATGCTACGTGAAGCATTACAAAAAATAAACCGTGAGGAAAACAAGGATGGGAAAGGCGGTCTGGGCAACCTGAACCAGCTGATCGAAGACATGAAGGCCACCGAATCAGAACTGGTTAACAAGAGGCTGGAGTTAGAAACCATAAAGCGGCAAAAGGAACTGCTGACTAAACTGTTGGCGGCAGAAAATGCACAGCGGGAACAAGATCAAGATGCGAAAAGAGAATCGAAAGCTGGAACCGACCTTCCCCCTTCCTATCAAAAGATGCTGGAGAAATTTAAATCTACAGAGAAAAAAGAAACGGAATGGTTGCAGAAAATGCCGCCTACGATGAATTATTATTACAGAAATAAGATTGCAGAATATTTTAAATTGCTAAATTCGGGGCAATAATCTACGAGCTGATGAGCAAAGCAACCGTCAATTTTTTTACTGAAGAAACCAATTATAATCTCCGGAACAAAAGGAAACTTAAGGTCTGGATTGCCGCTGCGATTGCCGCTGAGGGTTATGCTTTAGAGGAACTGAACTTCATACTTTGCTCCGACGCGTATTTACTGCGTATGAACCAGGATTTTTTGAATCATGACACCTATACTGACGTGATCACTTTCGATAACTCAGAGGAGCTTAAAACGATTGTAGGAGACATTTTTATCAGCATAGAGCGGGTTCAGGAAAACGCAAAGGACATGAAGGTGCCAGCTGCCCTTGAGCTGAGCCGGGTGATGATCCACGGCACCCTTCATTTACTCGGCTATAAGGATAAAACTAAAGCGGCAAAATCCAAGATGACAGCCATGGAAGACCACTACTTGGCACTTCTTCCTTAAACACCCTCTCTATCTGAGTTTTACACCTGCTTGTCAAATTCCAGATCCTGTAAACGATACCGAAGGATTTATTGCTTACTTTTGTAGTAATTTCTTATAAATAATATCGTTAAACACAGACTTTGAGCACACTTATTGCAGCCGAAAACTTAGGCCATGCTTATCACGACGAATGGCTATTTAAAAATTTGACCCTGGGTATTCAGACCGGGCAGCGCGTAGCGTTGGTAGGAATTAACGGGGCAGGAAAAAGCACCCTGTTGAAACTTCTTGCCGAACGGTTTTCTCCTTTAGAGGGGAAAATCGTGAAGAACAAATCCGTTAAGATCGGATTCCTTGATCAGGAACCGAGCTTCACAGATGGGTATTCCATCAGCGACTTTATCTTCTCCCTTGAGAATAAACAGCAGCAACTCATCAAAGAATACGAGGAGCTGATCGAGGACCCTAACCCGGATGAGAAGAAGTTGAATCGTTTATATGAAGAGCTGAGCGAACACAATGCCTGGGAGTATGAACATGAAATAAAGACAATTCTGAGCAGGATGGGAATCACTCACCTGCAGCAACAAATATCGACTTTGTCGGGCGGACAGAAAAAACGCCTTGCATTGGCGAAATTGCTGATCGAAGATCCGGAAATCTATGTACTGGATGAGCCGACCAACCATTTGGACATTGATACGATCGAGTGGTTAGAGAAATTACTGACTTCAGGCAACAAAACTTTGCTGTTGGTGACGCATGATCGTTACTTCCTGGATAATGTCTGTAACACGATCGTAGAACTCGACAGGGGTAAGATCTACAACTACAACGGAAACTACGCTTACTTTTTGGAAAAGAAGTCGGAACGTGAATCTGCAGATGAAAGCACCTTTCAAAAGAACAAGAACCTGTTGAAAAAGGAATTGGAATGGATGCGGAGGATGCCTGCGGCGCGGACGACCAAGTCCCAATCTCGTATTGACGCATTTTATGATCTGGATGCAAAAACAAAACAAAGATCTGACAATCAAAAGGTTACACTAAATGTTAAAATGTCCAGGCAAGGAAATAAAATTCTCGAACTGGATCACATTGGACAATCTTTTGACGGAAAAAACATCATCAATGATTTCAGTTATACGTTTAAACGCGCAGATCGCATTGGTCTGGCAGGTAAAAACGGAACAGGAAAATCAACTTTACTGAATATCATTACAGGCTTTCTTACTCCAGAAAAGGGAAAAGTTAGCACGGGAGAGACGACTGTTTACGGATATTATAAACAGGGCGGGTTAGCTTTCAATGAAAAAGAACGGGTGATCGACATTGTAAAGTCGGATGCAGAATATATCAAGATGGCAGATGGCCAGACGATTTCCGCCTCACAGCTTTTGACACTATTTCTGTTTCCACCAAAGAAGCAACATGGAATGGTGGAAAAATTAAGTGGTGGAGAAAAGAAGCGTTTACACTTGATGAAGGTGTTGATGCAAAATCCAAACTTTTTAATCCTGGACGAGCCGACAAATGATTTGGATATTGACACATTAAATGTGCTCGAAGAGTTCCTTGAAAATTTCCCTGGTGTATTGATCCTTGTTTCTCACGATAGATATTTATTGGACAAGATGAGTGAACAATTGTTTATTATGGAAGGCAACGGACAGGTTGCAATTTATAATGGAAATTACTCTGAATACAGAATTAGTTTAGAGAATCCAAAAGAAAAGATTGCACCAAAACAACAACAAAATTCAGCGAGCCCTACCCCTACTGTTTCGTCCAAAAAGTTAAGTTACAAAGAACAACGGGAGTTGGAAGAAGCGGAATTGAAGATTGCAGAATTAGAAGAAAAAATTGCGAGTTTAACTTCTTCACTTGTGGAAATTGATAGCGCCAATTATGTCGAATTGCAACGCATAACGGATGACATTAAAAGATTAAATCTGGAGCTAGAGATGGTCACGGAACGTTGGCTAGAACTGTCGGAAAAAGAGTAGCAGGCCTGCTCAGACCTGTCACATTTTGCCGAAGCAAAATTTACAGGATCGACGTTAAACAAATTGAATTATCTTTAGAAATAAAAGGTTGTTCCACGTGAAACCGATTCAATTTTGAATCACAAATTAAACCTTGTTCCACGTGGAACAACCACAAAAACAAAAACGATGTTTAAAGAATATGATGTAATAGTTGTTGGTGCCGGACACGCGGGTTGCGAAGCAGCAGCCGCTGCTGCGAACCTCGGCTCTTCTGTTCTGCTGATTACCATGAACATGGAAACCATCGCTCAAATGAGCTGTAATCCTGCTATGGGTGGTGTCGCAAAGGGCCAGATAGTGCGGGAAATAGACGCCATGGGGGGTTATTCCGGAATAATTAGTGATAAAACAACCCTACAGTTCAGAATGCTTAATCTTTCCAAAGGGCCAGCAATGTGGAGTCCGCGGAGTCAGAACGACCGCAAAAGATTCGCTGAGGAATGGAGACTTGCTTTAGAACGTACGCCAAATGTGGACTTCTGGCAGGACATGGTGAGTAGCCTAATCATTAAAAATGATACGGTCGTGGGTGTTAAAACATCCCTTGGTGTGGAGATCAAGGCAAAGTCTGTGGTGTTAACCAATGGCACCTTTTTAAACGGTTTGATACACATCGGCGAGAAGAAATTCGGAGGCGGTCGAACAGGTGAAAAAGCCGCTAGCGGAATCACAGAACAGCTCACCGAACTGGGATTTGAAGCAGGTAGAATGAAGACAGGAACCCCTCCCAGAGTGGACGGTCGTTCACTAAATTATAGCATGATGGAAGAGCAATGGGGAGATGAAAATCCGGGTCGTTTTTCTTACACAAATGCTGAACGCCCGAAAGAACAACGCTGCTGTTGGATCACCTATACCAACTCAGAAGTTCACGAAACTTTGAAGGAAGGTTTTGAAAAATCACCGATGTTTACGGGTCGGATCAAGGGCTTGGGTCCGCGCTACTGTCCTTCCATTGAAGATAAAATCAACCGCTTTGCGGAGCGGGAAAGACATCAGATCTTTGTTGAACCAGAAGGTTGGAATACCTGCGAGATCTATGTAAATGGCTTCTCAACTTCTCTTCCGGAAGATGTACAATATAGAGCCCTAACACAGATCCCCGGCTTCGAAAATGTACGGATGTTTCGACCAGGATACGCCATAGAATACGATTATTTTCCACCTACGCAGCTTTCACTTACGCTGGAAACCAAATTGATCAGTAATTTGTTCCTCGCAGGACAAATTAATGGAACTACTGGCTATGAAGAGGCTGCAAGTCAGGGGTTTATCGCTGGTATTAACGCCCACCAGAAGGTTACAGACCAGCATGAACTGATTATGAAGCGTTCCGAGTCGTATATAGGAGTTCTCATCGATGATCTGGTTACCAAAGGCACTGAGGAACCTTACAGAATGTTTACCTCAAGAGCTGAACATCGTTTACTTTTACGTCAGGATAATGCAGACATCAGGCTCTCCCCTATTGGACATCAACTTGGTTTGATCAGCGATGAACGCTTAGAAATTGTCAATAAAAAAATTGCTAACGCCGATGCCATCGTTGCATTTACGAAAAAACAAGGGATTGAGATGAGCAGTGCCAATGCAATGTTGGAAGAACTGGGAACAGCAGTATTAAACCAAAATGTAAAAATCTTCAATTTACTGAGCAGACCACAAGTTGGCATTGCGAACCTAAGAAATGTGAGCCCTGTCTTCAATGACCTTTTGAACGAGTTTGATCAGGAGACCATTGAGCAAGCAGAAATAAAAATCAAATATGAAAGCTACTTTGAAAAAGAACTGGAAATTGTGAACAAGATGCAAAAGATGGAAGACAAAGATATCAATCCAGATTTTGATTATTCACAATTGGTATCTTTATCAAAAGAAGCAAGAGAGAAACTATTGAAGATCAAGCCGAGAACATTGGGTCAGGCATCCAGAATTTCGGGTGTATCGCCTTCCGATATCTCAGTTTTAATGGTCCATATCAGTAGATAACCGTTAAGTCACTGATTAATAACGGATTAATATAAAAATAAGCTATAAAAGAAGTGACCTCATTAGATGAGATATAAGACACTTTTAGAACTTCGGAATGATATTGGTTAAAAATTAATGTTAATTAAATACAACGCATCTAAATGGCCAAAAAACGAATTGTAGGGAAACTAACAAAAATTATAACACTGATTTCAGTCAGCGTCCTGTTATATGCCTGCGCAAGTATCCAACAGCCCCAGGGAGGACCAAAAGACACGACACCTCCCAAGGTTTTGAAGATTTCCCCAAAAAACTTAAGCGTAAATTTTGTAGCGAAGAAAATCGTATTTGAATTCGATGAATATTTCAAGTTACAAAATGAATTCAAAGAGTTTTCTGTTTCACCTGAAATGGAATTACCTCCGATTTTGAAACCGAAAGGAAAAAGACTAGAAGTAAACATTCAGGATACACTTGAACTAAATACTACTTACACCCTAAACTTTGGCAATGCCATAGCAGATGTGAACGAAGCCAATGCGATTAAAAACTATACCTACGTTTTTTCAACGGGTCCCGTACTCGATTCGTTAAGCATCAACGGAAAAGTGGTGGACGGAATTACAGGTCTACCGGAACTGAATGCACTCGTGTTTATTTTCCCATTGAAACGGGATACGCTACTTGGAAAAGGTAAACCATCCATTTACACGACAACAGACAGCAGCGGTAACTATGCACTTAACAATCTAAAGAAAGATACGTATAGGATTTATGCGATGAAAGAAAAAGCCGCTGATAAAATCTATCAACAGGCCATAGATCAAATTGCATTTTTAAAAGATTCTGTTGTCCTTGATTCGGTATTAAATAATGTAAACCTCAGTCTTTTCATGGAAGATGCAACAATCTTCAGGGTTTTGAATAAACGGCTGAATCCCGACGGTAGTATTACCATGTCATTTAATCAAAAATTGATCAAGCCGGAGATTAGCATCCTTGAACCAGCATCAATAGATGCCCAGAAACTGTTAAAGTTTAGCAAGAATAATGATTCCCTGCGTCTTTGGCTGAAGGATCTCAGTTTTGATTCCACAAAAATTGCCATCAAGGATGCTGGAAAAGCGCTGGATACGGTCAACTTTACCCGAGGCAAAAAGGAAACCTATACGAGGGTGCTTACTGCATCAGACAATCTGGAAAATCGCATACTAGATCCAAATAGACCATTGAAACTCACTTTCAATTTTCCTATTGAAAGCACTGATATCTCCAAGATCAGTTTGATGGAAGACTCAGTAATACGAACTGGATTTACTTTGGTTAAAGACAGTTCCGACCTACTCTCCTATTATTTCAGGTATCCCTGGAAAGCTAAAAAGACATATGATATTAAATTTGGAGCCGGCGCATTTACCGCCATATTCAACACCAAAAACAAAGAGTTTAACAAAACTCTTCAACTAGGTAATCGCGATGATTATGGCACATTAATCGTAAAAATGGTACCGCCTGAACGCAATAAAAGTTACATTTTAGATGTGCTAAATGAAAGTAACGATGTGGTCAATACACTTGTTGTCACCAGAGACACCACCGTTAAATTTGCCAATTACCGTGCAGGGAAATATACGATTAGAATTACCTATGACACCAATAAAAATGGAAAATGGGACACGGGAAATGTTGCGGAGAACAGGCAACCGGAAAAGATGTGGAATGAACCAAAAGAACTATCCATCCGGGCAAACTGGGAACGCAACGAAGTCATCAACATTCCAAAAGAATAACTACATGAACCAGTCGGCATACATGATATAGTTGTCCGGCAGTTTGTTCAATAAAGCCCGTTGCTCTTCAGTAATGGGCTTTATTTTTTTAGCGGGAGTCCCCGCATAGATGTAACCACTTTCACAATGTGTATTTTCCAACACAACAGCACCCGCAGCTATAATGCAATAGGGTTCCACCACAGCGTTATCCATCACAATAGCACCCATACCGACCAGTATATTGTCTTTAAGTACACAGCCGTGAACGATGGCATTATGCCCAATTGATACTCTGTTGCCAATAGTTGTTGATGCTTTTAAATAAGTGGCGTGGATCACTGCTCCATCCTGAATGTTGGTTTCATTACCAATGGTAATGCGATTTACATCACCACGGATGACCGCATTGAACCAAACAGAACAATTGTTGCCCATCAATACCTCACCCACCAGGGTGGCGTTAGGGGCGATAAAACAACCATCTCCCCATTTGGGACTAATATCTTTAACCGGTAATACTACTGCCATGATTTAAAAAATTGTATCTGTTAATACTGCTGAATGATCGGGATAGTCAGTGGTATAATGCAATCCCCTGCTTTCCTTCCTCATTTTCGCAGCTTTAATAATTAAAAAAGCAACCTGGATGACATTCCTGAGCTCACACAGCTTAACGGATACTTTGTTAGCTTTATAAAACACTTCCGTTTCTTCATGTAAAAGAAACAAACGTCTCATGGCACGCTCCAGTCGAAAGTCAGACCTTACTATACCTACGTAATCACTCATTAATTTTTGTGTTTCCCTGAGGTTATGCGTGACTAGAATATCCTCATCAGACTGCACCACACCCTGGGCATTCCACTCTGGAATTTCCTCAGGAATAATATTATCTTTAAATACTTTTATTGCATCTTCGAAGATCCGATGGGCAAATACCGGAGCTTCTAACAAAGAATTTGACGCTAGTCTATTGGCTCCGTGGAGACCAGTTGAAGAACATTCCCCACAAGCGTATAAGTTCTTTATCGAAGATCTACCGTACTCATCCACAAGAATTCCACCACACATATAATGTGCTGCCGGCGTAACTGGGATGAGGTCTTTAGTCATATCGATACCAATTGACAAACATTTGGCATAGATATTAGGAAAATGTGATAAAATATCATCCTTTTTCCTATCCCTGATATCAAGATAAACGAAATCTTCTCCCGACTTTTTCATCTCGGCGTCAATGGCCCGGGCTACAATATCGCGAGGGGCCAGCGATCCACGTGGATCATATTCATACATGAATTCATCCCCGTTCTTTCTCCTCAATACTCCACCGAAGCCTCTTACAGCTTCAGAGATTAAAAAAGCAGGATACTCTCCCGGGTTATACAAGGCAGTTGGATGGAACTGGATAAACTCCATATTTCTTACTTTACCTTTTGCACGGTAAACCATCGCCATTCCGTCCCCAGTTGCAATTACCGGATTAGTAGTACTTGAATACACATGTCCGGCACCTCCGGCAGCCATGATAGTCACACGTGCTAATATCTTTTCCACATCATTAAGTTCTGTATTAAAGGCATATATCCCGTAACAGTTGATATCTTCAGAACTCTTATCCACATGTGCACCCAAATGATGTTGTGTAATCAATTCCAAACAAAAGTAATGTGTTAATATCTCTATGTTCTTATTCTGGTGAATTTGCTTTAGTAATACACTCTCAATTTCATAACCGGTAACATCTTTGTAATGCAATACGCGATGTTCTGAGTGTCCACCCTCCTTTGCCAGATCGTACACTCCAGCACGGCTTTTGTCGAAGTTTATTCCATAATCTATGATCTCCTGGATGCGCTGAGGCCCCTCTTTGACAACGATCTCCACTATTTTCCGGTCGCACAATCCATCACCAGCGTTTAGCGTATCTTCAATATGTTTTTCAAATGAGTCATCCTTATCCACAACAACAGCCACCCCACCCTGGGCATACTTGGTATTGGATTCGTCTTCATTCGATTTGGTGACGATCAATACTTTACCATACTGGGCTGCTTTCAATGCAAAGCTTAATCCGGCAATACCCGAGCCGATAACTAAAAAATCTACTTCTCTCATTATTACTAATTGTAATTCAATGTGTTGTAAGGCTATATACTGGTATAATAACTCTTCTGATAGCTCTTTAAATACTCCAAAAACTTGTCTCTAACTCGATTTGTTAACAACGTTGTTAATAATGTTGATTACATGTCTATAGAAATAGAACAAATATTTTTGAATGTTTAAAGCTAAGCTAAAAAGGCAATTTGCCACAATCTTTTAAGTTATTTTTAAGCAACATTAACTAGTTTATCAACTTTTTGAACAGCTCCTAACAATACACATATTCCTATTGATAACTATATGCCACAAAAAATATATCGTTGTAAATCAGCAGATATTTTGAATAAAAATGTGATATTAATGTTAGTAAATTATTAATAACTCAAATAACATCACAAAAAAACGATACTTACAAACAATATCAACACACTAATAAACAATAGAAATCTATTTATATTAAATTAATTATAATTTATTGAAGTGTTGAAACTCCGTACCTTTACAAAATCTTCAAAACAAAAAAGCTAAGGCTGACTAGCCTGGTTAAAGATACATGGCTTAAAAATAAAACGATTCTGATGAACATGGACACGTTAGCTGAATTAAACAAAAAAGGTTACCTGGAAGAAAGCATTGATCCAACGCTAGACCTTTTTGCAGAAATTGAGAAATTAAAAAAAGAGAAAAATGCGATTGTATTGGCTCATTATTATCAGGAGCCTGATATACAGGATATTGCAGATTATATAGGCGATAGTTTAGGTCTTTCCCAGGAAGCGGCCAAAACAGAAGCTGATGTAATTGTTTTCGCCGGGGTGCATTTTATGGCAGAAACAGCCAAAATATTATCTCCTGAAAAGACGGTCTTGCTACCAGATTTGAAGGCGGGATGCTCGTTGGCGGACAGCTGTCCTCCACATTTATTTAGAAAATTTAAGGAAAAATATCCCGACCATTTGGTGATTACCTATGTGAATTGTACGGCTGAATTGAAGGCTTTAAGTGACATTGTCTGCACTTCTACCAATGCTGTTCAGATTGTGGAAAGCTTACCAAAAGACCAAAAGATCATATTTGGGCCAGACAAGAACTTAGGTGCCTGGGTAGCTAAAAAGACAGGCAGAGATTTGGTTCTATGGAATGGCGCCTGTATGGTACATGAGATATTTTCGCGTGAAAAGATCACAAAACTGAAGGAACGGCATCCAAATGCCAAATTTATTGCCCATCCGGAATGTGAAGAATCGGTATTGCAAATGGCTGATTATATTGGGTCTACAACTGGTTTGCTAAAATATTCTATTCAAAATGAGGCGCAGGAATTCATTGTGGCTACAGAAAGTGGAATAATCCACCAGATGGAGAAAGCGAATCCGAATAAAACTTTCATTCCAGCCCCTCCAAACAACAGCTGTGCATGTAATGATTGTCCGTATATGAAGAGAAATACATTGGAAAAGCTGTATTTGTGCATCAAAAATGGTTTGCCGGAAGTAAATGTACCTGCTGATATCATCGTGAGGGCTCGTAAACCAATTGAAAGAATGTTGGAAATATCTGCTGGATTAGGTTTATAATTTCTCGTTGATGAAATTTTGATTTTGATTAAAAAAAAGAAAAATGTTTGAAAATAAAGAACGTACGGATATTGCTGAGTTGGGTGAGTTCGGGTTAATTAAGCACCTTACGGATAGTTTCAAGGTTAAACACGAAAGCAGTATCAAAGGCATTGGCGATGACGCAGCAGTAATGAATTTTGATGGTAAGGAAGTGTTGATTTCTACTGATCTGTTGCTGGAAGGCATACATTTCGACCTCTCGTATGTGCCCCTGATGCATTTGGGATGGAAAGCGGTTCAGGTAAATCTGAGTGATATTTACGCCATGAATGGCATGCCAACGCAGATTACGGTCTCCATTGGTTTATCAAGCAAGTTTCCGCTTGAAGCAGTAGAGGAAATTTACAAAGGGATACAGCTGGCTTGTGATAAATTCAACATCGACCTGATTGGCGGTGACACTTCTTCCAGTAAGCAGGGTTTGGTGATCAGTGTGACCAGTATTGGTTATGCAGAAAAAGGGACTGTTTGTTATAGAAATGGTGCGCAGGAAGGTGATCTTGTCTGTGTATCCGGCGACCTCGGTGGAGCTTATGTTGGTTTGCAGATCCTGGAAAGAGAGAAGCAGATCTTTTTGGAGAATCCGAATGTACAACCTGATCTGGAAGGAAAAGATTACATTATTGAACGCCAACTGAAGCCTGAAGGACGCAGGGATATAGTAGATTTATTGGAGCAGATGAAGATTCTTCCTACGGCAATGATCGACGTTTCGGATGGTCTGGCCTCAGAGGTTTTACACATTTGTCAACAATCCGATAAAGGCGTAACGTTATACGAAGAAAAGATTCCTATTGATCCGATGACCTATCAAACGGCCAGGGAACTGGGGCTGGATCCTACTGTCTGTGCATTGAATGGTGGGGAAGATTACGAATTATTATTTACCATTAAACAAGCGGATTACGATAAATTGAAGCATGATGTGGACATTAGTATTATCGGGCACATCACCGAGAAGAATTCTGGATGTAAGATGATATCCAAATCGAATGTCGTGCATGAACTCAAAGCTCAGGGCTGGAATGCCTTCAAATTATAATTCTTTAGAAGCAGGAATTACAGCGTCTAGAAATTTGGTGTCAATTTGCTTGGTGGTTTTGGCACCTAATTTTTTAATCTTTTCTGAGGTATTGGATAGGTTCCCTGCCCCTGTGGATAACTTGTTAATTGCCTTATCGTAAGCATCCTGGCTTAGCTTAATGTTTCTTCCAATCCCTTCCATATCCGCCAGGAAGCCAACGAACTTATCATACATACTCCCACTTAGGCGTGCAATTTCCAAAACATTTCTATTTTGTCTTTCCTGTTTCCAGATGCTGGCAATGGTTCGCAAGGTGGCGAGTAACGTTGAAGGACTGACCAGGACAACTTTTCTGTCCCAGGCATAATTGAAAAGTTCAGCGTCTTGTTGGACTGCTACGGCGAAGGAAGATTCTATAGGAATAAAGAGCAGAACGAAATCGGGAGAGTTGATTTGATAGAGTTCATGATAGTTCTTTGCGGACAAGCCTTGAATATGATTTTTTAAAGAAACCAGGTGTTGTTTAAGTTCTATTTCCCTTTGTTCATCAGTGTCTGCAGTAACAAGGCGTTCATAAGCCAGTAAAGAGACCTTAGAATCAATTACTACATGTTTTTCATCGGGAAGGTCGATAATAACATCCGGTTGCATCCTGGTGCCTGTATGGGAGTTTAAGCTAAGTTGTATCCGGTACTCTCTATCTTTGATCAGACCAGAACGTTCTAATACGCGCTCCAGGATCACTTCGCCCCAGTTTCCTTGCTTTTTATTGTCACCTTTCAAAGCTTTAGTTAAGTTATTGGCATCCTCCTGGATCTGTTTGCTCTGGTCCATTAATTGGGAGATGACTCCTTTTAACATATTTCGCTCATCAGATTCAGCCTTATAAACTTTATCTACTTTATCTTCGAAGGCCTTAATATTCTCTTTGAGGGGATTTAAAATGATATCCAGATTTGCACGGTTGTGAAGGGTAAATTTTTCTGTTTTCTCTTCCAGAACCTTATTGGCAATATTTTCAAATTCGAGCTTGAAACGGTGTTGCAGATCTGCAATATAAATTTCTTGTTCTTTCTGTTTTTGTTGTTGTGCCAGCAGGTGCTCTTCTGCTTGGATCACTTTTCCACGTTCTGTGATATAATTGGCACGCAGGTCGCTGAGTTCATCTTCTAATCTTAATTTTTCTTCTTTCAACCAATTCAGGGCCTTCAGGTGTTCCTGATCTTTCAATTCAAGTAAAACAAGGCTGTTGTTGGCTGCTGGCTTTTTAAAGTACAAGACAATAAGGAGTACTAATATTATGATCAATATAAAGATTAAGATAGCTTCCATACTAATATTTTTATCAAAAATGGGTATAATTCCTGTAAATATCAAATGTTGGTTTATGAACGTATGACTTCAGTTTTTTATACAGTGATCTCTTTCGGTTAGGCTATAGAAAAATAAAAAATGTGCGAGAAATGGTTCCATAGTGTTAATTGCCTTTTTTTAAGCGTCTTAAATCCGCATTTGCAGAAATTAGGAACGCTTTTTGATTGATCAGGAAAGGGAAACAATAATTATATAAAATGGGAACTTATATTGTATTGATCCTTCCAATTCTGATCATTAGCATGTTTGTACAATGGAGGTTTAGAAACAGGTTTTCTAAATATTCGGAGTTACAGTTAAATTCAGGATTTTCAGGAAGGGAAGTGGCAGAGAAAATGTTGTACGACAACGGGATATTTGATGTAAAGGTGATGAGTACAGACAAGGCACTATCCGATCATTACAATCCAGAAGATAAGACGGTTAATTTAAGTACAGATGTCTTTTACGGGAGAAGTGTGGCTGCTGCAGCTGTTGCCGCACATGAATGTGGTCATGCTGTTCAGCATGCACGGTCCTATCACTGGTTGCAATTACGGTCAAATATGATTCCGGTTGTGAGCATCACCTCGAATTTATTGCAGTGGGTATTGATCATCGGGGTGTTGTTGATTGCTTTTACTTTTAATCCGATCGTACTGGGAATCGGCGTATTGGGGCTGACGTTAATCACCTTGTTTAGCATTATCATTCTTCCTGTAGAACTAGATGCCAGCAGAAGAGCATTGCTTTGGTTAAAAGAAAATAAAGAGGTACTCTATACCACTGAAGAACATGCACAGGCCAAAGATGCCCTTTGGTGGGCTGCTATGACCTATGTAGTAGCTGCGTTAGGTGCCCTGGCAAACCTGTTCTATTATGCTTCTATCCTTTTCGGTAGGAACAAATAAATGAAAAACTTAATTGAGCCTGTAAGGGACTACCAATTCAAATTCCGGGATATCAACGATAAACTCCGTGTCGTCAGCAATCCGTTGCATAAGGTAGTTTCCACTCATGCTGCCCATGTCTGTGCTTAGATTGCAGGCAGAAACGTAAGCGTGACTTTCACCAGGTTCTATGATCGGCTGTTCTCCAACTACGCCTTCTCCTTCAACTTCTCTCTGGCTGCCATTGGAATCAAAAATAAACCATTGCCTTCTTTTAAGCTGGATGGTATAATCTGTTAAGTTTTCAATAGTAATCCTGTATGCAAACATAAAATGTGCAGTAGTAGGATTAGAATGCTCTTCCTGGTAAGTCGTTTCAACTGAAATCTTAACGCCTAATGTAGTAGCTGTAACCATTTTAACTCGTTTTTTTAATTAGTTTTCAAAAATCAGGCCATTTCGCCGTTTAGGAAAAGATTCTGATATTTATAAGATATTTCGTCAAGGATACTATGGATAGTATCGATATTTTCTTCTTTTACCAATTGCATTCTGTAGGGCTTAAAGTCTGGAATTCCTTTAAAATAATTGGCATAGTGTCTTCTCATTTCAAATATGCCTACCCTTGGTCCCTTCCAGGCAATTGATTTCTCAAAATGTGTCCTGCATACAGTTACACGTTCTTCAATTGTTGGTCCGGCAAGTATTTCTCCTGTTTTGAAAAAATGTCTGATCTCCCTAAAAATCCAGGGATAACCGATTGCCGCCCTGCCGATCATAATGCCGTCCACTTCATATTCCAGACGCCAGTCGGCCGCTTTCTGGATGCTATCTACGTCCCCATTTCCAAAGATTGGGATTTTTATTCTAGGATTTCGTTTGATCTCACGGATCAATGTCCAATCTGCCGATCCTTTATACAACTGTGCGCGGGTACGGCCATGGATGGTCAAGGCCTGGATTCCGATGTCCTGGAGTCTTTCTGCTACTTCTTCCACATTTTTAGTGGTGTCGTCCCAGCCGAGCCTTGTTTTAACAGTTACCGGTAAATGGGTGGCTTTCACCACGGCATCTGTCATTTTAACCATTTTGTCAATATCCTGTAATAATGCAGAACCAGCTCCTTTACAGGCTACTTGCTTAACAGGACAGCCATAATTGATGTCCATTAAGTCGGGTCCTGCCAACGTAGCGATCTCTGTCGCTTCGCGCATGTGATCAATTTCACTGCCGAATATCTGTATACCAATAGGACGTTCATATTCGAAAATATCGAGTTTGGCCCTACTTTTCGCCGCGTCCCTGATCAAGCCTTCTGAAGAGATAAACTCGGTATACATCATATCCACCCCACTTTGTTTACACACAAATCTAAAAGGGGGGTCGCTCACATCCTCCATTGGAGCGAGTAATAAAGGGAATTCTCCCAGATCAATATTTCCTATCTTTACAGACATTTCTCTACCTTCAAGCCAAATTAATGGTACAAAGGTACAAATTATACAAATAATGAGCTCCATGGAAAAGATCAGAGATGAAAACGGTCCGTTTATCCAAGTACTGATGTTGGTTATTTATGCCATTGTAGGCTTGCTGCTAACCACTGCATTGGGACTGGCACTGGTTTATTTATATTATGGAGGAGCAATCTTAACCAATATGGATTGGATGGCGGGCAAGAATCCTTATTATCTACCTGCCCAAAGGATCTTACTTACGGCCCAGCAAATTGGCTTATTTTTGATTCCGGCCCTATGGCTTGCAAAAACGGAAAGACAAAATATCTCGGGCTTTTATGGGTTCAAGCAGGTTAGGCCAGCAGTCTTACTCACTGCACTGATTCTGATGATCTGCGCCTTACCTTTGTTGGAATGGGTCACCGAACTCAATCAAAAAATGGTTCTTCCGGAAGTGTTTAAGGGATTGGAGCAATGGATGAAATCAGCGGAAGAGCAGGGAATGGAAATGACTAAAGCTTTGTTAAAAATGGATCATGCAGGGATCTTTATCTTAAACCTTGGGATGATCGCCTTATTGCCGGCATTGGCAGAAGAGCTCTTTTTCAGGGGGGCATTGCAGCGATCCTTCAGTCGCATGTTCAAGAATCCTCATGTAGCCATTTGGTTTGTTGCTTTTATCTTTAGTGCGATCCATATGCAATTCTATGGGTTTCTACCCCGTCTTTTATTAGGTGCAGCTTTTGGTTACCTGTACTTTTGGAGCGGCAGTTTATGGTATGCGATATTTGGCCATTTTGTTAATAATGCTTATGCCGTGTGCGCAGCATGGTATATGCAAAAAAACAATATACCTTTGTCCGAAACCGATAAGACGATTGATATTGCCTGGTATGGTTATATCATCAGTGCGGTACTTACTTTTTTACTATTTAGATATTTTAAAAAACAGACTGAATGAAAACCAGGGCGATAACTGCTTTTTTCTTTACTATTGTGATGCTAGGCTCAGTATTTTTAGGGAGCTATACTTTTACCTTCTTCTACCTGATTTTAAGTTTAGGCGCACTGTATGAGTTCTTCACTATGATCAAAACTGCGGGCATCCGGCCACATCGGAATACAGCAATGATTGCTGCCGCCCTAATCTTCCTTCTGACTGCGGCGTATCATTTATTGCAATTTGACACCAAATTTTTACTGCTTTTAGTACCACTCATCTTTTCTGTATTTATCAGTGAACTATACAAAAAGGAGAAGATTCCTTTTTCCAATATTTCCTATACTTTCGTGGGCTTCATTTACGTAACAGTCCCTTTTTGTTTTTTTTATTCACTGGGCTTCCTTCAAAATGGGGCGGAATATAATTACCATTTCCCGCTCTCATTTCTGCTGTTGCTCTGGGCAAGTGATACGGGCGCCTACCTGTTTGGGATGAAATTTGGTAAAACGCGGTTGTTTGAGCGACATTCGCCAAAGAAAACATGGGAAGGCTTTTTCGGTGGAATGTTAACCAGTGTACTTGCTTCCTATCTGATCTCTTTGTTCTTCAGGGAGATCAATCCCTTGGTTCTTGCCGGTATGGCCGTGCTCGTTGTTGGCTTCGGGACCTTGGGCGACCTGGTAGAGTCGATGTTAAAAAGGAGTTTGAACGTTAAAGATTCAGGGACTATTTTACCGGGCCACGGTGGGTTTCTGGATCGTTTCGATGGGCTTTTGATTGCTGCACCGGTTGTGTACGCTTACCTTTATCTCATTCTCCGTTAAAAAGCGCTAATTGTTCTATTTTCTTTTTAGTGGCTGCAGAAGGTACTCCAGGCCATTTAATTTAATTTCATAAAGTGTAGCGATCATTTCGCCTAATTTTCCTGGAGGAAAGCCTTCCTTCTGGAACCAGATGAGGTAGGACTCCGGTAGATCGCATAGGATACGGCCTTTATATTTTCCAAAAGGCATTTGCATGGTGACCAGGTCCTGTAATAGCTGTGGGTTCATTTTTTTGGGTTTATCTGGCTACCATTTCCAGCATTTCTACGGCTTCGTTTACGGTGTTGAGGTTATCGAAGGCAATACGGAGTGAATCTTTTACTTCTTTCAAATTGCATAAACGCGGATGCATTTGTGCAAAATGGAGTATTTTATTGAACATTATGGAGTCAAAGAATGAGGATTGTTTATCAGCGATGAAATAGCCGCGCAATACTCCTTTTTTAAAGCTTAATTTCTCAAAGGCCAGTTTCTTGGCAACCCATTGTAGTCGCAATACACTGAGCATGGTTTGCACTGGACGGGGAACAGGTCCAAACCGATCTTTCAACGATTTCTCGAACGCTTTTAGTTGCGTTTCGTCTTCGATCTTAGATAGTTCCGTATAGAGGTTATACCTTTCGGTGATATTCGTTACGTAATCATCAGGGATATACAACTCCAGATCGGTATCAACCTGTGTGAAATTAACAAAAGGGCGTAAAGGTTCGTCTTTGAAAAGATCTTTAAACTCATCTGTTTTTAGTTCCTGGATGGCTTCGTCCAATATCTTATGATACATTTCGAACCCTATTTCAGCAATAAAGCCACTTTGCTCTGCCCCTAAGAGATTTCCACTGCCACGGATGTCTAAATCCCTCATCGCAATGTTGAAACCGCTTCCAAGGTCTGAAAATTCTTCTATAGCGCTAAGGCGTTTCCGGGCTTCGGAGGTAAGGGTTGACAATGGCGGGCTCAATAAATAGCAAAATGCTTTTTTATTGGAGCGACCTACCCTGCCCCGCATTTGGTGCAGGTCACTTAAACCAAACATATGCGCATGGTTGATGATGATGGTATTGGCATTAGGTATATCTAGTCCAGCTTCGATGATCGTAGTGGCTACCAGCACATCCTTATCGCCGTTAATAAAGTCAAGCATCACATCTTCCAGTTGATCGCCATCGAGCTGACCATGGGCGATACCGATGCGGGCTTTAGGCACCAGTTTTTGTATGAGGCCACCAAGTTGCGGCAGATCATTTACCCTATTGTGAATGAAAAAGACTTGTCCGCCCCTGTCGAGTTCAAATTGAACAGATTCCTGGATCAATTTATCATTGAACACGTGGAGTTCGGTATTGACGGCCTGACGGTTTGGCGGCGGTGTGCTCATGATCGAAAGGTCGCGGGCACCCATCAAAGAGAAATGCAGCGTACGCGGGATCGGGGTTGCTGTAAGTGTGAGGGTGTCTACATTTACACGCAGTGCACGTAGTTTTTCCTTTGAGGTGACCCCAAATTTTTGCTCCTCATCAATGATCATGATGCCGAGATCTTTGAATTTTACGTCTTTACTCAACAGGCGATGCGTGCCGATTACAATGTCTACCTTTCCTTCCGCCAGTTTGGCTAGTGTCTCCTTGATCTGTTTATTGGTTTTGAAGCGGTTGATATAGTCTACCGTACATGGAAAGTCCTTTAGACGGCTTGAAAATGTTTTGAAGTGCTGTAGGGCAAGAATTGTTGTTGGCACCAATACTGCGGCCTGTTTTCCGTTTGCTACGGCTTTGAAGGCAGCCCTGATGGCAATTTCTGTCTTGCCGAATCCAACATCGCCACAGACCAGCCTGTCCATTGGATGCGGTGCTTCCATGTCCTTTTTGACATCGTTGGTTGCTTTCACCTGATCTGGGGTGTCCTCGTAGATAAAGGAAGCTTCCAATTCCGTTTCCAGATAGCCATCCGGACTGAAGGCAGTACCTACCTGTGATTTCCTCAAAGCATAAAGCTTGATCAGGTCGCGGGCAATGTCCTTAACTTTTTTTTTAGTAGTTTTTTTTAGTTTATCCCAGGCTTCGGTGCCCAGTTTATTCATCTTAGGTGCCGTTCCATCCTTCCCGCTATATTTTGCGATGCGGTTAAGGGAGTTGATGTTTACATATAGCAGGTCGTTATCTGCATATACCAGACGGATCATCTCCTGAGTTTTCCCATTTACTTCCACTTTTTCAAGACCAGCATATTTGCCGATTCCATGGTCAATATGGGTAACAAAGTCGCCGGGCTTAAGGTCTCTCAGTTCCTTTAATGTAATGGCCTGACTGCGTTGGTAGCCCCTTTTTAGTTTGTATTTATAAAAGCGGTCAAAGATCTGGTGATCCGTATAGAAAGCCAGTTTTTGCTGCCCGTCGATGAAACCTTCCCTCAGAGGGATATTCACCGGTGTAAACTTAGCCGTTTTATCTATGTCATCCAGAATGGCGTATAAACGCTCTGTTTGTTTAACTGAAGAACTGAAAATGAAGTTGTGTATGCCCTGCTTTTCATTTTCTTTCAGGTTATGTATCAGTAAGTTGAAATCTTTATTGAACGATGGCTGAGGTTTTGTTTCGAACTGAATAATATTTTCTGTTTTGAAAAAATACTGTTTTCCAAATTCCACCACCGGAAAATCATGGAACATATCACCAATCATCTTTTCATCGGTAAAGGCGAATTTGGGGTCGATCCAATCAAGATTTTCCTGCTTTTCCTTTGCCGGTAATGCTTTCCACAGTTCTACGGCTTTTTTATAGCCATTTCTTATAATGTCGAGCGTAAACTCTACGTCTTTAAACCATAGCTGCGTATCCTTCTCGATGAAATCAAGGATGTTGATGTTGTTTTCGGTCAGATATTTAGACTGAACATTTGGAATGATGGTTAACGACTTTACATCTTCCACAGAGAGCTGACTTTCTATTTCGAATGTCCTGATGCTTTCTACGATATCACCAAAAAATTCGATGCGATAAGGCAGGTCGTGCGAGAAGGAGAAGATATCTACAATCCCTCCACGAATAGAAAACTGGCCTGGTTCGTAAACGAAATCAGTTCGGTTGAAGTCGTAATCAATTAAAAACTCATTGATGAAGTCAATACCAAGTTTCGCATTTAAACTAATTTCGAGTGTATTCTTTTCGAGTACGGCGCGATCGATCACTTTTTCTGCGATGGCCTCAGGGTAAGAGACCACGATCTGTCCGTATTCGGAGTGGTGATTCAGCTCGTTCAGGACTTCTGCACGGGCCAGCACATTTGCCGTGTCGACCTGCGTAAACTCAAACGCCTTACGGAAAGAGGAAGGAAAAAACAACACTTCTTTGTCTAGAATGCTTTCAAGGTCGGCCAGGAAATAAGCAGCCTCCTCTCTATCTGGGAGAATGAATAACTGCGGCTTATGTAAAAGGAAATAGCTAGCCACTGCAATCGTCGCATCGGCAGAACCGACCAAGCCCTTTAGCTGGATTTTGGTGCCTTTGCCCGCATTAAGGGCCTTTGCCAATGCGATAATGCGCTCATCTGTTTTGTATCTGTTGATCAGGTCGCGAATGTTCACCTCACAAAGGTAAGATTTATGGATGGTTTTAAATGTAACAAAGTTTTAATCAATTGATCTAAAGTAAGAAAGGCTAAAAAGGCCAGGATAAATGGTGTGTATGAAAAGAAGTATCTATATTTAACAGATTAACGCTTTCCAAACGCCTAGGTTTACCAGAACCTTGCCGATGAAATTAAGAATACAATGAACATGTTAAAGCGTTTGCCTTTTGAACTTTTCTTTTGGATAACGGCTTTGGTCTTGTTGGGTTTTGCAGACCTGCACGACCATGGTGAGGCGGCGCATTTTACACTTTGTCCGCTCGCCAATATGGGTTTTTCATGGTGCCCGGGATGCGGGATTGGGAGAGCAATTGCGCATTTGCTCCAGGGTGAATTCAGTGCCAGTCTGGAGCATCATTGGTTTGGGATACCTGCGTTGCTGATCATAAGCAGCAGAATTATAATCCTGGTTAGGTCTGGTTTACGCAGCCATAATGTTATAAATATGAAATATAAGGAGGAAAGATATGTTTGATTCACCATTTATGTCGCTGCCCGGCATTACGCCGCAGGAATTTTCATACCTGCAAAGTGCAACTACCGGGTTTAATGAGCAACAATTGCGTGGTTTTTTGATGATCTACGGGAGTAAGAGAAGAAATCCGGATGACATGATACTTTATTGTCTGCTTGGCTTCTTTGTGCCGGGGTTACCTCGATTTTTAGTGAACCAGATCGGAATGGGTATTTTGTATTTTTTTACTATTGGACTGTGTTTTATCGGTACGATCATCGATTTGATCAATCACAAAACCCTGGCGTATGAATACAATCAGCGTATGGTCTTTGAAAGCCTGCAAATGGTAAAAATGGGTAGCCTTCAGTAAAAAATCTATCGTATATTTACAAGTATGAGGTTAGCTGTTTTAATAAGACATCTGGAAACGTTCGCGCCATTGAATTACCAGGAGGATTATGACAATTCAGGGTTAATAGTGGGTGATCCCAATGAGGAGATACAGGGTGCTTTGGTGGCATTAGATTGCCTGGAAAGTGTTGTAGATGAGGCAATCTTGCACAACTGCAACCTGATCATTACCCATCACCCTATCGTTTTTAAAGGACTGAAAAAGATTACAGGCAAGAATTACGTGGAGCGGGTCGTATTGAAAGCGATCAAAAATAACATTGCTTTATACGCGATCCATACCAACCTGGATCATGTTTCCTATGGTGTCAACGGAGTGATTAGTGGCAGGCTTGGATTGAAGAACACGAAGATCCTGAGCCCGAAAGGGTCTATTTTGAAGAAACTTGTTACTTTTTGTCCCACTGCACAGGCTGACCAGGTTAGAGCTGCTATTTTTGCTGCCGGAGGTGGTAACATATCCAACTACAGTGAGTGCAGCTTCAATGCCGAGGGATTTGGTACGTTTAAGGCAGGGGAAGATACCGACCCGTTTGTAGGAGAAAAAGGACAGCAACATCAGGAACCTGAGGTTCGGATCGAGACCATTTTCAAAAGCCAGGATCAAAGAAAAGTGTTGATTGCCTTGTTTGAGCATCATCCTTATGAAGAGGTAGCTTATGATATTTATCCACTGGAGAATAAACTCGACAGTGTTGGTGCAGGAATGATCGGTTGGCTGGAGGAAGCGCTGGATGGCGCTGAATTTTTAAGACTGTTGAAGAACAACATGGATGCAACGGTAATCAGGCACACCCGTCTATTGCCTAAGAAAATTAGGAAAGTAGCGGTTTGCGGTGGGTCAGGCAGCTTTTTGCTTCAGGCAGCTATTGCTGCTGGGGCTGACGCTTTCGTTACCGCAGATTTCAAATACCATGAGTTTTTTGATGCGGATGAGAAATTAGTGATCGCAGATATCGGACACTTTGAAAGTGAACAATTTACATCGGATCTGTTGATAGATATTATTCAAGAAAAATTTCCTAACTTTGCAATCCGTTTAACGGAGCATAATACAAACCCCATAAATTATTTCATTTAATGGAACAAACAGTAGAGCAAAAGCTAAAGGCTTTATACGAATTACAAACCCTACACACTCAGATAGATAAGATACGTCAGATACGCGGTGAACTTCCAATGGAAGTTGCTGACCTGGAAGATGATGTAGCGGGTCTGGAAACACGTATTCAAAAATTCAAAAGTGAATTGGATGATACTGAAGATGCGATTGTAAGCCGTAAGAACATGATCAAGGATGCTCAAAACCTGATCAAAAAATATGAGACTCAGTTAAAGGATGTTAAAAACAACCGCGAGTATGACGCTTTGACAAAAGAAGTGGAGATACAAACACTTGAGATTCAGGTTTGCGAGAAGAAGATCAGAGAATTCGGATTTGAGATTGCTCAAAAAACTGAGATTTATGATAAGGCCCTTGCTGATTTAGAAGCAAGAAAAAGAGATCTTGAAATCAAAAGAGGTGAACTGCAGACGATCACCGCTGAGACTGAAAAAGAGGAGCAGATATTGGTAAAGAAATCTGAGAAAGCAGAAACTCAGATTGACGAAAGGTTATTGGTAGCTTATAACAGGTTAAGGGGAAATGCAAACAATGGTTTGGCAGTAGTTACGATTGATCGTGATTCATGCTCCGGATGTTTCAATCAAATCCCGCCTCAGCGCCAGTTAGACATCCGTCAACGTAAAAAAGTTATTGTGTGTGAACACTGTGGAAGGATCTTAGTTGATGAGGCACTTACGCAGGAAGTTGTGCCAGTATAATACTGGATATAAAGCATAGAAAAAGGGGTCAGATGATAATTCTGACCCCTTTTTGTGTTTAAAATTTATGGTACTGAAAACATACGGGTGCTGAGCCGCGTTATGTTAGATCGGTGTTTAACTGAGAGTTTTTTTATGCGTAAAATCATTATTTTGAAGAACAAGCTGTTTCTTGCGGCTTTAATGCTATTTATGCCTGGGATGGTCTTTGCTAATTTTGACCTCAACAGGAATTGTTTAAATGCTTATAGTTTAATCTTTGAACTTAAATTAAATGCGGCCAGGCAGCTTATTTCAGCTGAAAAGCGGACCAATCCAACTAATTCCTTCGTTCCGCTACTGGAAAACTATGTGGATTTTTTTCAGCTGTTAACGACTGACAATAAAGAAGATTTTGACCGGTTGAAAGGAAATAAAGGCAAGCGGCTTGAACAGATCGAGGATGACGAGCAAAGATCACCTTATAGTTTGTATGCACAGGCAGAGATTAATTTGCAATGGGCATTGATTCGTGGGCGGTTTGGCGAACATTTTGGAGCTGCTATGGAGATTAAGAAGGCCAACGCCTATCTTCAGGAGAACGTAAAGAAGTACCCGTCCTTTCTCCTAAATGCTAAGGGTCTAGGTTTGATCAGCGCAGTTCTCGGAAGTCTGCCCGAAGGTTTTATGAAAAGTACACTTTCCACCTTTGGCATCAAGGGAAATGTTAAAAGTGGATTGGGACAATTGCAAAAACTAGCAGCGGGATTGCCATCATCGGTTTACGAACCGTTTTATGAAGAGGTTGTTTTTTACTATGCCTTTGCGCTGGTAGATGTGGCGCATAGCCCAAATGCGTACGCTGAAACGATAAAGTATACTTCAAGGATTGGGAATGCCAGTTTATTGAAATCCTACCTTAAGGCGTATGTATGTGCGAAAAAAGGCCACAATGAAGAAGCGTTAACGATACTTGCGGAACGGCCTTCGGGAGCGGCATACCAGATCTTTCCTTACCTGGACTACTTGATGGGCATTGTTAGGCTGAATAAGCTCGACTTGAAAGCGCGGGCGGATTTCAATCGGTTTTTGCAGACCAACAAAGGAGTAAGTTATATTAAAGACAGTTATTTGCATCTTGCCTGGATTGAATTGCTGGCCGGCGATTTAAAAGGTTATAACTCCTATGCAGCTAAGGTTAAGGGAACCGGCTTTGTACTCAACGAGCGCGACAAACAGGCTCTGAACGAGGTGAATGCAGGGGCGCCTAATCCCGCGCTATTGAAAGCACGTTTACTGTTTGACGGTGGGTATTACAGTCGCTCCCTTGAAATGTTATCCCAGATCCGGGAATCAGAACTTAGGATGGTTGAAGATAAAACAGAATATTTTTACAGGCTGGCGAGGAACAATGAGGAACTGGGGAAATCTGATTTGGCATTACAGCAATACCAAAAGGCAGTTCATTATGGAAAGACGCTTAAAGCTTATTTTGCAGCCAATTCTGCTTTATTTATGGGCAAAATCTATTTGAGCAAAAAGAATTATACGCAGGCTAGATCCTGTTTCAATACGGCAATTAATATGAAGGGGCACCAATACGAAAACAGTATAGAAAGCGAGGCCCGTGACAGTCTGAAACAGCTCAACTAGAAACGGTAAACGAAGGCATTGATGTGCATTCCGGCACCCACAGATGCAAACACAGCA
>JAPSHM010000215.1 GCA_031179845.1 Pedobacter sp.
TTGGATCTGGTGCGCGGTAAACTCATCGTGTAATCCTTCCTCACTGCCCACCAGATGGGAAAATACGGAGGCGACCTTTACGTTGGTCGTATTATTTAGCGCATTTAAAAGTTCCGGCAGGTCTGGTTCTTCAAAACCAAGGCGGTGCATACCCGTATCGATCTTGATGTGAACAGGATAGCCCGTTTCCTTCACAAAAGCGATGAAACTGTTTAATATTTCCAGGTTATAGATCTCCGGTTCGAGCTTATAACGAACAATTGCATCAAATGCAGAAGGCTCTGGGCTCATCACCATGATCGGCATTTTTATTCCCCCTTTTCTAAGGGCGATACCTTCATCTGTGTAAGCTACCGCAAGGTAATCTACTTTATGGTATTGTAGTAAATTGGCGATTTCGAAACTGCCGCTACCATAGGAGAAAGCTTTAACCATAGCCATTATTTTAACTCCTGACCGAAGTTTGGCCCTGTAAAACTGCAGGTTGCCGGCCAGGGCATTCAGGTCGATCTCCATGACGGTGTCATGTACTTTTTGGGCGATCAGTTTGCTGATTCGCTCAAACTCAAACTTTCTGGCACCCTTAACCAGGATAGTTTCTTCACTGAAGTGCATCGCAGGAAAGCTTTCTACAAAGTCCTGAGTGCGCTCAAAGAAGGTTGCTTCCAGATCAAAAAGATGGGCAAAAGCGCTGATGTTCGGACCCACTCCGATTAATCTGTTCACAGATTTTTGTTTCAAAAGCGCCGCGATCTCTTTGTAAAGCACCTCATTGCTCTTTCCTGTTTCATAGATATCAGATAAGATGAGGGTTCTTTTAACATGCTGGTTCTGCAGGTTCAAAAAGTCCAGGGCTATGGCGAGTGAAGAGATATCTGCACTATAGGAGTCATCAATTACAGAGCATTGGTTGATCCCGTTCTTCAGCTCCAGGCGCATGCTTACCCGCGTTAACCTTTCGAGGCGCTCATCGGCATCTTCCGGAGTATAGCCGAGTGCCAGTAAGGTTGCCCAGCAGATGACCCCATTTTCAACGGATGCCTGATCACTAAACGGGATGAGACACTCGATCTCCCGTCCTTTATATTTTGCACGGAGGTAATTGCGACCGTCGATCGGTTCTATAAATAAGATTTCAAGATCTGCTGCATGTTTAAAACTCCAGGAAAAATGCTGTTGCCCGGGCAGATCAGCTTTTCCGATTCCTTCCGTATATTCCGGTGCATAAATAAATAACGAGGTGTCTTTAAACAATTTAAGTTTTTCCAGCAATTTCTCATGAGGAGAAGCAAAGCCCTCCGCATGGGCTTCCCTGACATTGGTAAGAATACCAACAGTAGGCTGTATGATCTCAGCAAGGGCCTCCATTTCATTTACCTTAGAAATACCAGCTTCGAAAATGCCTAACGTATGCGCAGCATCAATTTCCCAGGCAGAGAGCGGTACACCAATTTGAGAGTTGAAGCTTTTGGGGCTTCTGACAATATTAAAATCGGCAGCAAGCAACTGGTAAAGCCACTCTTTGACAATGGTTTTACCATTGCTTCCGGTGATGCCAAGCACTTTCAATTCATGATGATTTCGGTGATGTTTTGCCAGTTGCTGCAAGGCTAGCAGTACATCGTTAACCAACAGGATATTCGCGTCTGCATATTGCGTTGCATATTTCGGGTCGCTGATCACGAAATTACGGATACCGTTTGCATAGGCATCTGCGAGGTATTCATGGCCATCCCTTTTACCAGTCAACGCAAAGAAAACAGATTCCTCAGGGTCCGTCACTGTACGGCTGTCGATGACCAGATTACGGACAAGGGCATCATGTTTTTTAGAAAAGGAATTAAGGTTCAGGATCTCTGCAATATCGCTGATGGTATAAAGGGCACTGCTCATTTCACAAATTTAAGCTTATGCTGCGAAGTTTGCACACTTTATAAGATTTCTGAAATAAATATTTATAGGTTATCCCTGCCGTCTCCGGGCGCTGTTCTTATCAGCGGGTTTCTGTATCGCATGTTGCGTTAGCACAGCATTGAGCAATGCACTCGATTCCTGCTCGGGGCTAATCAGGTCTTGAAGGGTGACCTTATCCAGGAGCTGATCAACGGTAAGCTGGATCACTTGCCATAAAGAACGGATGGAACAATCTACAGAGTTGGTACACAGCTTCAATGCTCCGGGATAGACTTCGCAGAACTTGGTACTGAACAATGCACCACCCAGCACTTTCATCACCTGGTTGACATTAACCTCTCCAGCAGGCCTTGCCAATACATACCCACCCTTATAACCGGGGGTGCTGTTGATGTAACCAGCCAAGCGCAATGTCCGGGTAAGTTTGCTCACATAGGCTGTGGAAAGTCCCTCAGATTCGCTTAACGCGGGAATACTGATCCCTTCCTTTTGATCATGCCTGGCAATTCGAAGGAGTATTCTTAAGCCATATTCTTCCTGTGCAGTTATTTTCATTTCTTCTGATACGGATTACATCATTCCCAATTCGAGTCGGGCAGACTCCGACATCATATCATTATTCCATGCAGGTTCCCAGGTTACGATCACAACAACTTCATTTACCCCGTCAATTTCTTTAACTTTCTGCTCCACTTCCAGCGGAAGACTCTGCGCAGCCGGACAGCCAGGAGCGGTTAAGGTCATCACGATCTGTACATTATTCAATGGGGGCATGACCTCCGTTTCATAAATCAATCCCAGTTCATAGATGCTGACTGGAATTTCCGGGTCATATATGGTTTGCAGACAATCTATTACTTTTTGTTTTAACTCTTCCTTATCCATAATAGGTTAATTTTCTTGTGTCATTTTATAAGCCAATGCATAGTTTTTCATTTGCTTGATCATGGCCAACAAGCCGTTAGATCTGGTTTGGGCCAGGTGTGTCATCATTCCTATTTCGCGGATAAAATTCATGTTGGCAGACAAGATCTCGTCAGGCGCATGGCCCGACAATACTTTGATCAACATCGAGATCAATCCTTTAACGATCACTGCATCACTGTCGGCCTTGAAAGTTACTGTTCCCTCCTGGTAGTCCGCAGTAAGCCAGACGGTCGACTGACACCCCTTGATCTTATTGTCTTCCGTTTTGAATTCATCTTCCAGCTTGTCCAGCTTTTTGCCGAGGTCAATTATATATTCATACTTATCTTCCCAGCTGTCGAACAAAGCAAAATCTTCTATGATCTCTTCTTCAATTTCCGGTATTGGCTTCGTTTCCATTACACTAACATTTTAATCGTTTTACGCAGACCGGAGATCAAAACATCGATCTCTTCTTGTTGATTGTACAGCGCGAAGGAGGCCCTTACAGTACCAGGGATTCCAAAACGTCTCATTAAAGGTTGGGTACAGTGGTGACCGGTCCTAACCGCGATACCCATGTTGTCTAACAACACGCCCATATCTTGCGTGTGAACGCCTTCCACTACGAAAGACACCAGGTTTACCTTATTACTGGCTTGTCCGATAACGGTCAGGCCGGGGATCTCCTGTAATTGTGCTGTCGCATAATTAAGCAACTCGGTTTCATGTGTTCGGATGGCCTCTTTCCCTATCCCGGTAGTGAAATCCAACGCCGCTTTTAAGGCGATGGTATCGGCAATATTAGGTGTTCCAGCTTCATATTTATAGGGAAGGTCATTATAAGTTGTTTTTTCAAAGGTTACCTCTCTGATCATTTCCCCTCCTCCATGAAAGACAGGCATGTTTTCCAGCAGCTCACGTTTACCATACAGCGCACCGATGCCGGTTGGTCCGTACACTTTATGACCTGAGAAAGCAAAGAAGTCGCAATCCAGTTCCTGTACATCTATTTCGAGGTGAACAGCCGACTGAGCGCCATCGATCATCACTTTAGCACCAACCTGGTGTGCCGCAGCAATGATCTCTTTTACCGGGTTAACGGTACCCAGTGAATTGGAAACATGTACAATGGATACTATTTTTGTTTTGCTATTCAGCAATTCCCGATAGGCATCCATATCAAGTTCACCGTTATCCAGTACAGGGATAACCTTTAAAACGGCATTTTTCTCTTCACAGAGAATCTGCCAGGGCACAATGTTCGAATGGTGCTCCATTCCGGAAATGATGATCTCATCTCCGGCACCTACGTGCTGTCTTCCCCAGGTAAACGCTACCAGGTTGATGGCCTCTGTTGTTCCCCGGGTAAAAATGATCTCGTCTACCGCAGCGGCACCGATGAAATTTTGTACCGCAAAACGGGTATCCTCATAGGCAAGCGTAGCCTCTTCTGCGAGTGTATGGATCCCGCGGTGTATATTGGCATTATAATAAGAATAGTAATGACTTAGTGCATCAATCACGCTTTGCGGTTTTTGCGAGGTCGCGGCATTGTCGAAATATACCAGCGGCTTGCCTTTTACCATTCTACTTAAAATAGGAAATTGCTTCCTTATTTCTGTTACTACCATTTTATAGTATTGATAAGTGTTCGTATACTAATTTCTCTACATATGCGCGGACAGCAAGCGACTTAATTTCGGCTAATACATCTGCAGCATAAGCCTGAAGCAGCAATACCTGGGCTTGTTCCTTAGGAATTCCCCTTGCCCGTAAATAAAACAACGCTTCCTCATCCAACTGACCTACGGTACAGCCATGAGAACATTTCACGTCATCTGCAAAAATCTCCAGTTGAGGTTTGGTATTGATGGTTGCATTGTCGGACAATAAGATATTCCGGTTAGACTGGAAGGAATTGGTCTTTTGTGCATCTGGCTGAACCATGATCCTGCCGTTAAATACAGCTGTAGAGAAGTCGTCAGCAATGCCTTTATACAATTGATTGCTATAACAGTTTGGCTGCCTGTTGTCGATCAAAGTATGGTTGTCGGCATGCGTCTTGCCTTTTAAAAGGTAAAGGCCATATAAATGGGTTTCATTACCCTCAGCATCCAGGATCAGGTTTAAGTTATTGCGGACAGTGCCACCATTTAACGTGACGGCGACGGTATGTACATAGCTTTTACCAATCTGGCTGATGTGGGTCGTGTTGACCTGATTGGCATTGGCCCGATCGTTTTGGATCTTATAATATTCAAGGAACGCATTTTGCTCCACCACGACTTCCACAACGGCGTTACAAAAACTATCTGCAGTGCCAAGCGTGTGATAAGTTTCCGTTAACTGAAGGCTGCTGTTCTCAGCCAAATAGATTAGACTTCTGGGTTGTGCCATTGTTGGCTGCGCCCTACTGTCTAACAAATGATAAATATAAAGCGGATGTTCCGGAACCTTGCTTTTTGGGATATAGATAAACGCCCCTTCTGTGATGAAGGCACCATTTAAAGCATGAATCCCATCTTTTATAAGAACATTACTGCTGTTGAGGTGCTTGCTAATTAGCGGTCCGTACTTTCCATTTGCAGCGTCCTTTAAACTGAGTACAACCATCTCAGTTTCATCAGATAGGATGTTAGAGAGTTTGGCATCGAAGCGCCCGTTCACAAACACCAGCTCATTCGCTTTATGATGTCCAGGAATACGAAACGGATCTACATCCGCTGTGGTAAGTGTATGACCACCTGGTAAATAGATTTGGTTGAATATGTTGCTGATTCCAGTATATTTCCACTCTTCGGTACGATAATTTGGCAAACCGGCTATATTGAACTTATCAAAGTTCTCCTGTCTGAGTGCTGTGAAATTCGCGTCAGGATCTTCCATCTGCAGCTGCTCAAACTGTGCCTTAAAATAGGTTAAGTCAATCATGATCTATAGCTTTACTATAAGTTATTTGCAGTTGAATCCACTTCATCTGTTATAAAATCGTAGCCTTTCTCTTCCAGTTCCAGGGCCAATTCTCTGGTTCCTGATTTTACAATTTGGCCGTTGTACAATACATGTACATAATCAGGTTGGATGTAATCGAGCAGGCGCTGATAGTGGGTAATGACCAACACGGCCCGGTCCGGACTGCGGAGTTTGTTGATGCCTTTTGCTACAATTCGGAGTGCATCGATGTCTAAACCAGAATCGGTTTCATCCAGTATCGCCATTTTAGGTTCCAGCATTGCCATTTGAAAGATCTCATTGCGCTTTTTCTCACCACCGGAAAAACCTTCATTGATCGAACGGCTCAGTAGCGATTGGTCGATCTCTACCAGCTTCATTTTCTCTTTCATGATCTTTAGGAAGGCAACGGAATCAAGCGGTTCCAGATCATGGTATTTACGTTTTTCATTTACTGCGGCCCGTATAAAATTGGTGGTACTTACCCCAGGGATCTCAACGGGGTACTGAAAGGCAAGAAAAAGGCCTTCCCGTGCGCGGTCTTCGGGCGACATTTCGAGCAGTTCCTTATCTGTAAAGATCACTTCGCCGGCAGTCACTTCATATTCCTCTCTACCAGCCAACACAGAGGCGAGGGTACTTTTACCAGAACCATTGGGGCCCATGATGGCATGCACCTCTCCGGCCTTTATTTCAAGATTAATTCCTTTTAGTATTTCTTTACCTTCTACGTTTGCGTGTAGATTCTTTATTGACAACATATCCATATAATTTTTTCTTTAAACAGGCATTTAGCCCACACTACCTTCCATACTAATGGCTAACAACTTCTGCGCTTCTACGGCAAATTCCATAGGCAGCTGGTTCATCACTTCCTTGGCAAATCCGTTTACGATCAGTGCTACTGCCGCTTCCGGGTCGATGCCCCTTTGTCTGCAATAAAACAGTTGGTCTTCCCCTATACGTAAAGTCATCCTGGGTTTGGTGACCCAGAATTTTCTCCACAGCTTCTCCCATGGTTAGGCCGTCCATCAGGCCG
>JAPSHM010000216.1 GCA_031179845.1 Pedobacter sp.
AATCAATGCCGCCGCCCAGGCCGCAAAAGAGAATAACCTGGAAGGAAAATGGATGCTTCCGCTTCAAAATACCACCCAACAACCGGCCTTACTGCAGCTGTCGGACCGGGATACCCGTAAAAAGTTATTTGAAGCATCCTGGAACCGTGCGGAAAAAAGTGACACCAATGACACCCGCAAAACGATAGTACAGATTGCAAAAATACGTGCAGAAAAAGCAAAACTAATGGGTTTCCCGAACTACGCCTCCTGGAAATTGCAGGATCAGATGGCAAAAACTCCAGCGGCAGTTCAGCAATTTTTCTCCCGACTAGTGCCCTCGGCCACTGCAAGGGTTAATGCAGAGGCTGCAACAATTCAGGCTTTGATTGATCAGCAAAAAGGCGGCTTCAAAGTTCAGCCCTATGACTGGGACTATTATGCAGAGCAGGTCCGTAAAGCCAAATACGACTTGAATGTGCAGGAAATCAAACCTTACTTTGAATTGGAGAATGTACTAAAGAACGGGGTGTTTTTTGCTGCAACGCAATTGTACGGGATTACCTTTAAGGAACGCAAAGACCTGCCTGTTTACCACACAGATGTGAAGGTTTACGAGTTAATTGATAAGGACAACAGCACTATTGGGATTTTTTATACCGATTTTTTCAAACGCGACAACAAAGCCGGCGGTGCATGGATGACCAACGTTGTTGAGCAATCAAAATTAATGGGCACCAAGCCGGTCATTTTTAATGTATGTAATTTCACGAAACCTGCTGGAGGTGCACCTGCTTTAATCAGCTTTGACGATGTTACGACCATGTTTCATGAATTCGGACATGCGCTTCACGGTTTTTTCGCCAATCAGCAATACCCAAGTCTTTCCGGCACCAATGTAGCGCGCGACTTTGTCGAATTTCCATCACAGTTCAATGAACATTGGGCAGTAGATTCGACTGTATTCAAAAGATATGCTATTCATTACAGCACTGGCCAGCCAATGCCACAAATCCTGGTCGATAAGATCAAACGATCATCTGATTTTAATCAGGGATATGCGTTAACGGAGGTGCTCGCAGCAGCAGCCCTGGACATGCAATGGCATATGCTCCCTGCAACGCAACCCGTACAGGATGCCAATCAGTTCGAAACCGCAGCCTTGAAAAAAACAGGTTTGCACCTGTCTTTTGTCCCTCCACGATATAGATCGAGCTATTTCAAGCACATTTGGGGCACTGGATATGCAGCAGGATATTACGCCTATCTTTGGGCGGAGATGTTAGACCACGATGCTTATTCCTGGTTTGAGGAAAATGGTGGTCTTACCAGGGCCAATGGCCAACGTTTTAGAGATATGATCTTGTCCCGTGGAAATACAGAGGACTATGAAAAAATGTTCCGTGAGTTTCGCGGACACGATCCAAATATCAAAGCCTTGCAGAAATACCGCGGTTTACCGCAGAAATAGAAAAGACCCCATATGCTGATAAAGTATATGGGGTCTTCTTTTTAAACAGCTATTTATCTTGTTTTAATATCGTTACGGCTAGTGGAGGTATGTTCAATAATATCGAATACTCCCTGTGGTGCCAGCTGATCTTTTCAGGAAGAATCGTCTTGCTATTTAATTTTCCACTACCAAAGAATTCCTTAGCATCTGTATTGAAAATTTCCTTCCATTTGGCTTTGAAAGGGAGTCCAACCCTATAGTTTTCCCGGTAAACCGGGGTAAGATTTAAAATAACGATCAAAGTGTCCTTTGCCTTCTTTCCTTTTCGGATATAGATATAGATTGAGTGACGCGCGTCATCTGCTTCGATCCATTCAAAACCCTCAGAAGAAAAACTATACTCATACAGAGCGGGTTCGGAAGTATATAACTTGTTAATCGCCCTTACTGTATGCTGCATTGCAGAATGTGGAGCGTGTTCCAGTAAATGCCAGTCTAATGAGCTCTTGAAATCCCATTCATGCGTCTGTGCAAACTCATTACCCATAAATAAAAGTTTGGTACCGGGCTGGGTAAACATATAAGCATACAGCACGCGCAAATTGGCAAACTTTTGCCATTCATCTCCCGGCATTTTATAGATCATGGACGACTTGCCATGAACCACCTCGTCATGCGAGAAGGGCAGCATGAAGTTCTCCGTAAAAGCATAGGTAATGTTGAAGGTGAGCTGGTAGTGATGGTACCTCCTATTGATTGGGTCGTTTTTGAAGTACCTCAACGTATCGTTCATCCAGCCCATCATCCATTTCATACCGAAGCCCAGGCCTCCTTCATGAACCGGATGGGTAACGCCAGGGTAAGTACTGCTTTCCTCCGCAATAGTTTGCACGCCATCATAATTTCCATAAACGGCAATGTTCAGGTCCTTAAGAAAAGTTATAGCGCCTAAATTCTCACTACCTCCGTATTCGTTCTTAGCAGCTTCACTTTCTTTTCGCGAAAAGTCGAAATACAACATTGAAGCCACAGCGTCAACCCTCAGGCCGTCAATGTGAAATTTATCCAGCCAGTACAAGGCATTACTGATTAAAAATGAACGGATCTCGTTCCTGTCGTAATTGAATATATATGACTTCCAATCTGGGTGAAAGCCTTTTCGCATATCCGCATGTTCATATAGATGCGTGCCATCAAAATGATAAAGCCCATGTGCATCCCCGGGGAAATGGGACGGCACCCAGTCCAGGATGACTGCGATATCATTTTTATGAAGCTCATTGATCAGATACATCAATTCCTGCGGAGTTCCATGCCTGGAGCTTGCCGCAAAATAGCCGGTGATCTGATATCCCCAGGAAGGAAAGTAAGGATATTCCATGATAGGCATCAATTCCACGTGGGTAAAACCCATATCCAGAACGTATGGAACTAAACTATTCGCTATTTCCACATAGGTCAGCACCCTGTCAGGCTCGCTTGGATCACGTTGCCACGAACCTAAATGGACCTCATAGACTGACATGGGTCTATTCAGTGCGTTTAACTTAGCCCGCTTGCCCAACCAGGCCTTGTCCTTCCATTTGTAGTCATTATCCCAAACGATGGAAGCCGTCTTCGGCGGATGTTCCCACCGCTTTGCAAAAGGATCACCTTTTTCTACTTCAATCCCGTCAAAACCTTTCACAAGAAACTTATAGAGCTCCCCTTTTCCCACTCCGGGAATAAATCCTTCCCAGATTCCGGAAGCATCCACACGTTTATTTAACGGATGTGAGGACCTGTTCCAGGCGTTGAAGTCGGCAATAACATGAACTGCCTGCGCATTTGGTGCCCATACTGAAAAGTAAGTTCCAGCTTCATCATTCACCTGAATAAGCTGAGCGCCAAACTTCTCGTATAATCGGAAGTGCTTACCTGACACAAATAAGGAGATGTCAAAATCACTAAATAAGGTATGGGTAAGCACTGCTCTCATCAATTATAAATTTTTATACTGGTAAAATTCTTATTGGATTTAAAACGCAAAGAATTGTCTTCATCGACATGGTAATCTGCAACCTCCTTCTCATCAACAATGATCTTATTCACATTAAATGGCAAACCTATGATCTTAAAATTATACAGCTCATAATTTGGAGTGTATAATCCATCAATTGTTTGCGCTATTGCAAGCTGATACACCGTCCCATTTACAGAAAACTTCTTTTCTGAATAGATTCCCTGCTCATAGGCGAAAGTATCACCATGATCCTCAAAAAGGAAGGAGTTAACTTCGTAATCAGTGTAATATACATTTAATAACACTTCTTCAATATTTTTTTCACCTACATATTGCATTACCGGGTATTCTGGGATCACCGATCCGGCTCTGACAAATAAAGGCATATGATCCAGCGGTGCCGCTACGTTATGCTCGCTTTCCCCGGTCAATACCTCATGTGTCCAAAAGTTATACCATTTCCCTTTCGGCAAATAAACTGTACGGGAAACTGCACCTTGTTCCAAAATCGGACAGACCAATATTTTATCACCGAAAGTAAACTCATCCTGTCGGAAACTAGTGCTGGCGTTTTCCTGCTCTAACATCACCAATGGTCTGAGGATCGGGAAGCCATACCTGTGATGCTCCCAAAACACAGAGTACAAATACGGCATTAACCGGTACCTGAGTTCAATGTAGGTCCTGTTGATGCTGGTAAAAGGCTCGCCGAAACTCCATGGCTCGCGCTCTGCGGTATCTCCGGCAGAATGTGCGCGCATAAATGGTGAGAACGTGCCCAGCTGAATCCAACGGGTAAACAATTCTCCATCTGGTTCGCCGCTGAATCCACCGATATCTGTTCCGCAAAATGGGACACCGGAAACCGACATGCGCTGGCATTGGATGTTGCCGATTTTCAAATGTTCCCAGGTGGCAACGTTATCACCTGTCCAGACACAACCGTAGCGCTGCATACCCGAATATCCGGCGCGGGTGATCGTGAATGGTCGCTTATTGCGCATCAATTTCTTCAGGCCGTCGTACGTTGAACGTACCATCTGCATTCCATAGACGTTGTGCGCCTTCCGGTGAGAGCCTCTAAACCCGTCGAAATTGTGCCGTACGTCATTTGGAAACGTTCCTGAACCAAACACCGCAGGTTCATTCATATCGTTCCAGACGCCTGCCACACCAATATCTACCAGTTCTTTATACAGGTTACCCCACCAATCGCGGACCAAAGGATTTGTGAAATCCGGGAACTGGCATCTGCCCGGCCAAACATGACCTTCCATGAAATAATCGTCACTCCGCCGGCAGAAGAAGTTGTTTTCTTTCCCTTCTTTAAATACCCAGTAATTGTCGTCTACTTTAATTCCCGGGTCAATCATGACCACTGTTTTGAAACCATCATTTGCCAGTTCCTTGATCATTTTTTTAGGGTCAGGGAAGTGATTTTTGTTCCAGGTAAAACAGCGGTAGCCATCCATATAATCTATATCCAGGTAAATGGCATCACAAGGGATATTCCTGGAACGGAAACCATCTGCAATCTCTTTTACCTTTTTCTCCGGATAGTAACTCCACCTGCATTGATGGTAACCCAAAGCCCATTTTGGAGGCATTGGATGGGTTCCGGTCAGACTTTGATACCTTTTAACCACGTCCATAAAATGTGGGCCATGAATGTAGTAATATTGCAACTCACCCCCATCTGCCCAAAAACTGGTCTTGTTATGATCCTCTTTGCCAAAGTCAAAATACGAGCGAAAAGTATTGTCAAAAAAGATCCCGTATGCTGCCTGATCGTGCACACCTGTATAAAACGGAATCGTCCGGTATAAAGGATCCTGATCCCAGCCAAATGAATAAGCGTCTGTATTCCAGTTTTGAAAGTGTCTGCCTTTCAAGTTCATGTTGCCCGACTTATCTCCCAACCCGAAGAAATTTTCGTCTGGTAGACACTTCTTCGTTGCATACACGTAATACCCTCCAAATTCCACATTCTCCTCCCAGTGCATAGGTGATTCGTCAGCACTCATTACCAGCTGACTGATATTGTCAGTAAAGGATACATTGAAATCGCTCTTCCTAATCTGGCAGGTAACCGTATTCGTAGAAATCGCATAAAAAAGTTCACGTTCCTCCATTTTAAAGGTAGTTACCTTTTGATCCACTACCGGAACGGCATAAGAAAAGTCTTCCAGAAAAACGCCATGTGGAGCTAACCTTACCCTGATGATCTCATCGCTCACAACCCTGATCTCCACACGAGCATCGCCATCAGAAAAATAAAATCTATTTCCTTCGGCCTGTACCTGTTGCACCGCACCAAGGTACTTTTTTACGATTGGTTTTGGCCCCGAAACTGGATTATTTAAGTGTTGTACCGTTTCGTCTAAACCCGATGCATCAATTGCATTGTCCGTCACATCACCGTTCATTTTATTTAATTCTTCCATGAAAATCCCCTTGAGTAAAACACGAAAGTATTTACTTCGTGTACATTGTACATCTAAGGTGTTAAAATTTCTATTAAAAGCAAAGGAATATTATGAGTTTAAGTTAGGCTTTGCAAAAAGGCCCGGACGTGAACGTCAGGGCCTTAATTTTCAAATTAAAGATTTAGTTAAGGATTGAAAGTGTAGGAAATATAATAAAGCGCACCTACAGCCGGGTTTCCATAAGAAGTAATATAATAGTTATTTAAGATATTCGAACCGCCAATTTTAACCATTGATTTCACCGATGGAACCTTTAAGTTGACCTGTGCATCAATCGTACTGAAAGCGGGAACAGCTCCAGACGAAAACGAAGAATTCCAGTAAAAATCATCTTGCCAGCGGTAGTTCACATTAAACCCTAAATTTTTAACGATCTCCCGATTTCCGAGTCCAAGGTTATAGCGAATTTTTGGCGTATTGAAGTCGTTGATATAATCAACAGGCAGGTCGCCAATTTCATTATAAGATACGTTGCCACTTAAGTTATAATTACCCAATAGATAATCAAGCCCTAGTGCTCCTCCATAAGAAGTAACCTCCCCTTTAGCATTTACAGGAACACCGAATTTAGGAAAGGGATAGGCGGAACCCTGTTCCTGGTAAACTTCTACAGCAGTAATGAAATTTTTATATTGATTATAATATCCATAAGCATCGATCATAAATTTTGGCCCAAGTAAACCTTTGTAACCAAGTTCATAGGATTGAACACTTTCGGGACGGATACCTCTTGGGTCAAACTCATAGGTTTGCAATAAAGCGCGATTTGGCGTTCCTGAGGCCAAAGAAGCATCGTATGCCCGGTAACTGGCATCTGTATACGGTTTATTGTTGGTAAGCATTTCATACTTATTTAGCATCTCTGGCAATCCGCCGATCCCGAC
>JAPSHM010000217.1 GCA_031179845.1 Pedobacter sp.
TAATACCTGATAGTTATGATTAGACATACTATTTAATAACGATCCAAAAATCATCAATGACATCCCAACATACATGATTTGATTGATTTGTAAAATAGGACCACACAGGATGAGCAGCACAATACCGATCAGTGTTAGGTAAAACGGATACCATTGTTTTTTTCTCGACGCCCTGCGCCATAAGAACCCAACGTGTGCAATTAGAAAAGCACATAACACAGGCAATAACCATGGACTATACGGGATTGAACTGAGTCCGGCAACACCCAACAAACTAATATAAGCTGCCCAACAAAAGGCGCACTTGGGGAAAAAAGCAACTAGAATGGTGGCTAAACTACTAGCTACGACAGTACCAATCCGTTTTGCAGATGTTATCCATTTATTTCGCGGCTCCACTAAATGACGTTTCAATTCCTCCAAAACAACAGCCGGGTCCCATTGTAGTCGTACAAATTTTTTAATCGGATATCCGTTTTCATCAATAAGGTATAGCTCAATCTGATGTTTGTTCACCAACCGGCCAAAATAGTTAATCGAGGAACTGAAATAGTTGAGCAATTTTGGCATCTGCTCGTGGTCCAGTACGCTAAAGTTCCGATTGAATTCGTTGAATTCCTGATGTCGTTGCAAGCCATACAGCTTAATCTGCCTGGGCCCGTCATAGGATGGGTCATAAGATATCGCTGCTGTTTTTATTTTATCAGACAGCCCATTCTCCCTGATCATTTTTTGTAGTTTTCCCAATTTGTTTATCGTTAGCGAACACTTGTTGTGGTTGTCACACCGGGTATAAAAGAAAACTAAAACAGATGGGTGATTTCGAAAGAACGTTCCGTAGGTCAGCGCTTGTCCATCTTGGTCTTGTAATCGAATATTCAGCAATGCGCTTCTGGAAATGTTACCAACTCGGGGGGGCGCCTGCAAGGTGAGGTCACAGCATTCTTCTTCCTTGGGCTCGGCTCGTTTGATAAATGCAATAGTGGCTGTCAACAATTCACTATCGCTTCGGTTTAGCGCATTGGATTTCAACCATTCCTCGAGTTTGGGTACAGCGTCTTCGGCGACTGGAGCTAACCATTGAAAAGTGAGAAAAATCTCTTTCAAAGCGGTAGTACCATTTGTCAGCGGCCATCTTGGTGAATAGCAATTGAATGCAACCGTATCGTCGCGATAATAAACATTGTTTATAGCAGACAGGAGGAATGGAATAACCCTCGAATTGGGTTGGTCCATTCCTCTTATTGCCTTTGCTGACGCAGCAACCATGTAGATGTTCATACTACTTTCCAGCGTTTCAAACACGATGGGTAGCGCAGAATTTACCAGACCATGGTGCTCAAGTGCAGCCATGATGTATCCTTGGATTCGAAAAACTTCATTGCTGCCGCGTCCATGATAAAATGATTCCCGCTCATCTAACAACGCTGCCAATGTAGTTGATGGTTTTTTTAGCTTTGAAGCTTGATCAACAAAAGCAGCGATATCTAACTCCGATGTACCGGAATCAAACGCAGGCAATTCAGTAGATGAAAAGTTGAATTTCCACATTTTTACCGGTTATTTAGATAAATGTCAATCATTTCTTTAAGTTCGGCAGAACCAGGAGAAACTTTCAATCGTTGCAGCTCCTGATTGAAACTCTCGGCACTTACTGTTTCAAGAAATAAGTTTTCCGGTCTGTCTGAGGTAGCTCTCTTTTCTGTATATACCAAAGTATTGAGTAAAGCCGTTTTGAGCTCATCCAAATGTTCACCATTTTCCTCAATGATGATTCTTTTAGAAGAATCGACAGCAAGCTCCGGAGCCTGGGTGATTAATGCAGTAACAGCAGCATGTCGCATTTCAGGATCTTCTTCAGGATTCATTACCGTTTCCAACAACATATCTTTTGACTCTACATCTGTACCAAGGTTGCGCAATGCCTCTCTTTTCGCAATTTGATTGGGTGGATTTTGAGCAATCTGACGCAGAACTGGGTAGTAGTTAGCATGTAAATCATAGGCTAGAAACTGGATGGCAACCTCAGGCTCAATCAGCTCCTCGCCTTTGTTTTCTAATGATTCTAGTAAACGTCGTTGAGCAAATTCGTCTTTCTCCATCGCAAGTATCTCTAATGCAATAGAACGCAAATTTTTATTCTTATGGTCGACCACCGTTCGTAAAGCGTCTTTAAAAGATGCCGTATGGCGCTCCATCATGTCTGGAGAGCTGATTTCGGCCAATTGTAATATACGCAATGCAGAAAGAGCAATTTGTCCTTCACCTTCGCCGGCCTTTAGTGCATCAATTGCATCTTGCATGAGCGCTTCGTCAGACAGCACTAAACCGGCAACGCTTGAGAAAGCATAAGAACGTATGATTTCGGGCTGATTTTCATCCCTGAAAATAGCCAGGGCTTTCTTGATATCTGCTGGTTCTGTAAAATTCCCCATTGACTTCGCTGCTTCAAGGCGCTCATCTATGGGTTTTGTCGTATTCAAGAAAATTTTTCGGGCATTTACCGCTTGTTTTTTTTGCTCTGCAACGGTGATGGATTTCTCTAAAACCTCATTTCTTAAGCGTTTTTTATATTCAGAGTCTTGATAAGTATATTCCGACATAACATTGATCTTTAAAATGGCTGATTGAAAACTTAATAGTTGAGCGCTAGTTCCTTCTCGGATAATCCAATGGAATATCTTCATAATCAAAACCAAGATGGTCGGCTGGATTTTGACTGTATTGCGCATGATAATCAATCATTTGTTTGAGCCTTGGAATTGGTCCAGGGGCTGAAACCGTAGGTGAAGCCGGTAGTCCGCCCCAGTTGGCCTGACTTGGCCTGGGTGCCTGATCATCTCCATCCCATGGCCACAACGTATCTTCCGTATAATTACCTTTTGTCGAACTGGAAGGTACAGTACCCGTACCTCCGAAACCTTGCCGATCATAACTATTGGTGTCACTTGGATTGAATCGGTAACCGGGAGTCAGCCACTGCCACATCGTCCACAAGCGATCTATATTGCAGTGAAGCATGAAAAAAAGAGGATCTGCGGGCGACCAGCCTACCCGCATGATAGGACCGCCCCAACTTACATGTGCACCACCGTGAGGGGAGGTTTCTAAACCGGGTAAATTGCTGGAAGACACGCCAAGTGCAAATCGTCTGTAATCCGAATAGTCATTTATAGTACCATTTTGTGTACGGGTGAACGTAGACCATTGTCCGCCCAATGTGAAAATCGGAGTCCCGGTATTGCTTGGATTCCAAGGAAAACTGGACGAATTCTGCAACCTGTGCGCTCTCCGAAGTTTGGGGCCTAAAATAACTACATCTGTACCCGACAAATTCGTTTGCCAATTTATCAATGGATTGCTTGCGTTAAATTGTACTACACCAGCAGAGTCTGGAAAGCCTAAGAAGTCTCTGGTAAACATGTTTTGCGCAGTGGTAAAAAAGTCCCAATAAGGAATGGTTACATGTGCATAGCTTTTAACAGTACCATTACTTTGCGATACTTCTAATGCTTGAATGTCTCTCTCCAAATTCAGCAAATATGCACGGTGCCAGGGAAGGAAACAGCTTCTTCCATGAATTTCCCTGCTTGTTGTGGGAAGATGCATATCCTGGAGATTTTTCCAGGGAAAAGTAACCCCTTGATTGGTGTTTAAAATCATGATAGCTTCCAGAAAATCTCTCCTTTCTGTTGCTGTAAGACGATTGGCATTTTTTCTTACCCGCACCATCAGACTTTTGGTATAAAGAAGCGCATTGGTACTGGAGTCGTAAACACCAACTCCAGTATCTTTGTCTCTGGAACTGACCGCACCTCGCCCGGTTGTTTGATTAAATTCTCCTGCGATAAAAAACTGCACCCAATTTGTTTCCTGATCGCTCGACGCTGGGAGCGTGATGTTGGATAATTGATTTGAAGGTGATAGCATATCAGGTCTTCCATTGATCGATGGAAAAAAAGTGACCCTACCACCATTCAGCAGTCCATTATTTCTTAGGGTAACAGATAGTGTTGAAGTCGGACTAATTTGTCTGACCCAGGCGGGCCTTGGTCCCCATCCAACGTAATCGGTATGCTTTTTAGTTCCCGCCCTGTCGTTGATCCGAATAATAATTCCTTGATTCATAATTCATGTTTTAATATTCATAATTCAGTTAGTTACAAATTGTTTCAAATGTCCAGTCGCCTGTGTTTTTCTTATCTAAATTAAGTAGTAATCAAGACTTAACAACGTGAATTATCAACTTGTAATGATGATTGTTAACCGTACTCACATACGGTTAACAGAATATAAAATATAAAAATAGAATGTGAATCTGCCTATTTACAGCGGTCGACTGCCACTATAATTAATCATCCAGCATACCCCGAACTTATCTTTGAAGCTCCCAAAATAATCGCCCCAAAACTGCATGTCCATGGGCATTTCCACTTCACCACCGTCTGAAAGGCCGCCAAACAATCGGTCCGCCTCTTCCTTACTTTCCGGGAAAATAGAAATATAGTTGTTGTTTCCTTGCACTAGTTTATGCCCTGCGGAAGGCACAATATCGGATGCCATTAGCACGTTGCCACCTGCCAGTGGCAGCGATACATGCATCACGCGGTTTTTTTCTTCATCGGGTAAATTCTCAAAGCCCGGTGCTTCTCCCATCTTCATGACATTTCCGGCAAAATCACCACCGAAGATAGTTTTATAGAAGTTAAAAGCTTCTTCGGCCTTGCCGTCGAAGTTCAGATACGGATTCAATTTTAGCATAAGGATTCCTTGTTAACGTACTCAGTAATTTAAATGATCATTTGTATCATACTTTACGGCGTCGTAATTCAAAATCTTTCGCATCAAACCCAACTGCCCAAAAAGATAACTTTCGCGATCCAGACACATCCCTACCATAATTAATTTATTCTCTTCAACAAACGGAAGATCCATTCCAAAATCAAATGTTTGCTCCAACTCCAAATCGTCAATGGCTATCAACTTTTGATACAATACCGGCGATATCTTGTGCCATGCCTTTTTTAGTTCATCCAATGACGGATAACGAGCATGTGGATCCAAAGCTTTTCCATCTTTGAACAGTGCATCATTGGGGTCTTTTTCGGTAAGCCCTAAAACACCAGCCAACCAGTATCGGCAATTGACGAGGTTACCAACCATCCATGTGATGTGATTGGTCTTGTTATCGACACGAGTTTGCGCATCTTTTTCCTGAATACCGTCCAACATATTTTTGAACATCTGGCTATGCATACGGTAGCCAGGAATCGCGATTGCAAGCGTCTTAGCTTGAGGTCTTTCGATAGTTATCATAATAAAAAGATTTAAGTTATTGCTCTGAAAGTTTTTTTACTTCTTCCAGACCTTTAGTAAAACCGTTGTTCATTAGTTCTTCCCATTCTTCCCCCGCTTGTACAGATGCACTCAGTATGGTTACACCATTCTTTTCAGAAAGATGGTATTCTTCACGAGATCCGGCCCAGCTTTTCACTTTTTCGCTAATAGTATCTTCCATTCCGTTTATAAGTTCACCCCGGTGCTCAAATACCATATCGTATGGTTCATTTTTCGTTTTGATGGTGCTAACCATTCCATTTCCTTTACCGTCTAAAAACAACGTTTTGCCACCAACCTCCCAATCGCTTTGGATTGTTGAGCCGCCATCGGGATTGAAGTATTTTGTCCATTGCGAATACGTTGCTTCATCCCAAAGCACATTCCAAACTTTCTTGGCCGGTGCTTTGATTTCTTTTGTGAATTGTAGATTTTTCATAGCTGAGTGATTGAAAAGGGGAAAAAGGCACCTATAAAACAGTGCAATACCAATATGGTTTTAGATATCTTTTTAACTTGCTAATAGCTGCGATCAACCTCCTCACGTAGTAGTGTAAAGGAAAAAGAAACTTGATCCGAATCAAGATCTACTGCGAGCTCTCCTCCATTTTGCACAATGAATTCACGGCATAAATGTAACCCAAGGCCGACACCTTTCTCATTTGCAGTACCATAGGCCGGAGTTTGAAGATGACCTGCATCGAAAGATGCAACGTTTACCCGCCCACTGTCGTCCACCTGGTTGATTACAGATATGGTGATGTGACGCTCCTCCTTGATCATATTGATTTTAATACTTTGCCGAAAAGGGGTAAACTTTATGGCGTTATCAATCAGGTTACGCATAACTAACTGAACCTGGTTCTCATCAGCGTATACTAGAAGATCATCATCGGCTGTGATCACAATCCGAAGTGATTTTCTTTCGATAAGTGGCTGATAGACCAGAATAAGATCATCAACCAGCAGCGTTAGATTAAAGCTACTCGGGATGATGATGGTTCCGTCCATCTGGCTCTTGGCCCAATACAGCAAGTTGTTCAATGTATTATGGATGGTATCTATGCTTTTACGACTTTCATTTAACAACATTTTCAAATCTTCGAAAGTAAGAATATTCATGTCTTTCAATGAAAAGATACTTAATAAGCTATTAAATGGACTGCGAAGATCATGGGCAATGATTGAAAACAGCTTATTTTTGACGGCATTTGTTTCTTCAAGTGTGGCAATGGTTTCGTTAAGCTTTGTTGTTTTGTCTTTCAGCATCCTTACACTTTCATCCAGCTTTAGCGTCCTGCCTTGAACCAGTTTTTCCAGTCTCTCGTTTTGCATGGTCACCAATCGCATATTTTGCTTTCTAATCGTATTAAAACGATCACCAAGTGCAAAGGATAGCAACAGCAATTCAATAGTTGTACCAGCGGGGATGAGATAGAAGGTGTAATCCCCGTAG
>JAPSHM010000021.1:0-4045 GCA_031179845.1 Pedobacter sp.
AGACCTTAGGGCTTAGAGATATCATCAAGCCTTTGGGGTCGAAAGACAACAAATAAGCGTATTTTTATCAAGAAAAGCCATTCTTTAGGGAATGGCTTTTTTGATTTTTAAATAAAATTGTCAGCGATTTTTATTTTTTACCAAATACGCTGTAGTTTTATCTTACTTTTGCAAAGTAAAAAACATATATATAAACAAGGTGTGTCGAAAGAGGAAAATACACCACAACTATTAATAAATGAATGTAATAAAAAAATCGTTCGATCTGGGCGATGGAAGAACAATTGAAATTGAAACAGGTAAATTGGCTAAACAAGCTGATGGATCTGTAGTTGTTAGAATGGGTGATACCATGCTTTTAGCTACCGTAGTGTCTACAGTAGGTGCAAAAGCTGGTGTTGATTTCTTGCCTTTATCGGTAGATTATCAGGAAAAATATGCTGCTGCGGGACGTATCCCAGGTGGTTTCCTTCGCCGTGAAGCAAGGTTATCTGACTATGAAGTTTTGATTTCCCGTTTGGTTGATCGTGCTTTACGCCCGATGTTCCCAGAAGATTATCACTCTGATACACAAGTGATGATCTCCCTGATCTCTTCTGATAAAAATATCATGCCTGATTGTTTGGCTGGTTTAGCGGCATCTGCTGCGATCGCGGTTTCAGATATCCCTTTCAACGGACCGATCTCTGAAGTACGTGTAGCTAAGATCGACGGCAAATTAGTGGTCAACCCTTACGTAAATGATTTAGAACGTGCGACTATGGAGTTCTTAGTTGCAGGTACTGAAAGCGATATCGTGATGGTAGAAGGTGAATGTGATGAGATCTCTGAAGCAGAAATGGTTGAGGCGATCGAATTTGCTCACAAAGCAATCGTGATCCAGGTTCAAGCGCAAAAAGAATTGGCTGAACTGGTTGGTAACACAGTAAAACGTACGTATTCTCATGAAGATAGCAACCTTGAATTAAGAGCGCAGGTTTTTGCTGCTACTTATGATAAGGTATATGAAGTTGCCAAAAGCAATGTCGCTAAGAAAGAGCGTGGCAATGCATTCGGAGCAATCTTAATGGATTTCATCGCTACTTTAGGTGAAGATCTTGATGATGTTACCGGCTTCTTAGCTAAAAAATATTTCCACGATGTACAATATGATGCCATCCGTAACCTGGTATTAGACGAAGGAATTCGTTTAGACGGTCGTGATGTACGCACAGTACGCCCAATCTGGAGTGAAGTTGGTTATTTACCTGCTGCTCACGGATCCGCAGTATTCACTCGTGGTGAAACACAATCATTAACTACCGTTACTTTAGGTTCTAAAGATGATGAGCAGATGATTGATGGTGCTTTCTTTAACGGATACAACAAATTCTTGTTACACTATAATTTCCCTGGTTTCTCAACTGGAGAAGTTCGCCCAAATAGAGGTGCTGGTCGCCGCGAAATTGGACACGGTAACCTGGCTATGCGTTCCCTGAAGAAAGTGTTACCTGGATTGGAAGAAAATCCATATACCATCCGTATCGTTTCTGACATCTTAGAATCAAACGGTTCTTCATCAATGGCAACTGTTTGTGCTGGTACTTTGGCACTAATGGATGCAGGTATCAAAATCAAAGCGCCGGTATCGGGTATCGCAATGGGTTTGATCACTGATGAGAAAACTGGTAAATATGCGATCCTTTCAGATATCTTAGGTGATGAAGATCATTTAGGTGACATGGACTTTAAAGTTACTGGTACTGAAAAAGGTATCGTAGCTTGTCAGATGGACTTAAAGATCAATGGCTTGAAATGGGAAGTATTGACAAATGCTTTAAACCAGGCTAAAGAAGCTCGTTTACACATCTTGAACGAGATGAAGAAAACGATCTCTGCACCTCGTGAGGATTACAAGGATCATGCTCCTCGTATCGTTTCATTGAGCATTGATAAAGAATTCATTGGCGCGGTAATCGGCCCAGGCGGTAAGATCATCCAGGAAATGCAACGTGAAACCGGCGCTTCGATCTCTATCGAAGAAGTTGGTAACAAAGGGATCATTGAGATCTTTGCGGATAACAAAGCTGCAATTGATGCAGCGGTTACGCGGATCAATTCCATCGCTGCTAAACCGGAGATCGGTGCAACATATGATGGTAAGGTAAAATCAATCATGCCTTTCGGTGCGTTTGTTGAGATCATGCCAGGAAAAGACGGACTGTTGCACATCTCTGAGGTGGCATGGGAACGTTTAGAAACTATGGATGGCGTCCTTAAAGAAGGTGATAAGATCCAGGTGAAACTTTTGGATGTGGATAAACAAGGTAAAATGAAGCTTTCAAGAAAAGCGTTATTGCCTCGCCCTCCAAGACCAGAAGCAGCACCTACAGAAAATAAAACAGTATAAGTTTAAGGAAACGTTAAACCACATACGACCAATAAAAAACCCCGCAATTCGCGGGGTTTTTTATTTAAACAGGTTATTTTTTTACCTTTACCTGCGACGAGTATTTTAACACCTTCGATATGTCTCATCTTATAGCCCCTTCAGTACTTTCGGCCGACTTTGCCAATTTGCAACGCGATATAGAAATGATCAATTCGAGTGCGGCAGATTGGTTTCATGTAGACGTCATGGACGGGGTGTTCGTACCCAATATTTCTTTCGGATTTCCAGTGATGAACGCTATTCAGAAATATGCAGAGAAACCTTTGGATGTGCACCTGATGATTGTGAACCCGGATCAATATATTGAAGGCTTTGCAGCAGCAGGCGCAGCGGTGATCACCGTGCATTATGAGGCTTGTACGCATCTGCACAGGACCATTCAAGCCATTCATGCCGCAGGCTGTAAAGCTGGTGTAGCGTTGAATCCGCATACGCCGGTAGCGTTGTTGAAGGATATACTGGCCGACCTCGACATGGTATTGATCATGTCGGTGAACCCGGGTTTTGGGGGGCAAGCGTTTATTCCCAATTCACTGAATAAGATCAGCGAACTCAAAAGTATGGCTTTACAGGTCAACCCCGGACTGCTGATCGAAGTTGACGGCGGTATCGGTCTGCACAATGCGGGATCGCTGCTCCAAGCGGGCGCAAATGTGCTCGTGGCTGGTAATGCGGTGTTTGCAGCTGATTCACCTACCGAAATGATCAGGACGTTGAAGGAGGTGGAGTTTGAAAATCTATCGGCATAAATGTTCAAAAACATTTTGTTTTTGTTTGTTCTCTTACTGTCCTTTTCCCGGCTGGCTGCGCAGCCATTGATTAAAATATCAGGACTGGTCAGTAACGCGGAAAAATTCCCTTTAGCACAGGTAACGGTATCCATTCTGGGGCAAAACAGGTCGGTGGTGACCGACATTCAGGGTGCTTATCAGATCTATTCTAATCGCAAGGTCTTCACCCTAAAATATGTCCTTCTCGGTTATCAACCTTTCCTCCTAAGGGTGCGTCAGGATAATGCCGGCAGGATCGTCAAGGATGTCGTATTGACGATCAACCCCAATGAGCTGGAACAGGTCAGCATCACCAACAAACAAAATCAACTGAGCAACAGCATCACAATCAATATCAACGATGTCGCCAAACTGCCTTCCGCCTCCGGAAATTTTGAAACCATCTTGAAAACAATGCCCGGTGTATCACCAAACAATGAATTGACTGCACAATACAGTGTGCGTGGCGGTAGCATGGATGAAAATCTTTTATATGTCAATGATATCGAGATTAGTAGGCCGGTAATGGTTCGAAACGCACAGCAGGAGGGTCTAAGTTTTATCAATAGCGACCTGCTCAGCTCTGCCAGGTTCTCCGCCGGGGGTTTCGAAGCTAGATATGGAGATAAGCTTTCGTCGGTCCTGGATGTAAAATATGAAAGGCCGGACAGCAGCAGTACAATGCTCTCTGCCGGTTTAATGGGATTGTCACTCAGCTCGAAAATTATACGCCAGAACAGTTACCTCCTGGCTGGAATAAGATATAAGAACAATGGCGGGATCATGGGAGGGAAGGATCACAAGGGGGTGTATAACCCGAACTTTACTGATGTACAACTTATTT
>JAPSHM010000021.1:4055-17310 GCA_031179845.1 Pedobacter sp.
GAACGGAAGCTAGCGAACCAATTAAGCCTGAACATGCTGGGTAATTTCAACACGGGTGTGTTTAAATTGATCCCGGAAAGCCGGGAAACCCGATTCGGTACTGCAAGCGCATCATCCCGTTTAAACATGGATTATGTGGGTGAAGAAAAGGATGACTACCAAACTGCCGGTGGAGCGGTGACCCTGAAGTTCATACCACGGCCCAACTATGTGATGAAATGGATCAGTAGCTATTTTCAGACAGACGAAAAGGAAAACATCGACATTGCGGGATGGTATGCGTTCGATCAGGGTGGAACTGGCATTTACTCCACTTACGCTAAGAACGCGCTAACCTCAAATATCTTCAGCTCGGCACTAAAGGCAGAGCAGACATTTAAAAGCCATACTTTTTCCTGGGGAATAAAATATGAGCGTAAACAGTATACAGATCACCTTGATGAGTTTAGTGGCATCGGACGGGTAGACAGCGCAGCAACTGCGCCAGGCAACTTCTATCAGGACAATCGCATTGATGTGCAGAACCAATTGGCCATTCAGTCGTATGCTGCGTACGTTCAGGACAGTTACCAGTTATCGGCCACCACAGACCTGCAGATTGGTGTAAGAGGGAATTATAATGATCTGAGTCGGCAATTTTTGCTCAGTCCACGATTACTATTGGCCTATCGGCCGGTTAGCAACGACAAGATATACCGTTTTACTGCCGGAGTATACCAGCAGGCACCGGATTATAGGAGCATAAGGGATTTTAACGGTGTTCTTAATCTTCAGCAACGGGCACAGCGCGCGTACCATACCTCGGCCGGACTGGATCATGCCTTCGATGGTTTGGGAACAAGGCTGAAATTTAGTTCGGAGATCTATGCAAAATACCAGGACCGACTGATCCCTTATATGATGGACAATGTGCGGATCAAATATTTGGCTGCCGAAGAAGCCGAAGGCTATACGCTGGGCGCAGACTTTGGTCTAGGTGGGGAATTGGTGAAGGACTTGCTGTCGTATTTTCGGTTGTCGGTCATGAAGTCAGGCCAGAACATCAAAAATGATGCTTTTGGATATAGCAAAAGGCCTACTGATCAGCGGGTAAATTTTTCCGCTTATTTCCAGGACCGACTGATGAACAGTCCCGGTTATAAAGTACATTTGATGTTACTTTATGGATCAAAACTTCCTATAGGGGCGCCGTTGGTTCCCCGGTATACGGACAACTTCCACATCCCGGCCTACAAGCGGGTCGATATTGGTTTCTCAAAAGATTTTTTGGATGATTTTAATTTTAGGAAAACTAATTTTATGGAAAAATATTTTAGTTCGCTTACTGCATATCTCGAAGTATTTAATTTGTTGAATATCCAGAATACAGTTTCCTATTTGTGGTTGAAGGATGTAGATAACGTACAATATGCGGTTCCTAACTACTTAACAAGCAGGAGGCTTAACCTAAAACTGGTCATCAAGTTTAAAAAATCGAAGTGATAAACGACATAAAACTGTTACATTTACAATCAATAAAACTACTATAAAAAATGAGACATAATTTCGGCGCAGGACCCTGTATTTTACCGCAGGAGGTATTCAAGCAAGCATCAAAGGCTGTTCTAGATTTCAAAGACGGCCTGTCTATTCTAGAAATCTCTCACCGAACATCAGAATTTGAAGCTGTTGTTGAAGAGACTGGAAAATTGGTTAAAGAATTGTTAAATGTTCCCTCCGGTTATTCCGTTTTATTTTTACAAGGTGGTGCCAGCTTACAATTTGCTATGGTACCAATGAACCTCTTGCCTGAAGGAAAGTCTGCCAGCTACCTGGAAACAGGTGTGTGGGCCAATAAAGCCATCAAGGAAGTGAAGAACTTTGGGACCGCAAATATTGTCGCTTCTTCAAAATCCGATAACTTTACTTTTATCCCTAAAGGATATACCATTCCGGAAGATAGTGCTTATTTTCATTTTACATCAAACAACACGATTTACGGAACAGAAATATTTGACTTGCCTGAAACCAAAGTTCCTGTAGTTTGTGATATGTCTTCTGACATCATGAGTCGCGTGATCGATGTTTCAAAATACGATTTGATCTATGCTGGTGCACAGAAAAATATCGGTCCGGCAGGATTGACTATTGTGATCGTTAAAGATGAGATTCTTGGTAAATCTGGAAGAGCACTTCCATCAATGCTGGATTATAAAGTGCATATTGATGGTGGTTCAATGTACAACACCCCACCGGTATTTTCTATCTATGTAGCGATGCTAAACTTAAGATGGTTAAGGTCTAAAGGCGGAGTTGCTGAAATTGAAAAAGAAAACATCGCAAAAGCGAATGCTTTATATACAGAGATCGACAGAAACCCATTGTTTAAAGGTACCTGTGCAGTTGAAGATCGTTCAAGAATGAATGTTTGTTTCGTAATGGAAAATCCTGAATTAGAGAAACCGTTCCTAAAGTTTGCTGAAGAGAATGGCATGGAAGGCATCAAAGGCCACAGAAGTGTGGGCGGTTTCAGAGCTTCCATGTACAACGCATTGCCAATCACCAGCGTTCATGCTTTAATAGAATTAATGCAGATTTTTGCAGAGAAACACCAATAATATATAAATTAATGATTAAGATACTTGCAAACGATGGGATTGATCCTATCGGTAAAAAACTACTAGAAGAAGCAGGTTTTGTAGTAGATACAGAGACTGTTCCACAGGATCAGTTGGTTGAAGCTTTGAAAGATTACGATGCCATTACTGTTAGAAGTGCGACCAAATTACGTCAGGACCTGATCGATCAGGTTCCTAATTTGAAGCTGATTGGCAGAGGTGGAGTAGGTATGGATAATATTGATGTTGACTATGCCCGCAGTAAAGGTGTTGCCGTTGTCAATACGCCTGCAGCTTCTTCATTGTCGGTAGCAGAATTGGTTTTTGCACATTTGTTTACCGGTGTTCGTTTTTTACACGACTCCAATAGAAAAATGCCTGTTGAAGGTGCTGTGAAGTTCAACGCCTTGAAAAAAGCTTATGCTGGTGGTATAGAGCTGCAAGGTAAAACAATGGGTATCATCGGCTTTGGCCGTATTGGTCGCGAAACCGCTAAAGTAGCGCTTAGGTTGGGCATGAAAGTGCTGGCTTATGACCTTAATCATTCAGTAGGTACTTTACCATTGACTTTTGAAGGTGGTGCTTCAGTGGAGATCCCATTTGAAACTGTTTCTTTAGACGAAGTGATCGCCAACAGTGATTTCATCAGCTTACATACTCCTTTTGCAGACAGGCCTATCTTAGGTGCAGAGGAATTTGCTAAAATGAAACAAGGTGCCGGAGTGGTGAACTGCTCAAGAGGTGGAACCATTGACGAGGAGGCGCTGATCGCGGCTTTAGACAGTGGTAAACTTGCTTTCGCTGGTTTGGATGTGTTCGACAATGAGCCTACGCCAAGCACTGCGATCCTACAGCACGCAAAAATATCTTTAACGCCTCATATTGGTGCTGCAACCAATGAAGCTCAGGAACGTATCGGTACGGAACTGGCCTCACTGATCATTGCGCACTTCAGTAAATAAGTAAAGATTAAAAAAGGGTACCCGTTGAGTAGGGTACCCTTTTCTGTTTATAACCAAATATGCCTTGTATAAAACCTTTCTGCGCATTTATGCCCGCAGTGTCTTTGCAATCGCTCGTTGTAACACGTCCGCTAGAAAATTATAGCACCGGAGAGGCACGTTTGATCGCCTCTGAAATTGAATGTAATTTCCTGCATTTAATTGATCCGGAATTGGACAATCCCTATTTGCGCGGAACCAGACAGGAACTGGTCTTCAAGAAGATCAGCGAAAATTTTGAAGGCTTCGTGGAACATAATTATTTGGTCAAGTATCCAGACCCCTCCATTTACATTTACCAGGTTGAACATGATGACGTGCTGCAGACAGGGATCTGGACACTGACGCATATCAACGATTACCTGCAGGGGAATATCAAAAAGCACGAATCCACGGTTGAGCGGAGGGAGAAACTGTTGGCAGATTATTTGCAGCAAACGGGTCTGGATGCCAATCCGGTATTGATTACCTATCATCCGGATGAGGTGGTCGACCGCCTCACCAAAAAGTACCTGCAAACCGAACCTGTCCTTGATTTTACTTTTATAGACGGAACAGCGCATAAAGTTTGGGCAATCGATGAAGAGGCGGATCTGGATTTGATTGTGGCGGCATTTGCAGCAATGCCAGCGGTTTATATTGCCGATGGGCATCATCGGGCTGCGTCGATGGCTAAGATGGGCTTGCAGAAGAGAAAACTGGATGCCGACAAACACAATGTTAAAGCACTGTACAACTATTTCAGTACCGTATACATGAATACCAGGGAAGTGAAAGTGCTTGAATTTAATCGCCTGGTTAGAGATCTCGGCGGGCTCAGTCCTGAAGCTTATATGACTGCTCTGGAACGATCGTTCAACATCGAAAAATCAGCAACTCCGGTAAAGCCAAAAGCCTTTCACCAAATCGGGATGTATTTCAACGGTCAGTGGTATACACTCGTTCCTAAGCCAGGTCTGTATGATGAAAACGATCCTGTTAATGTGCTGGATGTAAGCATCCTGCAGAATTTCATCCTTGAGCCTGTGTTGAAGATCAAAGATCCCAGAACAGATGCCCGGATCACTTTTGAAGGTGGAAGGGTTCCGATCACAGATTTACAGCGTAAAGTGGATAATGGATTGTTTGCTGTTGCATTCGTTCTTTACCCAACGGCCATTTCACAGGTGATCGCAGTAGCTGATGCAGGTGGGGTGATGCCACCAAAGTCGACCTGGGTAGAGCCTAAGTTCCTGGTTGGCCTGCTGACCAGCTATTTTAATTAGCTGAGTCCTGTTTTAATCAGGCTCCCTTTTTTAGATCACCAAATTTTTTCAGGAAGAACCAGGCTAATACGGTCAGCGCAATCAGCAGGAGGATTATAATGATATTGGTGCTAACCTTTCCTTTTTGCTGGCTTTTGACTTCGTTCCGCAGTTGCTCATTTTGGTCCTGTAGTTTTTTAATGGCGAGCTGATAATTTCTAACTCTGCTGTCGACCTGCTCTGCATTGCTTTTTACAGTCGTCACCCGAAGGTCTTTGTAGTCCATCAGCGTTTTAAGTTCCCTGAAGATATTGTTGTCGTTCAATACAATCTGCCTCAATATTTCATTTGATCTACGGATGTCTTTTTTCGTCTGAAAACCGAAAATCCCTGTACGTTCATCTAAACTTTGCTCATACTGACCAAATTTCGCACTGCGTTCTGCTAGAAGTGCATTGATCCTTAAACGTTGTGTTTGGTAGGCGCTGGTGTCAGTTTGGAGGGCGAGGGCGTTGCAGGAAAGGCAAATGAAGAATAAAAAGAGTAAATTTCTAAGCATTTTTTCGATGGTTTACCTGATTGCAAGCAAACTCCATGCCTCAGCTTGAAACTGGAAGTTTTGATTTCCGTATAAGCGGTTAAGTATGAAACTCAACGCGGATGATATCGTTCAGGTGTAAGCCCAGCAATCCGCTCGCTTTTCCTTTGTTGATGGCGATCTCCAGGTGGTTACTGATGCCGAACAAGCAGAGCTTTTCTCCTTCGGGAACTTCGTTATAATGCCAGCTCAGCTGATTGATCGTTTCATTTTTCCTGAAATATAAGGTGAAATCCCTGTTGCGCTGAATCCGGGTAAAAAGTTCCTTGGTAATGTTGGTGATGACATTGCTAAACGTGTCAATATAGATAACGCTTCCGCGGATAATGTCTCGCTCAATAACCGGGTTGAGCAGCATCCTTTCTTCTACGCTGTCGGTAGCCTCACCGATATCTCCCAATTTGGCACCCTTAGCCAACTGCGTTGCCGCTTTAACGAAAATATCTACCAGCGGAAAATGGAGGTACTTCAAATCCTGCATAATGTTCAACTCTACAATTTCTTCCGGCTTATCCTCAAACAACAGGGAAAAGATCCCGTTATCTGCCCCGACGAAAAAGTGATCCCTATACTTCAACGCAATGTATTTGGTATGCTGACTAAATACAGAATCGATGCCGATCAGGTGGACCGTCCCTTTTGGAAAGTAGGGGTAAACGTTCTTTAAAACGAAGGCAGCATGCGAAATATTGAAGGAGGGAACTTCATGGGTCACATCAACAATTGTAGCTGTAGGCAAGATGCTCAGGATACTGCCCTTAAGGGCAGCCTGATAAAAATCTTTAGAACCTAAATCTGTTGTTAATGTTATGATGGCCATTAAAAATTGGATATTTATTCTTATTCTTGCGTAAGCGGCAAATCGCGTACAAATATTCAATTTTTATATCAAAATATACACTTTCATCTAAAAAACAATATTTTGAACGAACTCAGATTAACATTAGAATCGGTAGATCCGGTACAGTTTTGGGGCACCAACAATGAGCACTATGAGCTCATCAAAAATGCCTTCCCAAAATTAAAGGTTGTAGCAAGAGGTAACGAGGTAAAGGTGCTTGGTGATGATCAGGAACTTAAAAGTTTTGAAGTTAAATACAAGCAGCTGCTTAGTCACCTTGAACAATACAGTTCGTTGACCCCCAATGATGTGGAATCGATCTTGGTTTCGCGAAGGACTCCTGCGGTGTCGGAGAACGGATCGGAAAAACTTGCTGCTACCGGTGGTGGTGGCGGAGGCGAAGTAATCGTCTTTGGTACGAACGGTCTGATGGTGAAAGCCAGAACGGCCAATCAAAGGAGAATGGTGGAAAGCATTGTCAAGAATGATGTGCTGTTTGCAATTGGTCCGGCAGGAACAGGAAAAACTTACACTGCTGTTGCATTAGCCGTAAGAGCATTGAAGAATAAGGAGATTAAACGCATCATATTAACCCGCCCGGCTGTGGAAGCTGGAGAGAACCTGGGATTTTTACCCGGCGATCTCAAGGAAAAAGTAGATCCTTATCTTCGTCCACTATACGATGCACTGGATGACATGATCCCTGCGGAAAAATTGAAAACATATATTGAGAACAGAACCATAGAAATTGCGCCACTTGCATTTATGCGTGGAAGAACGCTGGACAATTGTTTTGTTATTTTGGATGAGGCACAGAACTCCACAGATCTTCAGTTGAAAATGTTTTTAACCCGTATGGGTCCTTCAGCGAAGTTCATTGTAACCGGTGATGTGACGCAGATCGATCTACCTAAGAAACAGATGTCGGGACTTCACAATGCATTGCGTATTCTTGACGATATTCCTGGGATTGAGATCATTTATCTGACAGGTGAAGATGTGGTAAGGCACAAACTGGTAAAAAGAATATTAAAAGCCTACGGCGATATACAATAAGGAAAATAGAGTAAATGACAGCAATTAAAGAAACCAATTTTAGCTTTCCAAAACAGACGAGTTTTTATAAGGGAAAAGTGCGCGATGTGTATACCATTGACAACCAATTTATGACCATGGTGGTTACAGACAGGATCTCTGCTTTTGATGTGGTTCTACCTGAAGCGATCCCATTTAAAGGGCAGGTATTAAATCAGATAGCTGCCAAGTTTCTAAGTGCGACGAAAGACATTGTGGCAAACTGGGTGATCGGTGTGCCAGATGAAATGGTTACAGTAGGCCGGATCTGCGAGCCCTTTAAGGTTGAAATGGTGATCCGGGGTTACCTTGCAGGACATGCCTGGAGAGAATACAGCGCGGGAAAGCGCAGTGTCTGCGGAGTGGACTTGCCAGAGGGATTGAAGGAAAATGATAAGTTACCTAGACCCATCATTACCCCAACTACCAAGGCTGCGGTAGGCCATGATGAAGACATTTCAAGGGAGGATATTCTGGCTAAGGGCATCGTTTCCCTGGAAGATTATACGCAATTGGAAAACCATACCTATGCTTTATATGAGCGTGGAACGGAGATCGCCGCGGAAAGAGGGCTGATTCTGGTGGATACCAAATACGAATTTGGTAAAGTAGGAGCGGAGATCTTTTTGATCGATGAAATTCATACACCGGATTCTTCGAGATATTTTTATGCGGAAGGTTATGCGGAACGTCAGCAGGCCAATGAACCTCAAAAGCAGCTGTCTAAGGAGTTTGTACGGAAATGGCTGATTGAGAATGGCTTTCAGGGAAAAGACGGACAAACAGTTCCTGTTATGACCTCTGAGATCGTCACCTCCATATCTGAGCGGTATATAGAACTTTATGAGCAGATCACTGGCGACCAATTCATCAAGAATGAACAGGAAAATGTACTGGGTCGCATAGAAAATAACGTGAATACATTTTTAAAAAGTCTTTAGCGGTTGGCCGAAATTTATACCATTTAACCGACATCTAATCTGTATAAGTGCCTGTCAAAATAATACATAAGTTTTGAACAGGCACTTATTATCCAGATAAAATTAATTACTTTCGTATAAGACTAACTAAAGAACCTGTATCATGAAATTTTCTGTAGATAAGCACGAAAAGTATGTAGTGTTAAAACTTAACGAATCAAAGTTAACGAACGACAATACGCCGAAGTTGAAATCTGAGCTCATTCTATTGAACACAGAAGGGTATTGCAATATTGTACTGGATCTTTCTTCGATCAAGCAATGTCAGGACTCCCAGGATCTGAGTAGCCTGCTTTTTGGCGACAGGATCTGTAAGAATGCAAATGGCCTGTTCATTGTTACGGGCGTGAATGCGGCAGTTGCCACACTTTTAGAAATGTCAAACCTCGACCAGTCGCTGACCATCGTTTCTAAAGTTGACGAGGCGACAGATTTGATCTTTATGGAAGAAATTGAAAAAGAATTACTAGGGAGCGTAGATAAAAGTTAATGAAGTTTGAGGTTACCATTTTAGGCAGTAGCTCGGCAACCCCTGTTTACAATAGGAACCCATCAGCACAGCTTCTTAATTGCAATGAAAAATTTTACCTGATTGACTGTGGTGAGGGAACTCAACAGCAACTGATCAGGTATGGGTTTAAAGCAAATAAAATAGATTACATTTTTATCAGCCATTTACATGGTGATCATTATTTCGGATTGATCGGCCTGCTGTCCAGTTTGCATTTGAACGGACGCATCAAACCGATGAAGATCTTTGCACCTGCTGCACTGGCCGAGATCCTGGCCCTGCAGTTTCAGCATTCAGAAACCATTATCCGGTATCCGATAGAGTTTGAACCGATCCAGGCAGATACCCCCTCCATGATCTTCGAGAATGCGGATCTGAGCGTAGAAACGATTATCCTGAACCATAGAATTCCCTGCACGGGTTTTTCTTTTGTGCAAAAGAAGAGGTTACGTAAACTGGTGGTAGAAAAGCTGGAGGCAGAAATGGTTCCAATTGAATATTATCCACTGCTGAAGAGAGGGGTAGATTTGGAGCTGCCGGACGGTAGGGTTCTCCTAAATTTGGACTACACGACGGATTCTGAGGATCCTAAGAAATATTGTTATTGCTCTGATACGTTATATGATGAGCGCTATCTGGAAAGCATCCGCGGATGTGACACCCTGTATCATGAAGCTACTTTTTTACATGAGATGTTGGAGCGTGCCAATCAGACACATCATACTACTGCTTTACAGGCTGCGCAGATCGCCCAGACTACCGGAGCCAGGAAATTGCTCATCGGCCACTTTTCATCTCGGTACAAGACTTTGCTGCCTTTATTAGAAGAAGCCAGATCCGTATTTGAAAATACAGAGCTGGCTACAGAAGGAAATACTTTTACAATTTAATTGTCTCTTTTTCCACCGCCGAACAGGGAGAAGTGAACGTATCGCTTCGGGTTCTGTTTTAAGTCTATCATCAGGTTGTCCAGATTTTTAGATGCATTGGTTAAGTTTTCGTACATTTTTGTGTCGTTAACCAGCATACCCAATGAACCTTGACCTTCATTCACCTTCGCAACAATACTTTGCAAATCGGCTACTGCTTTATTCGCATTGTCTATGGTTTGCTTGAAATTTGCAGCAGCCACCTGATCCGTGATGGTATTGATGTTGTTCAATATGCCGTCGATTTTTTCATTGTTCTTCCTTAAGTTGGAGGAGATGGCTTCAACATTTGCCAGGATAGCGGAGATCCTGCTTCCTTCAGTTCCTACCAGGTTGTCGACTTTTTTAGACGTAGCCTCCAAAGAGGAAAGGGTAGAAGCAATGCTGTTAAAGCTCTTATCGACATTCTTTTGGAAGTTAGGATTCAGTATAGAGTTCACGCTGGTCAGGATAGAATCCATCTTGGCAATGATCAGTTCCGCTTTTTTCTGAACAGGTTCAACCGTTTCCAGCAATCCTTTGGCCACATTGGCGTTTAAGGTATCTCCGTCTTGCGCAAATTTATCGCCTGTGCCCAATAACATGACAATGGCTTTACTGCCCAGCAGATCGACACTTTCCAGTTTAGCTATGCTGTTGTTAGGAATTTCGTACTTTCCTTTGATCTTTAGTTTGGCAACAATAGATCCATCAGATTGTAGCTGCAGGTTGTCTACCCGACCGATCTGGAAGCCGTTGATCAATACCGGTTTAGATACGGCCAGTCCGTCGACATGAGAGTACCTAGCATACAGTACCGTTTCATCGGTGAATATCGCGTTACCTTTCAGAAAGTTATAACCTATAAATAATAATGTAATAGAACAGGCTGCTAATATGCCTACTTTGGTTTCGTTCGCGATCTTCATTCAGTATACGATTTTTTAATTTATCTCAGTTTCTTTTTTATATGTTTTTACTGCTTTGAAGATTGAATTTACAATTTCGTCCTGTCCCGCTACCGAGTTCATATAATCCTCTTCCTCGGGGTTGGAGATAAATCCGATCTCTGTCAATACAGCGGGCATTCCACACCTTTGTAAAATCAAAAGTCCTTGTTCCTTAACACCTCTATTCACCCTTCTGCTATCTGCCGTATAACTGTCCTGCATTAAGCGCGCCAATTTCAGACTTTGGTCTCTAAATGTGTTTTTGAACAAAGATAGTATAATAAACGTTTCCGGATCATTCGGATCGTAACCGTCATAATTTTCCTTGTAGTTTTTCTCCAGCTTGATGTCGGCATTTTCCCGGATTGCTGCATCCTGCTCATTCAGACGGTGTGATCCGGCAACAAAAGTTTCTGTACCACTGGTGGTCGTGTTGTTAACATAACCATATCTGGCGACCCTTTTTCCGTTCCGTGTTTTAGTGTAACCTGTGATCACCCTTCGTCTGGGCATGGAATTACAATGTATGGAGATGAAAATATCTGCTTTATTGTCGTTAGCCAGAGCCGCCCGCTTGTGAAATTCAACATCAACGTCAGTTTTACGGGTGTAGAGGATCTTTACATCGGGCATTTCTTCTTCAAACTTTTTCCCTAACCTTAGAGCCACCTTCAATGCAACGTTCTTTTCCAAGGAGTAACTTCCTGAGGCACCAGATTTGGGTCCACCGTGTCCGGCATCAATAACTATTGTTTTTACTTTATATCCCTGAGAAAAGGCGGTTTGTGCGTTGAAAAATAATGGAATGGCAAATAGGAATACAATTCTTTTTAAGTTCATCTTTTAATCTTCGTTTTTATTGTTCTTAATCTTGTTATCCTTCAATGCCTTTCTTGTAATCCTGAATGGCATTTAATAAGCATTGTGTAATCTCTTCCTGACCTTCTTTTGAGTTCATGTAATTTTCCTCTTTAGGATTACTGATGAAACCAATCTCTGTCAAAATAGCCGGCATTCCCGCCCTGGCCAGCACAGCAAGGCTTTTTTCCTGAACGCCACGGTCTACCCGGCCCACATTTACATATTGATCCTGTACCAATTTGGCCAGTCTAAGGCTTTGTGTTCTGAAGGTATTTTTCATCAAAGATAGGATAATATAATTTTCCGGGTTGTTCGGATCAAATCCTTCGTAGTTTTCCTTGTAATTATCTTCCAGAAATATTGCCGCATTTTCCCTTTTGATCACCTCATCCTGTTCGTTTAGCCTGCCCATTCCTGATACAAACGTTTCCACTCCACGTGTAGATGTACTTTTGCGGTAAACGGTTTTTCTGATGGGCACTCTTTTACCTCTGCTATTTTTTTTATAGCCGGTTATCACACTGGTTCGGTGTAACGGCATATCGTTGCAATGGATGGATATGAACAAGTCGGCCTTTGCATTGTTAGCGATCCCAATGCGTTCGTAAAGCGGGATAAAAACATCAGTACTTCTGGTATAAATGACCTCAACATCTTTCATGGTTGCTTCAATTGCAGCCCCAAGGTGCAAAGCAGTTTTTAGGGCCACATCCTTTTCTGTTGAATACAAACCACGCGTTGTTCCATCGCGCCCGCCATGGCCGGCATCGATCACTATTGTTTTTATTTTATATTCTTGCGTAAATGCTTGATTATTAGTTGTACTAACTAAAAATATAGAAATAAATAAAATCAAAATAACATTTGGTCTAACCAATGGTATATTTTTCATTAATTTTGAACGTTTTGGATTAAACATTAATGCAAAAATAACATTCACACACGAATTTGAAACTCTTACGCGATATCATTTTTACAAAAACCTTAGTTTTATTAACATGTGTTAGTAACGTTGCATTTGCATATGGTTCTTTTTCTGCTTTCCAGGTTGTCCAGCAGACTGATTCAGTCAGGCAGGACACAACTAATGTCAGAAAGGAAATTTCAAAACCGGGTCAGGATACAACGCAGAACTTGGGTATCAAAGATGGTAACGTTAAAAATAACCCCAGTGATACAACGGCCTCTGAAAAAATTGAGTATACCGCCAGGGATTCTGTTGCTTTTAGCAAAGACAGCAGTATAGTTTATTTATATGGACAGGCGAGGGTGATCTATCAGGGACTCGAACTGGACGCTGATTACATTACCTACAACAACAAGACGAACGTGATCTACGCCAGGGGTTCATTTGATCCAAAAGGGAAATATATCGGCAGGCCCATATTTAAGATGGAAGGGCAGGGGACTTCTAAGGCTGATTCCTTGAAATTCAATACGATCTCTAAAGCAGGAAATATTTGGGGGGTGTACACCGAACAGGAGGGCGGTTTCTTTACGGGTGGAAAAGCTAAAAAACAGCCTGACGATGAAATACACAGTAAGGGGCAGACCTACAGCACCTGTAATTTGCCGCATCCTCACTTTGGAATACATTTTACGAAAGCCATTGTAACCGAAAATCAGATCATTGCCGGTCCGCTTTACCTCAAGATTGAGGATATTCCTTTACCGTTGGGACTGCCGTTTG
>JAPSHM010000021.1:17320-24981 GCA_031179845.1 Pedobacter sp.
TTTGGATTTTTCCCCAAGCCGAATAAGAAGAGCTCGGGGATCATCCTGCCTACACCCGGTGAAGACTTTTCGAGAGGTTTCTTCTTACAGGATGGTGGTTATTACCTTGGTCTGAGTGATTATTGGGATGCTAAAATTACAGGTTCCATTTTTTCTTATGGATCATATAGTGCAAGGGTAGCCTCAAATTATACCAAACGCTACAAGTTCAATGGAAACGTAAATCTGGATTATACCTCTAACAAATTCGGGACTGAAGGGACCCAGGATTTTAGCACCAGAAAGGATTTTCGAATCAATTGGATGCATGCTCAGAATCCGAATGCAAAGCCGGGAACTGTGTTTTCAGCAAGTGTGAATGCCGGAACGAGTACCTATGATAGAAATTCAGCTGGGGGTAATACTTACGATCCAAGTGCCATTGCAAATAATACTTTGCAATCGAGTATATCCTATTCCCGGACTTTCGGACAGGGAATAAATTTGAGTACGGCCTTTACGCATAGGCAGGAAACGGAATCCGGAATGGTTAGCTTAACATTGCCTGATGTGAACTTATCTGTTCCGACATTCAATCCATTCGATTCTAAGGACCGGCTTGGTGATCAGAAATGGTATCAGAAAATATCCGTTGGCTACACGTTACAGGCCAGTAATTCAATTGATATCAAGGACTCATTGTTGTTTAATACGGAATCACTCAAACATTTCAGAAACGGATTTAGCCACGCTATCCCTATAAACATGGGTTTCAATATAGCGAATTTCAATTTCAATGGTGGCGTTTCCTTTACGGAACGTTGGTATTTACAATCCATCAGAAAGACCTGGATTAAAGTTCCAAATGGTACAGGTACTACAGATCTTACAGTTATTGACACAGTCCCTGGTTTCGTCAGAAATGGTCAGTATTCACTTAATGCTTCATTGGCTACTAAGGTCTATTCAACGGCCCAGTTTAAAAATTTTGGCAATTTCAAAGCTTTGCGTCACGTGATGACCCCGAGGGTGGGTTTTAGTTATATGCCCGATTTTTCGGCTGTAAGCAAGGGGAGTTATAAATATTCTTATTATGACGATGGCACGCCAGTGCTAAGAAGGAATGCAAATAATGAGTTTGAACAGGATAAATATTCCATCTTTGAGGGTTCCCTATATGGCGGCCCGGGCGAAGGTCGTAGTGCCGTCATTAATTTTTCACTCGAAAACAATCTTGAAGCAAAATTTCTATCTCCGAAAGATACGACCGGAACGGGGGAGAAAAAAATACCCATTTTGCAGGGCTTAACCTTTAATAGTTCCTATAATTTACTTGCAGAAAGCTTTAAACTTACTCCCATAAGTTTTAGTGGGCGTTCTCAGTTCAGCGATAAATTAGGAATCAATTTTTATGGTTCACTGAATCCGTATCAGGTTGGAGATTCTTTAAACAGGGACACTCGCCTGAATGAACGCTATTTAGTCGATAAATACATGTGGCAGATCGGAAAACTCCCGCGTTTAACCCAGTTTGGATTCTCCTTCAGCTATAGTTTGAATCCGGAGGCCTTAAAAAGGAGGAATGAGAATGAAGATAAATTGAATGAACAGGCGAATACCGGATCATTGAATGCTGAACAAGCTGATGAGCTGGCGAGGGTAAGTCGCGATCCCAATGCTTTTGTCGATTTCAATATTCCATGGAACTTTTCATTTGATTACAACACGACTCCGACTGGCTTAAACAGTACAATCACCAACACCCTAAATTTCAACGGGGATGCGAATATCACTCCCAAGTGGAAAGTGACGTTCACTTCAGGTTGGGACTTTACGCAGAACAGGATTGCTCAAACCAATTTTGCGATTTACCGCGACCTTCATTGCTGGGACATGAGCTTTCAATGGATACCTTGGGGTGCTTATAAGATGTATGCAGTTGATATCAAGGTTAAAGCATCTATACTTCAGGATCTGAAGCTGAGCAAGAGAAGATTTCACAATACCAGATAATAAAACATTAAAACCTATGCTTGCAGAGATTATAACCATTGGTGATGAAATACTAATTGGTCAGATTGTGGATACAAATTCGGCTTGGATGGCTAGTGAACTAAATTTGATTGGCATAAAAGTGAAGCAGGTCAGCTCTGTATCAGATGATGCGGAACATATCATCGAAGCCTTGCAACTGGCAGAGAAACGGGTCGATATCATTTTAATCACCGGAGGATTGGGTCCGACAAAAGACGACATCACCAAAGTAACGCTGGCGAGGTATTTCAACATGGGTTTCAGGCGCGACCAGGAAACTCTGGAACATGTGACGGATATTTTTACCCGTTACCACAAGCCCATGATCGAGTCAAACCGCAAACAGGCGGATGTACCGGAGGGATGTACGGTCATAATGAACAAAAATGGTACTGCGCCATGTATGTGGTTCGAGGAACGGGGTAAAGTCTTTGTGTCTATGCCGGGTGTCCCATTTGAAATGATGTACTTGATGAAGGAAGAGATCCTTCCACGCTTAAAGCAGGCATTCAAATTACCTTGTATCTATCATAAAACTATTCTTACCGCAAATATTGGAGAGTCTTTCCTTGCAGTTGAGATCGAAGAGATCGAAGACAGTCTGCCGCCACATATTAAACTGGCTTATTTACCAAGACTGGGCCAGATCAGGTTAAGATTGAGTGGGACTGGTACAGACGAAGATATTTTGAAAGCTGAGGTAGAAGCTTTCGCCCGGCAGATCATCAACAAAGTAAGGAAATATGTGGTGGTCGACCAAGACGTTACACTGGAGAAAGCGCTGTTGGACATCATGGATGAAAAGAAACTGACCTTATCGACCGCAGAAAGCTGTACCGGAGGATATATCGCCCAACTGATCACGCAGCATCCGGGTTGTTCCTCGGTATTTGCAGGAGGGGCGGTAACCTATTCCAATGCCTTGAAAGTGTCAGTGCTTGGCGTAAAACAGCAAACATTGGATGTTTATGGAGCGGTAAGTGAAGAAACAGTCAAGGAAATGGCCGCCGGTGCAAGAACAAATTTCAAAACCGATTATGCAGTTGCCGTAAGTGGCATCGCTGGTCCGGATGGAGGTACACCAACAAAACCTGTTGGCACTGTGTGGGTTGCCGTGGCTAGTGAGCGCAAGGTCGTGGCCCGTCTATTTAACTTCAGCAACCGGAGGATTCAAAACATCGAGCGATCTGCTGTAGCCGCATTGGCAATGCTTTTGAATGAGCTTAAACAAGATGTGGGTTAAGTCTTCAAAATACTTTACTTTTGCAGCGGTTACAAAACATAAAATAAAAAATGGCTCAATACGAATTGTTGTTACCTAAAATGGGTGAGAGCGTTGCAGAAGCAACCATTATTAAATGGCTTAAACAGCCTGGCGATGTAATTGAAATGGATGATACCATTTTAGAAATCGCAACAGATAAGGTGGATTCTGAAGTTCCTTCGCCAATTTCAGGCAAAATAGTAAAGCAGTTATTTAAGGAAGATGATATTGTACAGGTAGGTGCGGTAATTGCGATCATTGAAACAGAAATGAATGTGGTGACCAGTGATGAGGTGGTTGAAACGCCGGCTTTGCCGCAAGAGATGACGGCTGAGCCAATTTTGGAACAGTTGCCCGGTATTGAACAGTTGCCAACTGATCATGCCTCTGATCGGTTCTATTCACCTCTGGTAAAAAACATCGCGAGTCAGGAAGGAATTCCATTAAGTGAATTGGAAAATCTGGAAGGTACAGGATCTGAAGGGCGTTTAACAAAAGATGATTTGCTCAGCTATATTCAAACGAGAAGAAGCGGAAGCGCTTCGGCTACGCGCAGTTCTGCTCCTGTTGCAAGTAACACGCCATCTCCGCAGGCTGCTGCGGTTACACAACCCGTAAAGGTGTCTGCTACTCCGCAGGCTGTTAGTTTGAGCGGTGGTGATGAGATCATCGAAATGGACAGAATGAGGAAACTCATTTCCGATCATATGACCATGAGCAAGCAGACCTCTGCACATGTCACTTCTTTTGTGGAAGCCGATGTGACCAATATGGTCATGTGGCGCGAAAAGGTGAAAAGCAGCTTTGAGAAACGGGAGAAAGAGAAAATCACTTTTACGCCGATCTTTGTAGAAGCAGTAAGCAAGGCCATTAAAGATTTTCCGATGATCAATGTCTCTGTTAATGGTAATCAGATCGTTAAAAAGCGGGATATCAACATTGGAATGGCGGCAGCACTTCCTAGTGGAAATCTGATCGTTCCGGTGATCAGGAATGCGGACCAGCTTAACCTTGTCGGATTAACCAAATCAGTGAACGACCTGGCCAGCCGTGCAAGGAATTCTAAACTGAAGCCGGATGAGACACAAAATGGCACTTTCACATTGACAAATATTGGTTCTTTTGGAAATATCATGGGAACGCCGATCATTAATCAGCCGCAGGTAGCAATCCTGGCTGTAGGTGCGATCAAGAAAAAGCCAGCGGTACTGGAAACGGAATTTGGTGATGTGATCGCCATCAGGCACATGATGTACCTTTCCTTATCTTACGACCATAGGGTAGTTGACGGCGCGTTAGGCGGGTTATTTGTACGTCGGGTGGCAGATTACCTGGAGAACTGGGATGTGGACAGAGAAATATAAACGAACCTGAAAAGGAGATTTAGAACCTGGAATAGAAATTACCAGCAACATAGAAAAGGCCCCAAAAATTGGGGCCTTTTTCTAATCAAAACAAATGGTTAACCCACCAATGCTTCTTCATCCGCTACAGCTTTAATCTGCTGTTCGGTATACGTGTATTTTCCGGTATGGGCAATGAATACGTCCTTGTGTTCCAAAAGCGCTTTGTTTGCGATCAGGTTTTTCAAGCTCACACTGCCGATCACATATTTATAATCATCGCGAGAAAAACGCTCTACGATATTTTCAACCTGCAGTTTGTCGATTGTGTACTCATGTACATACCGCAGGTAAACTTCAATATTTACGTTGTCAGTATGTATCAATCCGTTATGCTGATGGTACTTCTTGTATTCATACCGGTAGCCATAACGCAAAGCAGCAATGTCTGATAGCACAGCAGCGCCGGTAGGATGTCCGCCTGCTCCTTTTCCAAAAAAGAATTGTTTATCGGCAAAGGCAGCCTGAACAGTTACCCCATTGTATTCATTTTCAACATTGAAAAGGAAGTCGTCTGACTTAACAAATTTAGGCAACACATAGGTCACTACCTGCTTGGTACTGATCTTACGCGCAGTTGGAACCAATTTAATCCTGTAGTTTTTTTCCCTTGCGTACCTGATGTCGTTCTCAGAAAGGTTTTGAATACCAATGTTGAGGATGTTATCCGGATTGATGAACAAGCCGTAGGCATGTGCAGTAGCAATAGCAAGCTTGAATTTGGGATCATAACCTCCTACATCCAGGATCGGGTCAGTCTCGGCAAAGCCAAGGTCCTGTGCCTGTTTCAGCGCTACACCATAGGGGAGGCTTTCATTGAAGATTTTTGAAAGTATATAGTTGGATGATCCGTTGAAAATACCACTTATGCCATGTAATAATTCGTTGTCGTAGTACTCTTCCAGGTTCCGGATGATTGGGATACTTCCGCATACCGCGCCTTCATAAAGGAGTGAGGCATCATGTTTTTCCTGTAGTGCAACCAACTCTGCTAAATGAGTGGCAATCATTTTTTTGTTTGCGGATACTACATTTTTGCCACTGATCAATGCGCGTTTCACAATATCAAAGGCTACTTCTGCATCGTCGATCAGTTCTACAATGGTATTGATCTCACTGTTGTTCAACAGTTCGTTGTGATCGGTAGTAAACAGGTGCGCATCTAGTGTACGCTTCTTGTCCGGGTTTTTAATAGCTATCTTAATGATCTCAAGATTTAAATCCTGACCACGGATGATGTCATGTAATCCCTGGCCTACTACCCCAAAACCAAATAAGCCAATTTTAAGTTTTTTGCTCATCTATTTTTATGCTGTTTTATGTAATTTAATAATATTCTTGTTGACGCTTTCTTTCAGAAAGTTTCCAATAACATTGGTCAGTGTGTCTGTTTCAATCAGGAAGCCATCATGACCGTATGCGGATCTAAGTGTATAGAATGATGCACCAGGAATGTTTTCCGCCAGGTATTTTTGCTCGGATAAGGGAAATAGAACATCGTTTTCTATTCCGATGACCAGAGTGTTCGATCTGACCAGCTTCAGGGCTTCGGCAACACTTTGTCGGCCTCTACCCAAATTATGGCTGTCCATCGCTTTGCTCAGATACCAGTAACTGTACGCATTGAAGCGGTTGCAAAGCTTTTCTCCCTGGTAGTTTTGATAGGAAGATGCCCTGTAGTTATTGGTTTTATCGTTTACACTTTCCAGTTGAGTGGCTGAATACGCATCATAGGTTCGGTACGATAATAACGCGATGCTCCTTGCCACTTTGAGTCCCTTCAGACCGCCGTCTGGCTTTTGTGCATAAAAGCTGCGATCGGCAGTGATGGCCAAACGCTGACTTTCATTGAAAGCGATGGCCCAGGGCGAGTGAACCGCATTCGACGCGATAACGATCAGGTTGTCTATCAGGCCCTGATCTGCAATCGCCCATTCTAAGGCTTGTTGTCCTCCCAACGAACCACCGATCAGTACTTTAATTTGCCGGATACCCAAATGTTTAGCCAGCAGCTGATGAGCCGATACCAGGTCGCGAATGGTGAACTCCGGAAAAGAAAGGTAATAAGGCAGGCCGGTTACCGGATCGTCACATAAAGGATTGGTGCTTCCGTAGTGAGAACCCAAAACATTGGCACAAATGATAAAGTGCTCGTCTGGATTGAACAAGGCATTGTTCCCAAATAATCCATCCCACCAGTCCAGCACATCAGAATTGGCCGTGAGTGCATGGCAGGCCCAAATTACATTGTCCTTTTTGGTATTTAATTTACCATACGTTCGATAGGCAACATCCAGCTTACGTAGCTTTTTGCCGCTTTCAAGTTTAAAAGTCTTGGTGTAATTATATGTGGATATGGTACTCATTACTGGATCTTGGTAAACTGGGAAATGCTGATTATGATTTGATGCTTGCGAATGCCTGTTCGAAATCTGCTTTGATGTCGTCAATGTGTTCAATTCCTACAGATACCCTCAATTGGTTAGGGGTAACGCCTGCGCTCAGCTGCTCTTCATCACTCAACTGCTGATGCGTTGTTGCTGCAGGTTGGATGATAAGTGTCTTCGCATCGCCCACGTTGGCCAGGTGACTAACCAGTTTCAGATTGTCAACCAGCGCAATTGCTTGTTCTTTCTCGCCGTGTAACTCGAAGGAAAGTACTGCGCCAAAGCCATTTTGCAGGTATTTTTTGGCGTTTGCATGATATGGACTGCTTTCCAGGCCTGGGTAACTCACTTTTTTAACCGCTTCATGATTTTCAAGCCAGGTTGCCAGGGCCAGTGCATTGTCTACATGTCGCTGCACCCGTAATGACAAGGTTTCAAGTCACTGGATTAACTGGAAGGAGTTGAAAGGAGAGATAGCCGGACCAAAGTCCCTTAACCCCTCTACACGTGCCCGGATGATGAACTGTATGTTGCCAAATGGTCCGCCAATACCGAATACCTCGTTGAATATCATACCATGATAACCTTCGGAAG
>JAPSHM010000218.1 GCA_031179845.1 Pedobacter sp.
TCAGCTGGTAATCAGACATCATCGGATAGCGTTTGGCAGCATTCATCACGGTAGCCATATCCGTATCTTTTCCATATAGTACGGTTTGGTTGAAACCTTTTTCCATATCATTCAGGATATGTTCTTCCATATAATGAATAATCTGATCTATATAATAAGGTTCCTCACCATGTAACAGGTAAACAGGCTTAAACTTCCTGGCTTTTATGTCTTTTATTATGTCCGCAGCACTCATATAATGGTGTAAACTTAGATAAAACTTAGATAAAAAAAATATCTACTTTTGCACAAATGTCATTTCAACCTACACCACTTAACCTACCTGAATACCCCTTTAGAATTACTTTGAAGGAGACGCAGCACTTCATATTTGACGAGGTTAGAAAAAAGCATCTGGTATTAACGCCTGAAGAGTGGGTAAGACAACATTTTGTCCAGTTCCTGATCGTACAAAAGAAATTTCCAAAATCATTGATCCAGATCGAAGGTGGCCTGAGCCTGAATAAGCTTCAGAAAAGAACCGATATTGTGATCTTTAACAACCAGGGTCAACGGATCATGGTGATAGAATGTAAAGCGCCTGCTGTAAAAATTACACAGTCGGTTTTCGACCAGGCAGCCAGGTACAACTCCGTGCACAAGACCAAATGGCTGGTGGTCACAAATGGCTTAAAGCATTGCTACTCCATCATCGACCACCAGGAAGAACGGTTTGCCTTCATTGAAGAACTGCCGGAATACGGCTTACTTTAATGCAGCCAGGCTTTCCTCAATAATCTTCATTTTCGCTTCAGCATCTGCCTGCTTGTTTTTTTCATTCTGAATGATCTCAGGTTTCGCATTCTGCACAAAACGCTCGTTGCTGAGCTTGGCGTTTACAGACTTCAAAAACCCTTGCAAATACACCAGATCCGTTTTCAACCGTTCGATTTCTGCATCAATGTCAATCGCTTCATGAAGGTGGATAAAGAACTCATCGTTCCCTACCATAAAGCTCACAGCACCGGGGATCTTATCGTTAACAAACTCTACCTGATCGATGTTAGCTAGTTTGAATACAATATTCAGCCACTTTTCGTAATCAATCTCAGAGTTTACCTTCAATGCCAGCGGCAAGGCCTCTTTAGGTGAAATCTGTTTGGTATTTCTTACATTTCTGATTTCAGCAACCAGTGTTTTGATCACTTCAACTTCTTTGAGCAGAGTTAGGTCGGCATCTCCGGCTAAAGGATAACTGGCTACTATACAGCAGTCCATTTCTTCTTTTTCACCAAACAATTCATCATGCCAAAGTTCTTCTGTAATGAAAGGCATGAATGGATGTAAAAGGGTCAATATCTTCTCAAAGAAACCAATGGTCGCCTTCAAAGTGTCGGGATCAATTGGATGTTGATACGTTGGCTTAACCATTTCCAGATACCAGGCACAGAAATCATCCCAAACTAGTTTGTAAGTAGCCATCAAAGCTTCGGATAAACGGTATTGTTTGAAGTTGTCTTCAATTTCAGCAAGCGCCTCGTTGAAACGGTTTTCAAACCATAAAATAGCCTGTTGATTTGGGTTCTCCAGGTTTTCATCCACTTCCCAGCCTTTTACGAGGCGGAAAGCATTCCATATTTTGTTGGCGAAATTACGGCCTTGCTCGCAGTAACTTTCATCGAACATCAAATCGTTTCCTGCCGGTGAACAGAGAAGCATTCCGACACGAACGCCATCAGCGCCATATTTTTCAATCAAGCCGATCGGATCGGGTGAGTTACCCAGAGACTTGGTCATTTTACGACCCAGCTTATCTCTAACAATTCCTGTTAGGTACACATTGGTAAAAGGCTTCTGACCCCTAAATTCGTGTCCGGCCATGATCATCCTGGCTACCCAGAAAAACAAGATCTCCGGCGCCGTAACCAGATCGTTGGTTGGATAGTAATAGTTGATATCTGCATTGTCTGGGTTTTTAAATCCGTCGAACACTGAAATTGGCCATAACCACGAAGAGAACCAGGTGTCCATTACATCAGGATCCTGTTTTACAAACGCAGCGAGTTGGTTCTTGAAGCCAGCAGCTTCTTCGGCAGTAAATTCTCCCGCAGGATCCTTTAGCTTTAGAAACTCATCCAATGCTTCTTCTTTAGTTTTCGCAACTACCCAGTTTCCAAGATTGTCATACCAGGCAGGGATCTGCTGTCCCCACCAAAGTTGCCTGCTGATGTTCCAATCGCGCACATTCTCCATCCAATGACGGTAAGTATTTACAAACTTTTCTGGAATTAGCTTCACATCGCCGTTCAGTACGTCTTCCAAAGCAGGCTTGGCCATCTGATCCATTTTACAGAACCATTGCATCGACAGCTTAGGCTCGATCGCCGCATCTGTACGTTCAGAAAAACCAACCTGAGATTTGTAATCTTCTACCTTCTCTAAATGCCCGGCTTCATCCAGCAATTTCGCTATCTTTTTCCTCGCTATAAATCGGTCTTCACCAACCAGGATAACTGCCAATTCGTTTAGCGTTCCGTCTTCGTTTAATATATCTATAACAGGTAGTTTGTGTTTAACGCCTAGCTCATAATCGTTCAGATCATGTGCCGGCGTAACTTTTAAACAGCCTGTTCCAAAATCCATCGTTACGTACTCGTCTTCAATTACCGGTATCTCCCGGTTGATCAATGGAACAAATACTTTTTTACCCTTCAGGGATGTATAGCGTTCATCGTTGGGATTGATGCAGATCGCCGCATCCGCCATAATGGTTTCCGGACGGGTGGTCGCAATGGTGATCGATTCATCCGTTCCTGCAATCGTATATTTGATGTAATATAGTTTCTGATTTACTTCCTTACGGATTACTTCTTCATCGGAAACCGCAGTCTTTCCTGCCGGATCCCAGTTTACCATGCGGATACCGCGGTAGATCCAACCTTTTTTGTACAAATGAATGAAGCTGTCAATCACCGCGTCAGACATATCGTCTTCCATAGTGAAACGGGTACGGTCCCAGTCGCAACTGGCACCTAGTTTCTTCAACTGTTCAAGGATGATGCCTCCGTACTTTTCCTTCCATTCCCAGGCATATTTCAGGAATTCTTCCCTGGTAATATCTGCTTTATTGATTCCTCTTTCTTTGAGCATAGCGACTACCTTTGCCTCGGTTGCAATCGAAGCATGGTCAGTCCCCGGTACCCAGCAAGCATTTTTACCCAACATACGCGCCCTGCGGATTAAAACGTCCTGAATGGTATTGTTGAGCATATGCCCCATGTGAAGTACGCCAGTGACATTTGGTGGTGGGATCACAATCGTGTATGGCTCCCGTTCGTCTGGTTCAGAGTGAAAAAATTTCTTTGAAAGCCAGTAACTGTACCATTTGTCTTCTGTCGCCGCCGGGTCGTATTTTGTAGAAATGCTCATTATTTTGAAAAGTATCGAATTTGAGGGGTAAAAATAAGGAAAAAAATACAGATGCTGTTCGCCTCCTCAAATCTTTTGCTGAAGGGCAAAATCTTTGGATGTCGGCTCGCAGCACTGAATTTTTTTTGAAAAGAAATCGTCTATTACTTTGGAAGCGTTTAACGATTAGGGCAAAGCTTTGTACAGCTTGCAGATAGACTAATACAATGCAAGAGTTTATTAATTGGGACAAGTGCTTTAGATCGCTAAGAGATAACTAATACTATGCAAGCGTTTATCATTTAAGGGAAACGCTTGCATAGTGAATAGCAGCACTCGGCTAAATGGAGTGTTGCGCAGAGATAGCTTACATTGCAATCATTAGGGTTGTAAGCCCGAGGTACAAACAAAGTGGAGAAAAAATTCTGGTATCACTTTTTGCGAAGGTAGTGTTCTTGATTTTTTTCGCAAACCCGACATATTTAAAATCGCCAAGCGCACGCAGCAGGAAGATGCTGGTGATAACTAAGGTAGCCGGTTTAAGATATTTTGAAGGGAAAAGGGATTGTAACTCCTCTAGGTTGCTAAGGGTAATCCCAGCAAATAAAAATAGTCCAAAAGCCACGATGAGTGTTTCAATGAGGCCGGGACTGAACAGGCTTTCTCCCCCGGCATCCTTTGTTGGAAGCGCAGTGTTCATTCCCCATTTTCCGCCGAATGCCCAGTAAACGTGAACGGCCCCGAGTAGTAAGAATATCAGCGTATTCATATAGATTATGACTTCCATGGTTTAACCTACTTTAAATGTTGTGTAAAGTAATCCGTAACTTTTTGATAAAGATGTGCTCTGTCTTTTCCAATTACATTATGTTCATGTCCTGGATAGATCATGTAATCAACCTGTACCCCTTTATCTACGGCATGTTTTACAAAATCAACAGAATGCTGCTGTACAACTACAGGATCTTGCTGACCATGGATCAACAACAGCTTGCCTTTCAGCTGATCAACTTTATTGCTAAGATAGGTAGCTGCATAACCTTCCGGGTTTTCCTGAGGGGTGTCCATGTAACGTTCAGTGTACATGACCTCGTAGAACTGCCAGTTGATGACAGGGCCACCTGCCACTGCGGCTTTGAAAACACCAGGATGGGTCAACATGAAATTTGTAGTCGCAAATCCGCCGAAGCTCCAGCCGAATAGACCCATTTTCGCTGCGTCAACATAGGGCTGGCTTTTCAGGTATTCGACAGCGGTCAACATATCTTCCATTTGCACTTCGCCAGCGCGACGGAACATAGCTTGCTCAAAGTCTTTCCCCCTGTTGTCACTACCTCTGACATCAAGTGTGAGTACAACGTAGCCCTGTTGAGCCATATATCTGGCCCAATAATCACCAGCACCCGCATTCCAGCTATTCAATACCAGCTGCGCATGTGGGCCACCGTACCAGTAAACAACTACAGGGTATTTTTTTGTCGCATCATAATTTACAGGTTTGTAAAGACTCATAAACAAGTCATCCCCTGACTTACTTTTGATCGTAGATATTGAAGATTTTTCTGTCGCGTAAGCAGCCAAAGGATTCGCTGCCTTAAGCAGCATTTTTGTTTTTGCAGAAGCAGTTTCTACCAGCTGGATCGTCCTGGGCACTTCAGGCGTGCTGTAACTATCAATTACACTTTTACCGGATGTACTTACCTCGGTATTGTGTACTGCATAACCTTGCGTGATCCTCTTTGACTTACCTGTCTTGATACTTAATGCATATAAATTCCTGGTAATGGGTGCCTCTTGAGTCGAAATGTAGAACAACTGATCTCCTTTTTGGTCAAATCCTTTTATATTCAGGACTTCCCAATGGCCTTTTGTCAACTGTTTCAACAGCTTTCCATCCGAACTGTATAAATAAAAGTGATTCCATCCATCTCTATTACTTTGCCAGATGAACTTCGAAGGGTCGTTTTTCAAGAACAACATCGGAACCAATGGCTCCACATATTTTTCGTCATTCTCTTCAAACAAGGTTTTTACAAAGTCACCCGTAGCTGCATCATACTGATTTAGTTTCATGTGATTTTGCTCCCGGTTTAATACCGCGATATAAATATATTTATCGTCCGGGCTCCAGGAGATATTGGTTAAATATTGTTCAACTGGTTCACCTGTCTTCAAATAAACCAGGGTTTTGGTTTCAGCATTATAAACGCCCAGCGTTACCTGGTGACTTTGATCACCGGCCATAGGATACTTGATGTTCAAATTTTTTGCAGGTCTGGTTGTCCAGTCGATGATGGGATAATCAGTTACCATGCGTTGATCCATGCGATAAAAAGCCAGTATTTTACCATCATTGCTCCAAAACGTACCTTTACTGATCCCAAACTCTTCCCTATGTACAGAAGAAGCGTATACAATATCTTTACTGCCATCAGTGGTAACTTGTCTGCGTTCTGCTCCATTGGCGACAAACAAATTGAACTGATCAAGGTAAGCGATGTATCCCGCTTTACTTTCTTCGACATTAGCTTTGCCAGACAGGGATTGGTCTACAATTACTTGCAATGTGTTGTTGACAGGATTAAGCGAAACTTTACTGCCATTCGCACTTAAGACCCAATTTGGCCCTTGGTTGAAATGGATTATCGGCATTATTTTTAAAGTATCGGCTTTTGCAGATCTTAATTTCTGATTCAACTCCGTTAACGTTAAAAACGGCTGATCCGCCCCGGTTTTTACGTTCCCCTTCATCCAAACCACGTCGCTGTCATTTCGCCTGGCATATACGTAATCTTCAGTCCCGTATATGAACTGGATCTGGGAAAGGTTTTCAGGGGCAAGCGTAGTGCGGGCATTGCTTATCGCATCCTGCATTGTTAATTCTTTGCGCTGTGCAAAGCTGCAAAAAGCAATGGCGACCAGAGCGGTCAGCAAAATCAGTTTCTTCATCGATAAAAAATTAGTTTGGGCAAACTTATATAATTTGTACGAAATAACACGCTTCCATGTTTTAACTTTGCGCTGTGAAAAACATCTTTATCGGTCTGCTCTTTGCGCTGTTGTGGGCTTCCGCTTCAGTGGCTACCAAATTTGGAATCTTATCAGCCCCGCCGCTAATACTTGGAAACCTTCGTTTCTTCATCGCCGGATTGGTTTTATTGGGCTATTGCTATTTCATCAGCAGAGATAAACAATATAGGATGCCGGGTGCTGCTGAGTGGAAACAACTGTCCATCTTCGGCTTCATGAATACTACCGTGTACCTTGGTCTATATGTTTTTGCTATGAAATATACAGCAGCAGGAATTGGCAGCCTGGCAACTTCAACAAATCCTTTGCTTATTGTCTTACTTTCTTCACTCCACCAGACC
>JAPSHM010000219.1 GCA_031179845.1 Pedobacter sp.
GGGAAGGAGTCGAACCTTCAAGGAGTAGTTAGCCCTTACGGGTTTTCCATATTCTCCACCACCGAGACAAGGAGGTGCGTCTGCCAATTTCACCACCCTACAGAGTATAAGCAAATGTTAAAGAACAATATTTTTTGTGACTTGCTTGATACAAATGTAATAACAACCTCATTACGTTGCAAATATTCTAATCATTTTATTTTATTTTTACCATATTAATAATTATATTTGAATATCGTTAACAAATGTCAAAATGATACTTAAAAAAGAAAGCCAAAATTTAGAAATTGATAACCTGGATATCGACATTCTAAAACAATTGATGCATGATGCCACAAAACCCTATACGGAAATCGCAAAAGATCTGATTGTTTCCGGAGGCACTATCCATGTGAGGATGAAAAAATTGCAGGAGATGGGAATTATCAAAGGTTCACATTTAATAATTGACCCTCAAAAAGCCGGATACGATGTAACTGCGTTCCTAGGCATTTATCTAGAAAAAGGAATTCAATATAAAGATGCGGTAGAACAGCTAAGCAAAATTAAAGAGGTGGTTGAATTACATTATACCACCGGGGCTTACAGTATGTTTGCGAAAATAATTTGCAGGGATACAAGCCATCTAAGACATGTATTGAATGAGGAGATTCAGGCCGTACCTGGAATTCAGCGTACTGAGACGTTAATATCTTTGGAAGAAAGCATTAGGAGACAGATTGAATTGTAACTAGACATGTGTTGATCAAACAACAAAAGGAGTCGCATAACATAGCACGCAAGATGTTTTCATATTCTGTGTTGTTTCCTACAACCCTCGTACGTTAGAAGAAGATCACGCAGATCAACAAAGGCAAGGTATTGCTGTAAAAACGATATAAATAACGTTATAGCTTTCCGATCCCCTTGAAATTTAGTCTAAGCACACACTTCCTACTCCTGTCTCCTACCCTATCAGTTTTTGGCGCTTTAACCAGTAGTCCCGAAATTTTACCAATATCTCTAGTTCGTTCCAGTGTATCCACCAATTTTACTAACTGTAAAAAGTCTCCATAAAAATACAAAGACTGGGTTTCATTAACCATCGAACTATCTACCTCGGCCGATTGCTTCTCCAGCGTAAAATCGACCGAAAGGTTTTGCTTAGCCGCAAACGCTGAGGATTGCATCCATAATTTATCATTCCAGTCTTCACCAACTTTATAGCTTTTGAGTATTTCGTTCAATGCGGTGATTTTTTTCTGCACGTAAGCTGGGTTAAAAGAAATGTCATTTACTTTTTCCGCATCCTCCTTCAGCTTGCGGTTTAACATAATTGCATCGAATGTCTTGTTAAAAGCCAGGAACCAGCACAGTAACAACCCAATCACAAACATAGGAAGCAATAATTTATTTTTGTGTATAGGATCGAAGCCGCTTTGCATACTAATAATTTAAATGTATAGTAAAAACTTGTGCCTGCAGTTGATCGTCAGCAATATACTTTTCGAGTCGCACCTCCTTAACCCAATTCATTTGTTTGAGCTCATAAATCCAGCGGTTAATGACGTAGACGTTATTAGTCTGTCCTTTAATCTTCACACTACCCGTTTCTAAAGGAACTTCTTTTATCAACCCAATATTCTTATCAGATAAAGAGTTAATCTGCAGTTCATTTAATGTGACCTCCTTAGGCACCGTAGCCCCAATCTGATCGCATAAAAAGGCATACTTATATCCTTTATTCCAACCCAACTTTTTCACTAAAGCCTCCTTTACTTTCATATCTTTTTCCAATTTTGTCCGGTTCTCGAAAATATACGTTTGCTTTCCGGCCTTACTTTTAAAATCCTCATTGCTGGAATTGTACCCGCTCAACATTAAATAATTGACGAACAGCAATAAAAAAAACATAAAAGCCATAGCAGTGCCGTAGCGCCTAAATTTTAGTCCGGCTGTGAGTCTCACTAATTGTAATTTAATATCTTCTGAAGTGACTTCTACTAGACCCAGGTGGTCATGTAAGATCAATTGAAAGGCTGTGCTATAGGCCAGTAAAAATTCCTCAGGAATGACCTCGATATCAATCTTTAAAGGAAAGGCTGCTACTGTTTCCGGACTGTAATTATATACCAGCCACTCTTTACTTTCATTCAATGTCAATTCATGCCCGTCAAATAGGAGCGAAGTACCGTAAGTGTTCAATTGGGGGATCACGTTGTCTAGGGCAAAAGGCCCCAAACTAAGCATAAATACTTCAGCACCCAACTTTTTGAAGAGGGCTATCACGGCATCCGCGATTTCCTTTCTTACAATCGCCACAAACGAATGTACACCAGAGGGAAAATGCTGCACATAAAACTCGTCTAACTTCAATGTCGGAAAAAGATGCTGCATCGAGCCTGCGGATATCTCATCCAGCCTTGCCGTCTTCTTAATGAGCACTCCCTTTCCAGTTAGCGTAATCGCAAGCGGCTCCTCCAACACAACATCTGTAATTTTAACCGCAGAACCAATGTAGCGGTTTTTACCTTCTATCCGGATCAGCTTTTTATGCATCGAAAGTTTCAACAACCTTACATCATAGCTCCCGTCCTGCTTCATGTGGACCTCTGCTCCTGCACAATTATTTAGACCCTGACTTAAACTCCGTAGTAAAGCCATACTAATAAATGATTGTCGGCTTAATGAATACGATGGTAACTACTTTACTGTTCGATTTGCTTTTGCTACTAAACAACCACTTTAACACCGGGATCCTGGATAATAAAGGAACACCTGCTCCGCTCTCACTGTTTTCGGTACGTTCCATTCCACCCAATACAATCATATCTTCATTTTTGGCCCTGATGATTGATTCAAACTTACTTGTTGATGTTGGCGGCGGTGCGTTTTCTGGCGGGTCTCCTATAAAATCAGAGATATTCACCTTGATGTTTAAAGTCACCTGATTGTCACCAGAAACAATCGGCTTAATGTTAATTTCCAGATTGGCATCGACTTCTGTAAACTGCTCTGTTACGACAGTCTGTGTTGTTAAAGATGGGATTACATTTTGTGTTTTTGTACTATAATACCTTTTGCTGCCGATGCTTAAATTTGCCGTATGCCCGTTTAATGTAGAAAGTTTAGGAACCGACCGGATCTCAACGTTACTGTTATTTTCCAACGCACTCAGCTTTACGTAGAAATTTGGGGTTACCCGGCCAATGTTGATAGAATTGTTTCGTCCAAGCCTTCGTAGCAGATCGTTAATAGCACCTGAGCCGAAGGTATAATCTAGTCCGGGAAATACCGTCCCCCCAGTTTTAACACTATCAGACACCCCCGCCGAAATGCCCGTCCTAATGCTTTTTCCTTTTCGAATGTCAATCAAAGTCACCTCAATCAATACCATTGGCACCAGCTTATCCAACTCCTTTATATAGGCTTCAATCTCGCCTATTTGTGGTGCGGAGCCCGATAAAAGAATGGTATTTTGTTCCCTAAACTCCTTTATTTCCACACCCCTGCGCCATTCCATTGGTATCATATTTTGGATCGTATCAATCGAGCGGTTTTGAAGGTGTACCAATTTGTGAGAGCGCAGGCCCTCATTCCTCCTGTCGCCAATCAAATAAACCCCATTTTCTACGCGATAGGTATATTCCGTTCCCTGAAAAATAGAAGTTAGCAGTTGATCGAAGCTGATGTCATTTACCCTTGATGTCATATAACCTTTGATATCCGAATATAAAAAGTAATCAACGTTGATTTCCTGTGCACCATTTTTTACCAAATCCATTATCGGTACATTTACTGCGTCTACACTCAACAGCTTCTTTCCTAGTAATATTCGGTTAGACAGCCGTAGTCCGACGCCGCTGCCGCCCCCGGTTGCATTCAAAGGCTTAGGACTCCTTCTTATTGCTGTATTTTTCTCACTGTTGATATAAAGTTCTTCACCTTCGCTCAGCCCTTCAAACAGGTAAACATTGTCGTTGGTTTTAAGTAGCTTTAGGTCGTTGGCATAGGCAATTTTTTCGAGAGCGGTTTCAAATGGCGCCTCAGTCAAAAAAGCAGTCACTTTTTTATCTAACAGTGCTATAGGGACCACTATATTTTTTTTGGAAAGTGATGTGATTTTTCTAGCAACTTTCGACAAAGTATCGTTATTAAGCTCAACACTCAAAGAATTGTCAGCCTGATTGAAACGCACATTAATTTCTTTCACAGGGGTTATCGGTTTCACTTCCTCAACTTTGGTTACCGACATTATAGATCCCACCAAATTAATATCTATTCCATTTTCTTTGGTCAGAAACACTAGTACATTCAAGGCCGTTTCATTGGTAAAATTGTTATACACCCTAAAATCAAGGTTGGGATCGATGTTGATATTCAAATTATTGGCTTGTGCAAGAGCGCGTAAAAATTCCTGTACGGATACATTGGAAACATTCATTTGCACCTTCTGGTTTAGTCCCGGCACAGTGATGGCCAGATTTCTCAGTCGTTCTTCAACTATTTGTGCCCGCTCAATAGCCGGCGGCCCTTGTGCTCTAGCGGTATTAAACTGAAAGAACAGCATCATTATAAAACCCATACTTAGCAGAATTCCTTTATAACCGTTGGTTGTCGAGCTCATTAATTTGTAAATAACAATGGATAAATTTCTTCGATGGTTGTATAACCATCGGCAAACAGAGAAAATGCATTTTCTCCAAGCGTTTTTATACCCCTGGCTTCCAGTAAAGGATTGATGTACATATTGCCCTGTTTTATTTCGTAAGTTAGTTCCTGATCTAGGGGAATGACTTCATATACAGCTTTCCGACCGCTATAACCTGTATAATAGCAATGCTCACAGCCTTTAGAAACGCAATGTGTTGTAACTACTGAAAAAGGCTTAAACTGTTTGGGGTAAGCAATGGGATCAAATGATTCTTCAACCTTACACATTTTGCAAAGCAAGCGAACCAGACGCTGCGCAACCGAGGTGTTTAATGTATTCGCGACTAAAAATGGCGGAATGCCCATATCCATTAAGCGTGATACGGTTCCCCAAGCGGAATTGGTGTGAACAGTGGAAAGCACAAGGTGACCGGTTAAGGCAGCTCTTATCGCCATGTTGGCAGTCTCTGGGTCTCTGATCTCTCCAACCATAATTACATCAGGATCCTGCCTTAGAAAGGTCCTCAATGCCGCAGCAAATGTAAGCCCGATACTTTCCTTAAGTTGAACCTGGTTGATACCTTCCAGCGTATACTCAATCGGGTCTTCTATTGTTAATATATTCCGGGTTTCTTTATTTAGGTACTTTAGCGTCGCATAAAGGGTAGTCGTTTTACCCGACCCAGTGGGGCCGCTAATCAATATAATTCCATTGGGCCGTTTTACTCCCTGCAAATAATTATCCAGATCAAATACTGAAAAACCAACATGGTTCAGGTCTATATTCGCTGCGTTGTTGTTTAATAAACGCAACACCACCTTCTCGCCATGCAAAGTAGGCAGCACGGATACTCGAATGTCAAATGTTTCCTCCCCATCTTTGAAATTTATACGGCCATCCTGTGGCAATCGCTTTTCTGCGATGTCGAGGTTCGCCATAATCTTAATTTTATTGATCAATGCAGGATATTCAGTTTTTTTAAGCACATAACGCTCCACCATCATTCCATCTATACGAATCCTTACCCTGCATTTTTCCTCATAGATCTCAATGTGGATATCGCTGCTTTTTAGACTTCTCGCCTCACGTATCAGATCATTAAGAAAGCCGTCACCTTCAATTGCCAAGCTCATTTTTTGAAACTGATGTTGCCCGTTTTCTTTTAGGTAGTGCTTGTTCAATAGCATGCTGATGATTGCCGGAGCTTGTTTTTCCAGGCTGATTGTCTTACCAAGCATCACTTCCAGCTCATCACCTAACTGTCCGATATTTGCGTCTTGATCACATAACAGTACCAGTCCGATTGAATTACTTTCTTTTGGCAGAATCCGATAATGCCAAGCCTGCTCCTTACTGATCGCATGGATAAAAGCCGGATCAAAGATATAGCCAGGTGTCGTCATATAACATGAGGTTTGGGTATACAAAATCGAACACCATCAGCGGCGCTAGCAAAGCGGCCTGTAAGCCAGCCAAAGGAATATGAGGGTTTCTAGATTTGTCGCTTAGAAGTGTTGCAATTAGAGTATATAGAAGAACAGCAATCAAGCTGACTACATAAAATATAATAAAGTTTATTGGTGAAAGGTAACAAGTTATCGCAGCTAAGAATAACACGTCACCCCAACCAAGATAATCATTTGTAAGGTTTATGATCGACCTTTTTTTAAGGGAAAAATAAATCCAGAGAATAGCCAATTGAACAACAAGGAATGCTATTCCATAAGCCGCTTGTGTTAATGCTTCCAGAGATCCAGTCAGCTTAAATTTTAATGTAAACATGATCGCAGCAAGAACTGGGAAACAAAACCAGTAAACTGCCCGGTATTTCAAATCTTGATAGCAAATAAAGGCCAGGCAAAAAATCAATACGATATATATAAAGATCATCAATCTGCGACTATTTCTTTGAGATTTTTATCTTGATCAATCTCCCACACATTAAAAGTGCCGTCACCATCGAAATCTGTTATCGCAGTCGCCCGGGCTATAAAAGAATTGTTTGTAGCATTCACAATTTCTATTTTATAGTTGGCCCGCCCGTCGTTTCCATCAGAGGCTAGCTTCTCCTGTATAAAACCAATTTCTGAAATGTCAGTGCTATATTTGGATCTTTC
>JAPSHM010000220.1 GCA_031179845.1 Pedobacter sp.
TTATATGGAAGCGCATATTCTGAATGATATGGAAAAAGGTTTCAATCAAACCGTCTTGTATGGAAAAGATACGGATATGGCTACCGTGATGAATGCCGCAAAACGGTATCCGATGATGTCTGATTACCAGCTGATCATTGTCAAAGAGGCACAGGAACTGAAATGGGCGAAAGAAACTGAAGGAAATAGTAAGACGGCAGAATTCGTGTTGAACTATTTTGAAAAGCCATTGCCGAGTACCATCCTGGTGCTAGGTTATAAATATGCAAATTTCGATAAGCGTAAAAAGATCTACAAGGCAATTGATAAGAATGGGGTTGTATTTCAGTCGGACCTTGTTCGAGATTATAAGCTTGCACAATGGATCGATGAGCTGGTGAAGGAGAAAGGCTATAAAATAGCACCTCAAGCTTCAGCTTTGATGGCAGAGTACCTGGGTGCCGACCTGTCGAAGATTGCGAATGAAGTAGAAAAATTGCTCATAAACATTGGTAAGGAGGTTACAATTGACACGGATATCATCCAAAAGAATATTGGTATCAGTAAAGAATATAATGTATTTGAACTGCAAAAAGCGTTAGCAGTAAAAAATGTACTGAAATGCAACCAGATCATCAATTACTTCGCCGACAATCCCAAAGCCAACCCAATGGTGATGGTGATGGCCAATCTGAGTGCCTATTTCACTAAAATATTGAAATATCATTATCTTCCTAACAAAGGAGATGCAGCAAAGGAGCTGGGTGTGAATCCTTTTTTTGTGAAAGATTTTGAAACTGCTTCCAGAAGCTACAGCTTACCTAAAACTTTTGATATCATCAGCCTGATGAGAGAATACGACCTTAAAAGCAAAGGTGTAGACAGTACCGGTAATACCACCGATGGAGAATTGTTGAAAGAATTACTATTTAAGATTCTGCATTAGCGGTCAAATGATCATCTTATTACATATTTCTGTATCTTGATAATTTTTTGTGAAATTAATTATTGGATATTTGCCCTATATAACATGATTTATGTCAATTAGATTTTTATTAACTGTTTTCCTACTGTCTTTTCTAGTGAGCAAGACGAACGCTCAAAAATTAGAAGGCAGTATTGATCTTCACACTTTTGCAGACAACCGGGAATATGTAAAGTCACAACGTTTCTCTCAAACCATATTTGGTGTTAGGTTGTCTCCTGAAATTGGCTTGCTATTAGACAGTGTCCACAGAATCCGGGTAGGATTCAACGCCTTACATGAATTTGGATCTCCAAAGTTTACCAATCATATAGATCCGGTTGTTTACTACGAATTCAATAAACAGAACTGGAATTTTTATATGGGCGTATTTCCACGCCATAACTTACTTTCTGATTTTCCCCGTGCAGTACTTACCGATACACTAAATTATTATCGTCCAAATGTTGAAGGGATGCTGTTTAAATATGAAAACAAGAATTGGAAGCAATTGCTGTTTATCGACTGGACCAGCAGGCAGACGGCAACAGACAGGGAAAAGTTTATATTCGGCTTCTCGGGCCATTTTAAAAAAGACATGTTATTTGTTACGCATCACGCGATGATGTTGCATGATGCGGGAGCTTTGATTGCTGTTCCGGGCAGTCACCTCAAAGACAATGGCGCAATTGCCTTAAAAGTAGGCCTCGACCTGTCAGAAAAGACTTTCCTGGATTCATTGACGATAAATACAGGTGGACTAATGTCTTTTGAACGCGAACGTACAGTTGGGGGTTGGAAAACACCTAAAGGCCTACTTCTCGAAATGCAAATGGAATACCGACGGTTTGGTATGAACAATTCATTTTATACCGGTGAAGGGCATAACATCACGTACGGAGATCGGTTTTATACAGCGAAGACCTATCACAGAACTGATTTAAGCTGGCGGCCGATCATCTATAAAGGTATAGAAGGTAAGTTCACCTTGTCCTTACATTTCCTGGAAGGGGTGATCGACAGCCAGCAAAGCTTCGGACTGAGGTATAATATTAATTCCGCAAACCTTTTGAAAAGACGTTGATGTGATCCTCAATTCTGATTGCTAACCTTCAGTTATTTCTGGTTCTACCAGTCTGATCAGTTTGTCCAGAGAATCCTGCCAACCTAAATAGCACATATCCGCGGGTATCGCTTCAGGTATTCCTTCCTGAAGAATATTGAGTTCAGTGCCGACCAGGTTTTTTCGAATCGAAATTGTATTGGTCATGGTACCAGGCAGGTTTGGATCGTCAAATCTATCTATATATTTTAGAAACTCATTGGGTTTGATTTCGAGGTATTCCCCCCCAAATGAATGGCCGTTTCCTGTGGTGAAATTTTGGAAAGACATTCTAAAAGTACCACCTACCTCAACAGTCATGTCGTGTACGGTGCAAACATAGCCGTAAGGTGGCAACCAGGATGCGATCGCTGCAGCTTCGGTGAAGGCACGGAAGACCTTTTCAGGGGAAGCCTTGATCACTCTGTGTAAGGAAACTTTATTCTCTGACATAACATTATATTTTTATGTATTTCTACTCGTGTGGCTTTTCGGTTCGCCCGTTTTTGAAAGTGGTACTGCTCCACTGTTTACGCTCATTGTTAGTAATCACTATAACAAAGATGCAGGAAAAAACAATTATGGAACGGGGTTGAACACGACAATTTTCAGTCAAATTGCGACAGAATTATTTTGATAGGAAAGAAAGTGACGGAGGTATTTATGCGGGTAATGGCGAGCTTGCCGCATCATAAGTTAATTAGATCTTTCCCGTGTAAAAGGCACAAAACGTACTTTTGATAGATTGGTCTTATATATTTTTCCGCCCTTTTTTCTAACCAAAACCAAATTCTGTACTGCAGATGAAGCACCTATTGGTATGATCATTTTCCCACCATCTTTAAGCTGTTTGAGAAGTGGAGGTGGTATCGCTTTCACGGCAGCCGTAACAATTATAGCATCGAATGGTGATTTTTCTGCCAGACCTTTGTAACCATCGCCAATAATCACTTCAATATTGTCGTAACCCAACTTATTCAATAATTTCCTGGTTTTTTCTCCCAACTCTTTAACGATTTCGATGGTATAGACCCGGTTAACGATTTCCGCCAATACCGCCGCTTGATAGCCAGACCCTGTACCGATTTCAAGCACCCGGTCTGTCGACTTAGGTTCAAGCATTTCGGTCATCATGGCCACAATAAACGGCTGCGAGATGGTTTGCCCATAACCTATTGGCAGCGGAGAGTCATCATATGCCCTGTCTTGATAGGGTGCTGGTACAAATAAATGCCGTTCCACCTTGCGCATAGCGTTAAGCGTAGGTTGATGTTTAATGCCCCGCGCTTCAATTTGATGGAGTACCATATTGTGGCGCAGTTTCTCATAATTTTGGGATACCGCGATCTGTGGTATCCAAAGCAGAAGTAAGAAGTACAAAAATAGTTTCATGGCCCCATCCTTTAGGTCTTAGGCATGTTCCTGATCATGCTTTCCTGGTTTCAATTCCGATTTGATCTTGTCTTCCTCATACGCTTTTTGATCCTTCTTGTTTCGTTGGATCAAGAACAGAATAAGTAGAACGGCAGCTAATACAACAATTCCGATAGTCAAATAATTGATCTCCATAATATTAAATTTGATACAGTCTAAAGGTAGAACAAGAAAAACGGCAAGAGTGTTTTAGCGCTTAAAATGCCTCGCCCAAATTGAACATCAAGGTGCTGTAACCTTTGCTAGCCCCGTAATCAATACCAATGTTCGTATTCGAACCTTTGTTAAACTTTATACGTAATCCAGTTCCCGCCGCAGGTTTCCAACTGGTAAACAAAGAGCCCGAACCACTCACTGTACTTACATTAGTAAATACCACAAAGCCCAGTAAACCGTTGCGGGTAATGTCCCTTCTGTATTCACTTTCCAGGTAAAGCAACGACCTTCCCCGATACCTGTTCTGGTCTATTCCCCTTGCAGAACGATTATAAGGGTCCCAGCCTGTACTTGGCAGATTAAGATACGGTGTTTTGGTGCTAAGTGCCGTCCAGAAGTAAGACCATAAGGCCAGTGTGTTTTGCTGATTCGGTCGGGCAGGGTTCATAGAAATGTATTTTCTAACATCCAGATACAAAGAACTCCAGGAATCATTACTGCCCAAAACATCTGGATTAATCCGGTAAACGAGGTTCCCATACATTCCCGGCAGCGGATTGATGGCATTGTTGCGGGTATCGTAGAGCAAGTTCAGACTAATGCCCGAGGAAAAGGAGCTTCTGCCTGTGCCATACTTATACCCCGAATACTCCTCTAGATTGACCGCCGCATCATCAGGGGCAATATTAAAGTGGTAATCCAGGTTATAACCCAACCCAGCATAAAAATACGGCTTAATGCGTTTCAGCATACTCTGGTAAAAGCGGATATAGTTGTAATTTAGTAAGGTTCTCTCCTGTTCTTTACGAGCAGTTCCAAGCCCCCAGGTAAATTGCGGGTAGACCAGAAAACGGGTATCTCCCTGGATGAGCCAGGTATTATCGGGAAGCCAGATCCTGGTGCGGATAGGAAGGCCAAACCTGTTGCCAAAATTCCAGTAAGGCGTAAAGGTGGCGGTCGACATATTGGTCGTTTTCCTTGGTCCCAGATAGATCGCCGCAGAAGTACTCGTAATCAATGCCCGGCCTGAACCACCCGGTACCGTTCCTCCAACCGGCAGGATAGAAAAATAAAGGTGCTTATCTTTCTGCTCCCTTATTTTATTAGGCCTGATGTTAAAAAGTGATTTTGCAATGTCAATTAGATCAGTCTGTTTCGCGGTATCCAATACCACGTTGTTCTGTGGGAGAACATTGCCCGCATTTTGTCCATCTGCAAATAATGGCAGTAGAAAAAGAAAGCCCCCCGTAAAAATCAAAATCTGTTTTCTTGTCATCATTTACCATTAATATACCTAAAAGAAATCAAAAATATGCAATTTAATTGAGGTTCCGTTTTGGCCGAATTAAGGAATAAAAATCTTTTCCATATTTTTACAATTACTAACAATATTAGTATTAAATTTGTTTGTTCATTTAGGGTGCTAATAGCATGAGTTAAGAGAAGGAGGGGATCATGAACGCAAAAAAAGAACTGGTTGAAAAGTTACGTCAGGACATTTTACTATGGCAAGGCTTTAAGCCTCAGGTGTCTGGATCTGTCGATGCCATTGGTCTTGGAGAGATAGAAAGCGCCTTTCCAAATGGCGTATTTCCAAAAAAAGCCATTCATGAGTTTATCACAGTGTTGCCGGAGCATTCTGCTGCCAGTGATGGATTTATTGCCGGATTATTAGCCGTATTGATGCAGGATGGTGCTGCCTGTGTGTGGATCAGTACCGCAAGGAAACTTTTTCCAGCCTCATTGTCGTTGTTTAATGTCGACCCTGAGCGGATTATTTTCATGGATGTAGCAAAGGAAAGGGACGTGCTTTGGATCATGGAAGAAGCATTAAAGTGTGAGGGACTGGCGGCGGTTGTTGCCGAATTGAATGACCTCAGCTTAATCGAGTCCCGCCGACTGCAGCTGGCAGTGGAGCATTCCGGCGTTACCGGATTTATTCTTCGTAAAGATGCGGGGAAATCTGCCAGTACCGTAGCCAGCGCCCGTTGGAAAATTACACCTGTACCCAGTCAAACCGAAGATCAAATGCCTGGCATTGGGTATCCGCGCTGGAATGTGGAACTGACTAAAGTGCGTAACGGAAGTCCTGGCAACTGGACATTGGAATGGGGTGGCGATCAATTTATTGAAGTACAAAAGCCACGTAAAGCTGCTTCATGGTTTCCTAAAGAAACAAGACAAATTGGATAACAGATGCAAAAGCGTTACGTTTCCATATGGTTCCGCCACTTGCTGGCTGACTGGCAGCTCATCCGCCGTCCCGAACTGAAGGACGTACCTTTTGTTTTTGCTGTACCCGATCATGGGCGGAAAATGATTACTGCGGTCAGCCCACTGGCTGCAGTACAAGGAATAGAAACCGGTATGATGGCCGCAGATGCAACTGCCATTTGCCCCGGCCTGGAAATCATAGATGATAAACCCGGGCGTGCAGCCAAACTACTGAAAGGCCTTGGAGAATGGTGCGTCAGGTATTCCCCAATAGTAATGATCGATGATTTTTCACTGGATGGCTTGTTCATAGACGTAAGTGGCTGTGCCCACCTTTGGGGTGGTGAACGGGAATACCTGAAAGACATCGTATCCAGGTTAAAAAGTAAAGGATATACCGCAGGGGTAGCGATTGCTGATACCCCCGGCGCTGCCTGGGCAATCTCCCGTTTCGGAACAGTGACACCAATAATCCCAGCTGGAGCGCATGCAGAAGCCTTACTGGCTTTACCACCGGATGCCTTGCGTTTAGAAGCAATTACCTTAACGAAACTGCGCAAACTTGGCTTTTACCAGATCAGGAGCTTTATTGGTATGCCCCGCTCCGTTTTGCGCAGGCGTTTCGGCGAAGACTTTTTAGCACGCCTGGGCCAGGCGCTTGGGACCGTAGAAGAGACCATGCAACCCATTCAGGTGCCCATTGCCTTCCAGGAACGCTTGCCTTGTTTAGAACCCATTAAAACACGGAATGGAATTGAAATTGCCATTACCAGGCTGCTCGAGAATCTTTGTCTCCACTTAAAAAACGAAGGAAAGGGATTGAGAACGGCCGTTCTGACCTGTTACCGCATCGATGGGAAGGTTGTGCAGATCGGAATTGGTACGAACGCTGCTACACAT
>JAPSHM010000022.1 GCA_031179845.1 Pedobacter sp.
GATAATTTGGCTGATGTAAAAGGATTTTGTTCAGATAGGTATCAGATTTGGCTGCAAGTCCGTCCTGATCTTCCTCATCGAGATCGAACTTACTGTCTACCACCACCAGGTCTACCTTTTGTTCCAGGTTTTCGTACGCCAGGTACTGCGCATAAGTAAGGTCTTGTCCCCCACCAATGATAACCGGAAGAATATCCAGTTTAATCAGTTCAGAAACCACCGTTTTTACTGCTACGTAGGTATCAGAAATAGATGCTCCGGCCCTTATATTACCCAGATCAACGATCCTTGTGGTAAAAGCACCTTCATTTAAACTGTAAAATTGTGCCCTGAAATAGTCAGGAGCCAGTGCACAGCCTTCATTATTTACCGCAGCACGGTCGTCCTGTACACCGAAAATCGCGATATCATACTGTTTTTCGTCCAGTTCCGGGAACTTATCGGTAAAAAATCCAGCCTTTAAACCCAGCTGACTGGTGTAAAATCCCTGTTTCGGCGTAAAGCTATCGGAGTTTACCGGAGAAAAAAAATCTGATAAAGACATATTATCGTATAATGTATGACCTCAAATATCTATTTTTGAGCGCATATTTTAATGAACATCCTAAAAAAAATGAAATGATATTGGTTACCGGTGCTACTGGGTTTTTAGGAGCTGAGCTGATCCATCAGTTAAGCAGCCAGGGTACGAAAGTAAGGGCGTTGAAACGCGAGCATGCAGTTGTTCCGGATTTAATCCGGGACAATGACCACATTGAATGGGTTGTAGCAGATATAAACGAATTTTCCGATCTGGAAGATGCCTTTGAAAGTGTAGACAAAGTATATCATTGCGCCGCTTTGGTGTCTCTTGATCCCAAAGACAAGGCGAAACTTCTGAAAACTAATATTGAAGGCACCAGCAACATTGTAAACCTCTGTGCGGCTTTTGGTGCACGACTGCTACACGTGAGTTCTGTTGCGGCACTTGGAAACGCCAAGAAAGGCAGCAAAATCGCTGAAAATGATCTGTGGGAATACGATGCAAAAGCACATTCTTATGCCATTTCAAAATATGAAGGAGAAATGGAAGTTTGGAGGGGCATTGCCGAAGGGTTGGATGCAGTAATTGTTAACCCTTCTGTGATCATTGGTGCCGGGGCTGGCTTTTCAGGAAGCGGAGCTATTTTTAAGCTGGTTAAAGATGGCCTGTCCTTCTACACCAGGGGCGCAACGGGCTTGGTGGACGTAAGAGATGTGGCAACAAATATGATCGCCCTGATGAACAGCACTGAAACAGCTGAAAGATTCATTATTTCGGCAGAAAACTATCATTACAAACGACTCTTTAAAGAAATAGCAACGGGTTATGGCATGAAGGCGCCGACCAAAGAAGCTAAGCCCTGGATGTTGGCAATAGCCTGGAGGGCCGCCAAACTGGTTTCGTTTTTTACCGGAAGATCAGCGGGGCTGACCAGTGATACAGCGGGAAGCAGCTTAAATGAGAGTTTTTACAGCAACGAGAAGATAAAAAGAACGACTGGATTAACATTCAGACCCTTATCGCAAAGCATTCAGGAAATCTGCAATCAACAATTTTGAACCTGACGATCCTATTTATTTGAATAAAGACAGGATAAACAATCCCAATGGTTTCCTATCTTTGACCTGATTATTAACACCTAACTAAATACCAACACTCCTGAAAGGATGAAGCAAAAGAATTTTTACATCATTGACTTCGACAGCACCTTTACGCAAGTTGAAGCTTTAGACGAGCTGGCACGAATTTCACTTAAAAAGCACCCGGAAAAAGAAGCGATCTTTCAAAAAATTGAAGATTATACCAACCTTGCGATGGAAGGCAAACTTTCATTTGGGGAAAGCCTGGCCCAAAGGGTTAAGCTTTTGGAAGCTACAGAAGATCATTTGAAACAACTGATCACCAGGTTGAAAAAGAAAGTTTCCGCTTCATTTTCCAGAAATGCTGAATTCTTTAAGAAACATGCGGATGAGGTATTGATCGTTTCAGGTGGATTTAAAGAGTTTATCACCCCTGTGGTTAGTCAGTATCACATCAAAAAAGAAAACATCTATGCGAATACCTTCGTAACAACCGGGGACGGCAAAATTATAGATTACGACCATTCGAATCCTTTAAGTGAAGAAGGTGGCAAAGTAAAATTAATGCGTCAAATGAACCTGGAAGGTGATTTATATGGAATTGGTGACGGCTATTCCGATTTTCAGCTTCGCGAAAGCGGCCTCATCAAAAAATTCTATGCTTTTACGGAAAATATCGCAAGGGCGAGCATTGTAGAGCGGGCAGACCATGTGACACCAAGCTTCGATGAGTTCTTATACGTCAACAACTTACCACGGGCAATTTCTTATCCGAAAAACCGGATCTTATGCCTGGTTATTGGGGATGTGGATGCCCAGAGCATTGAATTGCTTAAGAAAGATGGGTTTTCGGTGCGCCATAAAACCAGTTTTGAAGAGAAGTATATCGCAGACGTACACATGATGCTGCTGGCCGATGGCGAAAAAATAGACCAGGAACAACTGACACGGGCAGTAAAGCTAAAAACTATAGGTTATTTAGGAAACATAAAAGGAAAGGTAGATGTTGCAACTTGTACAGAACAGGGAGTAGTTGTATTTGACGACATGAAAAACAATCCTAGAAACCTGGATTTTATTCCAAAAAGAATGATTGATTTCATGAATACGGGTACTACGTATATGAGCTCAAACTTTCCAAACCTACAATTGCCAAGGATCGATAAGTCACACCGTCTGATCCATATTCATAAAAATGTTCCAGGCATTATGGCCAAAGTGAATACTGTATTTGCAAAGCACGATATCAATATTGTTGGGCAGTTCCTGATGACGAATCCAAGCATTGGTTATGTAATTACAGATATCAATACGGAATACGACAAGCAGTTGTTCAAATCTTTAAAAAAGATTGAGCACACCATTAAATTCAGGGTATTGTATTAACAGTACCCTGCCCTTTGAGTACCTTTGTAGGCAAACCAATTTACAAAAATGGAACTTACGCCACAAATTAAAGAGAAGCTGGATAAGCTGCAAGAGAAGTATGCTGCCATGGGGCAGGATATGGCTGCTTATCTGGATGGGTTGTTGTATGCCGACTTTCTAACTTATTGGGATTACATTCATCTGGATACCTTATTAAGTCTTCAAAATCCGAAGACCCCCTTTCCGGATGAAGAGATATTTATCATGTATCACCAGATCACCGAGCTTTATTTTAAGCTTACGCTACATGAGTGCAAACAAATTGCAGAACATACCTCCCTAACAGCTGAATTTTTTACAGCCAGGGTGAAGCGGATCAATGCCTACTTCCATGCGCTCACTTCCTCTTTTGAAGTGATGGTCAATGGCATGGAGAAAGAACAATTTCTAAAGTTTCGCATGTCACTCTTGCCAGCAAGTGGATTTCAGTCGGCACAATACCGCATGATTGAGATCTGCGCGACTGACTTTGGCAGACTGATAGACAAAAGCAAAAGAGAGGAACTTGCATCAGCAACGATAGAGGAACAATTCGAACATATTTATTGGAAGTTTGGGGCTACAGAGCTTTCCAGTGGCAAACAAACACTTACACTGAAACAATTCATCCATAAATATGCAGCCCAGTTCTTACAATTGATAAAGGACCGAAAAGAAAGCAACTTTTCTGCATTATATCGTCAGCTGTTCGCCCAGGGTCAGGATGTAACTGCATTGGCCACTGAACTTAGGAAGCTGGACTTGTACGTCAATGTGGAATGGCCGCTCTCCCACTATAAATCTGCCGTTAGATACCTCGAGCGTGATCCGGTTGACATCGCTGCAACTGGCGGAACGAATTGGCAAAAATATTTGCCTCCCCGTTTTCAAAAGCGGATCTTTTATCCGTTCTTGTGGACAGACGAGCAGCTACAAGAGTGGGGAAAAGGATGGGTTCTTAGTGCACTAAAAGATTTAAGCCACTAACGGTTAAATATTTAACTGTCGCCTGGCTACAAAATATAATATTAATCGTAAATTTACCACCACGTAATTACTACAATAATGAACGACACACTTGATATAACAATCACCAAAGCTGAAAACAGCAAGCTTACGGTAACTGATTTTTCACAGTTGCCTTTTGGTAAGGTATTTTCTGACCATATGTTTATTGCGGAATACGATAATGGCCAGTGGTCTAACCTGCAGGTCCTTCCCTACGGCCCAATCTCTGTGAGCCCGGCAATCTCTGCTTTACATTACGGACAAGCTATATTTGAAGGAATGAAAGCGTATCGCCAGGCAAGTGGTAAAATCAGTGTTTTCAGACCAGAGAAAAACTTTGAGCGTTTCAATAAATCTGCCTTTCGTATGTCGATGCCTGCAATAACCAGGGAAGTTTTTATGCAGGGGATAGCGGCATTGGTTGACATTGATGAAAAATGGGTGCCTGCACAGGATGATTATTCTTTATATATCCGTCCGGTGATGTTTGCAACAGATCCTTATTTAGGCGTTAGGCCGTCTGATAAATATATTTTTGCCTTACTAACTACACCTACGGGTCCTTATTATAGCAATGCGCTAAAAGTTAAAATTGAAACGGAATATACGCGTGCTGATGACGGTGGTGTTGGCTATGCCAAAACCGCTGGTAACTATGCACGTTCCCTGTTCCCATTCGCTGAAGCACAGAAACAAGGCTTTGATCAGCTGATCTGGACAGATGCTGCTTCACATGAATATATAGAAGAAGCAGGAACAGCCAATCTGATCTTTGTGATCGATGGCAAATTGGTTACTCCTTCTGTGAGAAGCACTGTACTTGACGGTGTAACCCGTGATACGATCATTCAGTTGGCCAAAAAAGCCGGCATTGAGGTAGAAGAGAGAAGAGTGAGCGTGAAAGAAGTTATCGAAGGAATTGAAAATGGAAGTCTTACCGATGCCTTTGCGGCAGGTACAGCGGCTACTGTTACCCCAATAGGTGTCATCGGTTACGAAGGCAAAACTTATACTTTGCCAGATACGTCTACACGTACCATTTCAACTGGCATTGCAAAGACGCTGAACGACATCCGTTATGGACTGGTTCCTGATGAGTTTGGTTGGAATTGGATACTATAATAAATCACATGAATTTTGAAGGCGTCCAAAACAGGACGCCTTTTTTTATGGCAAAGAATCCGAAGCGTTGGATTTAACATTGTGTTAACACTGCATGCCTTACTTTTAAAGGGTGAAAGAACGCATCTTAATAAAATTTTCTAAGGTAGCGCAGCTGCTGTTGGTTTGTTTCATTTTTTCCATTACTTCAACACGTGCTCAGGTTATCGATAAGAATACGGTCGACAGCCTGATCAAGAAAGATCCGGATGCCGCATTTGTAAAGATCAAAAAGTCACTTAACTGGTCGCTAAAACAGAACGACTCCATCTCAGCGGCATTTTGCTATCAGTATTTCGGGGAATTGTTCTATTATCAGGCCGCATATATTCAGGCCGTAAAGTATTATTACAAGGCTGATCATATATTTAGAAAAAGTAATGACCTGCGAAATTTGGCCGAAAATCTGAATAAGACCGGTGAAGCGTATTATTATAGCAAGCAGTATGGTATTTCGCTCCGCAAGTTTCAAGAGGCCCTGGCGATCTACAAAAGCCTGGGCGATCATAAAGGTATAGCAGACTCCTATGGACTGGTTGGGCAGACCTTTGAGAAAAGCACCAAATACGATGAAGCGATGAAGTTTCAGCAGCTGGCGCTTGCCGAATATGAAACCGTTAAAGATCAAACTGGTATTGCAAAGATCTATGAGAACTTAGGCAGTATCTATGAGGATAAAATTCAAATGGATTCGGCTTTGAAATATTACAGCCTCAGTTTAGCGTTAAACAAGGCCAGTAAAAACGACATTGCGCAAATTGAGATCATCAATAACATTGGAGATGTTTACAGGAAAACAGGGAGATATAAAGAAGCTTTGGCGATCACCCGTGAAGCCGGGCGGTTGGCCATTAGCATGAATGACCAATACCAGCTTAGTAGTGCATACCGCGACCTTTCCAAGAATTTTGACCTGATGAAGAAGTATGACAGTGCTTATCATTACAGTGAGCTGGGAAGAAACATTTTTCTAAAGATTTTTACCGAAGACAACAACAAACAAATGGCACTGCTACAAACGCTGTTTGAGCTACAGCAAAAGGATGATGCGATCTCACAGTTTGAAAATGAAAAAAAAGCGAATCGGTACATCATCGCTGCGACCGTGCTAATCATTCTTCTGCTGGTCCTGCTTGCTGCCAGCATAATCAGTCGTCAGCGACTAAAGATCAGAAATGAGCAAAATCTAAATGAACACAATCAGGCACTTTATGAAGCCCAGAAGAACGGCATGGAGGCCGACCTGGAACTGAAGAGCAAGGAGCTGACCACCCACACCCTACACCTTATCCAAAAAAACCAGCTACTGGAACAGTTGAAAGAAAAGCTGAACGATGTGGTAAAGGATGATAAAAGAGATCAAAAGAAGGAATTGAAACAGATCATCAGCCTGATTAGTTTCAACAACAATCAGGATAAGAACTGGAATGATTTCAGGATAATCTTTGAGCGGGTACACGAGAATTTCTTTGAGCGGCTAAAGAAACATAGCAGTGCACTGACCGCCTCCGAACTCCGCCTGGTCGCCTTGCTTAAAATGAACCTCGGTTCTGCTGATATTGCTACACTTCTAGGCATTTCACAGGATAGCCTGAGAATTTCCCGATACCGACTTCGCAAAAAGCTGAACCTGGAAGAAGGTGAAAATTTAAGCGCTTTCCTGCAAAGATTGTAGAAATCCGAGGAGTTACACTGAGGCAACTTTAACTTAACACAATGTTAATGGCCAAAATCATCGGCCTAAATCATTGAGGATCAATTCAATTGTAGACACTGTTGCTCTTTTGTTTCCACTTCGATGAAGGCTGTATCTATTTTGTAACGTCATAAAATTGATTGCTCCGTTGATCCTTTCAACCTTTGATCCAAAGGAAAATAAATCAGACTATATGAAACTTAGAATGTTACTTTTTGGCATTTTACTTTTGATGTTCGGCAATGCGGCAATGGCACAGCGCGGAATCATAAAAGGTAGAATAACGGATCACAAGAGTAAAGAACCACTGACAGGCGCAACTGTTGTTGTTACCGGAACGAGCAATGCTACGGCAACCGACCTGAATGGCGCTTACCAGTTTTACGTTAATTCGGGAACGTTGAACCTTACGGTCAGGTACCTTGGTTACCAGGACACCACCTTAACGGTAAAGTTGAACAGTGATGAATTGAAAGTGCTCAATATTGCGATGTCTGGAAGGCAACGGAACCTGAACGACGTGATCATAACCGGTTACACACAGGGACAGGCAAAAGCTTTGAATCAGCAAAAGAATGCTGACAACATTAAAAATATTATTGCAGCGGATCAGATTGGGCGGTTCCCGGATCCCAATGCGGCAGAGGCGCTGCAACGGGTACCGGGTGTCAACATTGAACGCGATCAGGGAGAAGGCAGATATGTCTCTATACGAGGTCTGGCCCCCCAGTTTACCAACATGAGCATCAACGGCGAACAGATCCCCTCACCTGAGGCAGATGTACGCTTTGTAGCCCTTGATGCGATTCCGTCAGACCAGCTTGCTTCCATCGAAGTGAGCAAAGCGTTAACACCGGATATGGATGGAGATGCCATCGGTGGTGCGATCAACCTGGTCACCAGGACTGCTCAAAGTAAAAACGCGGCGATTAGCGGATCATTTGGCGGAGGCCATAATAACCTGATGGGCAAGCCAAACTTACAAGGACAACTTCAATACGGACAACGATTTGGCAAAGATGAAAAGTTGGGTTTATTGTTAAATGGTAATTATTACCACAATGACCTGGGCTCTGACAACATTGAACGGGACCTGGACGACAACGAATTGGAGCTTAGGGATTATGCGCTCACCAGAACGCGCCTCGGGCTAAGCTCTTCAATGGATTATAGATTCAACAATCATCATGAGGTCTATTTCAAAGGATTGTATTCGCGGTTTACTGATCGGGAGCAAAGACGAAGGTATGTTTTCAAACCTGAGGATGGGGAGATTGAAAAGTTAATGAAGGACCGCTTTGAATCGCAGTCCGTGCTCTCCCTGAATGCTGGCGCCAAACATACGTTCACAAACCTGTTGGTGGACTATGAGATGCAGTACAGTTATGGGGAACAGGATACGCCATACGATAACGAGGCTGCATTTATAGCCGAAATTCCAAGTGTACTTGATTTCACTAACAGTCGTTCTCCTAAGTTAACCGCGGCAGACTACACCAACAATTCTTTGTATGGATTTGATGAAATTGGTTATGGGAACACGATGGCGAAAGACAAAAACCTAACCGCTAAATTCAACGTTGGCGTTCCCTATAAATTAGGCGACAATGACGGTATGATTAAATTTGGTGCCAAAGTGAGGTCCAAAAGAAAAAGCTTTCACATCCGCCAGAACACGTTTGAAAACCTGGGCGGTGTGCCTAATCTAAATGCATTTGATGGAGATCCGGTAAAAGATCAATTCTACTTCGGTCGTTATGCAATGGGCAGACCGTTGGCGATCAACAAGCTGATGACTTATTTCAACAGTAATCCAGGTCAGTTTGAGCTGCAGGTCGAAGACAAAGCAATAGATGAAGCGTTAGAGGCCTATACCGCCAAGGAAGATTTAGTTGCCGGTTACTTAATGGCCAAACAGCAGTTCAATAAACTGATGGTCTTGGGCGGGGTAAGGTATGAGCGTACTAAGGTGACCTACAATTCAAGTGATGTTGTTATTGATGAAAGCGGAGATCTTGATCAGATCGTGCCGGTATCAGGCAGTAGCAATTACGATTTCATTTTGCCACAATTGCACCTGAAATACGAATTAACGCCGCTCAGCAACTTACGCGCTGCATTAACCTGGTCGTACGCCAGGCCGAACTTTGCAGAGATCATTCCAGCACAGGAAATTAACCGGGAAGACCGTGAAGCATCTGCTGGAAATCCTGCTTTACAACCGGTAAGCGCGATCAATTACGACTTGATGTATGAACATTACTTTGGTTCAGTTGGTATTGTTTCGGCAGGTCTATTCTATAAAAGGCTAGATGATTTTATCTACAAAAGAATCCTCTACAATTCCCCTTATCCATTGACCGGAGTACCTACTGCGACCGGAATTGATGTAACCCAGGCACAGAATGGAAATGATGCAAATGTAAAAGGTCTAGAAGTTGCTTTTCAACGCAGATTGACATTTATACCATTACTTAAAGACTTTAGCGTTTACCTGAACTATACTTATACCCATTCGAAGGCTCAAATTCAAAACAGGAATGCGGGTTCAGAAAATGCAAATGCAACGGAAGAAATACGGTTGCCGGGGCAGTCGGCAAATGTCGGCAATGCTTCACTGGCCTATGAAGGGAAACGTTTCTCCTTACGGTCCTCACTGAACTTCAACGGTTCATTTCTATCGGAAGTAGGTGGCAGTAAAGAACTGGATATTTTCATGAAAAGCAGACTGCAGCTTGACGCGAGCGGTAGTATATCCATTAACAGCCGTATCAAATTCTTCGCAGAAGTAATGAACATCACCAACCAGCCGCTTGAACTTTACCAGGGTGATCAATCGCAGACCATTCAGCGTGAGTTCTACTCATTCTGGTCGCGCTTTGGCATAAAATTCCATTTATAGGCTTAACAAACTAAGAAACATGAAACCATTAATATACTTATTGTTTGCAGTGATGTTATTAACAGCCTGTGAAAAAAAGAACCATGATCTGATCACTCCAACACTGGAAGCTGATTTTCCGCAAATCCTTTTACTATCTGATGAAGGTGATGGTGACCTGGAAGATGAAGATAAATTTAGCTTTAAGATTAGGCTTGCAGACCGGGTAGATCCTGAGGGAAAAGAGCTGGGTGGTAAGATCACACCACTAACGGAAGATGTAACCGTTCATTTTGAAGTGAGTAGCTTCAAAGGATTTACTTCACTCTCCGCCTACCTGTTAGCTGCAAAAGCATATTATGAGGTAGATGACTGTAGTACTTCAGAAGACCAGAACATCGATCTTCATCTTGTTTTTGATCCAATGACGGGCAAGGGCAGTGTTACCTTTCCAAAAGGCGTGGAAGAGATTGAGGTTGAATTTGAAACGAGTGAAGACCTTTTTGATGACGATATTTTCAACGCGAACGCACGAAGCCTGGAGATCCGTTTAACCTCCGTAGATGCGAAATCTCAAAAGGTGGTCGTAAATGATCAGAACACGTTCAAGTACCTGGTGTTGGATGATGAAGGGATTTACGGGGAGTATGAACTTGATGTAAATAACCAGGAGCAGTTTCAGCGCTATATCAATTTGTTTGGTTTGGTTAATGACGATGTAAAGAACCTGAAGCCTGCTGATGTAGAAGAGATCAAAATAGAGTTTCAGTATGGCGAGTTAAAAGCGGTCATCACGTTGAAAGAGACTGAAGAAGTAGAAGAATGCGGTGAAGTTGAAACCGTAAACAAAGAGATTGAGATTGAAGCTGAATTTGAAGAACTTGAGGATGATGCTGAAAGCGGTGAACTGGAATTTGTCGGAGAGGTAGAACTCGACAACGGCTTGAAAGAGGAATTCACTTACAAGGGAAGTTTTAAACTGGTCGAAGGTCAGCTGGAACTTATCCTTCAAGGTGAATATAAGGGAGACGAAACTGCTGAGATCACGCTTAACCTAAATAAATAATAGATTACTAACGATATTAAACATGATATTAAAAAATATATTTTGCCTTGCCGCAGCCAGCATACTCTTAAGTGCTTGCACCAATACTCAAAATTCCGCATCAGAAAATCTAGACAGCGCGGTAACGCCGCTTTTTGTGACTGAACCGGTCCAATTTGACACCGATGATCCGGCCATCTGGATCAATCCGACAGATTCATCAAAGTCATTGGTAATCGGAACGGACAAAGACGAGAACGGCGGTTTATATGTGTATGATCTGAAAGGAAAGATCATTGCCGGCAAAACAATTAAGGGACTGAAAAGGCCGAACAATGTAGACGTTGCGTATGGATTGATCGTTAACGGTAAACCGACAGATGTTGCGGTTACAACAGAGCGGATGACACATAAATTGAGGATCTTTTCGCTGCCTGATATGCGGCCAATAGACAATGGAGGCATCCCGGTATTTGAAGGGGAAACCGGTGAGATGCAAAGAGACCTGATGGGCATCGCTATGTATACCAGTCCTACTGGTCAGATCTATGCTATTGTTGGCCGGAAGACAGGCCCGACAGATGGCACTTATCTATGGCAGTACTTACTGGAAGACGATGGTACAGGGCAGTTGAAAGCCACGGTGAAAAGAAAATTTGGCAAGTACAGTGGCAAGAAAGAAATAGAATCTATCGCGGTTGATAATGAATTGGGATATATTTATTATTCGGACGAGCAGGTTGGTGTTAGAAAGTATTATGCAGATCCTTCAAAGGGAAATGAGGGATTAGCTTTATTCGCGACCACAGGTTTTATGGAAGATAATGAAGGGATCAGCATTTACAAGACTGGTGACAGTACGGGTTATATTCTGGTTTCAGATCAGGCAGCAAATCACTTCCAGGTATTTAGCAGGGAAGGAACCAAACAAAACCCGCATCAACACGAATTGATTACCAGTATTCCTACTTCTACAAATAACAGCGATGGGTCGGATATCTATTCGGGTGCGCTAAATGACGACTTCAAACATGGGATCTTTGTTGCGATGAGTGATGACAAGACCTATCAGTATTACCGTTGGGAGGACATTGCTGGCAAACTATTAAAAATAAACAAATAAAAATTTAATCCCCCTAAAGCTATTTAGGGGGATTATTTGCTTTGGAACGCAATGCTCTGCGCTTAAGCCGTTCTTGCCGATCCGCCTTTCTGTCTTCAAACCTGGCAATCTGGGCTTTTATTTTCTGCTCTTTTTGTGGCGTAAGGCCAACACTATGCTTCACTCCCTGGAGAAGCGTCTTCCAGACGAAGTTGAAGAAGGAAGCAGTTTTTACCCGTTCATTTGATACCGGAGCGGTGATAAATATACCTGATGCATTGGGGTTATCAGAATTGATGATCAATGCATTTGCAAGGAAGGACATCAAGCCCTTCTTTACGAGGCGATCTTTCCCTTTAACCTTTTTAAGCAAGGCCACAGAGAGGTCGTTATAAGCGAAGCTAACGTTTCCTTTGGCAATCTTGTCGTTCGCTTTTATATCGAAGCTGAGCTTCTTGATATCGCCGCTGTTCACTTTAATCAATCCCAGTGGCTTAGTGATCCGGTTTAGTTTTTTCCCTTCCATATCAACCAGCTGGCCGGAATAGGAGAACGCACCGTCCTCTGCAATAAGATTGAATTCGAAACGTACATCCAGCTTTCCTGAGCCCATCACATAAGAACTGAGGTTGGCTGTCATATATGGATTTTTCGCTTTAGCTTTTTTCACATTAGTCAGATTTGAAATGACTCCGCTGGTATGCTCGAAAGTGATTATCCCGCTGTTCTTTCCGTCCTCATCATATTCAGCGTAGCTGAAATCGATATCTTTCAGGTTTAGTTTTTCAATATTCAGGCTACCCTTTGCTTTTTGCAGCAGCTGATGCGGATATTGCCCGGTCTTGTCGACCAAATTTTTAGGCAGGCTATTGTTATTTTCGACATTAAGGTATCCATTGGCAATGTTCATTTCTTTTGCGAACAGCTCCTGCCTTAACACATAGACCGGTAGATTGATTCCTGTAAAGTTTATATCACTTAAACTCATGCTGTACCGGTCCTGGCTAAATCCTTGGTTACTGCCAAAGATCTTTCGCGGATATCTTGGTTCAAGTACAAAGCTTTTGACGTTTAATTTGCCCGATGAAGCGATAAAATCGAGTTGATTTAACCTGATGTTATAAAGGCTATCCGGAGTCATATAGCTATAGTCGTTCAATTGGATCGCTACATCTTTCAAAAGATAGATCCGGCTTTTGTCCGTAGCCGAATGCGCATCGATCAGCCAGTCTTTAAGCGTAATGTTTAAATTATCCACGGAATCCATTTCCGGTTTTGCCGGGTCGTTGTTATTGATGTAGATGAAACTTGTATTTTTGAAATCAATCGTACGAATGCGCAGCTCCTTCAGGTATTTAGAAATGTAATCGTACGGTGACTTTTTCGGTTGCGGAAGTTTATCTTCATTGAAATCAAACTGTCTGTTGGTCATCTCGATATAGGCGTTGTCAAACAGCAACAGATCAATTTCCAGCCTCTTTTCCCGCCAAAGCTTTAAGGGGTGAAAGTTTCTAACGGATAGCTTCTTTAATTTGATATGATATAGGTTATTGGGGGCGCTTTTCAAACCGATTAAGCGGTGATAAACCGATGTGTCCGGGATGATCTCCACATCCGTTAGCGCGGAGATGCCGGTAAGAACATTAGTGTTCACTGAAGAGAATTCTATTCGATATAGGTTATCGGTTGCCTTTAGCACCAATTCCTTTAACTCTTTAGTGACGATGGGCTTGAGTTTGATACTCAGGAACCAGGTCATTGCAGCTAACAATATGGCCAGGCACACCAGGGCCGCGGCAAACCATTTCAAGACAATAAATTTCTTTCCCACTCTTACAGCCATAGGCAACAATGTCTTTTAATCTAATATACAGATTATGGCCCAGTTAATGGGTTAATTTTTCTTTTCTGCTGCAAGCTCTTTTTCGCGTTGTTCCCGCCTTTTTTGCCGCTTTTCTATCCGCTCTTGTTTTTTGTCTTTAATTTTTGCCATGGCCTCTTCCGGAGTCTTCACGGGAACAACACCGAGGCCAACGATCTCACGCATGCCGATAAAGAGACTTTTCCACATCAGGTTGAAGAATGATGCTGCGGGGGTTCTTTCAAAGGTGACATGAACTGTACGAGGCGGCTGTCCTTTACCTGGGTTGGCATCTTTAATTAACAGGACATTTGCCACGAAGGACAACAGACCTTTTTTCTTAGGTGCAGCCCCTGCTTCGCCTTCTTTTAAAACTTTTAATTTTAAGTTGCTGTAGTAGAAATTAACCTTTCCCGAAGAACCTTTAGCATTGGCTTGCATTTGAAAATCTGTTTTCTGCATTTGTCCCTCTTCAATTTCTACAAGTCCCATATCTCTGGCCATGGGATTTAAGACCCGCAGGTCCATCGGGGCAACACTACCGCTGTAACTAAATGCCGCGTTTTTAGCGGTCAGGTTGAAATCGATTCGCACATTGATCTGACTGGTCTTCATTACCATTGCCTTGAAGTTGGCTATTGCATGGTTGTTTTTCGACAGCTGAACAGTATCATTTGTCACATTTAAAATGCTTCCGGCCAAATTCTGAAAATACACTGTTCCGCGTTTCTGACTGATCGGATTATACTCTGTGTAAGCAACATCAATGTTTCTTAATTTCACCGTATCAATTCTGGTTTGAATTGGCAAACGCTTTAAGGCTACATGTGGGAAATTGTATAGCTTGTCGAAACCGGGAGGCGGCGGCAGTTCTCTATTTACGAAGATATTAACTTTCGCCGGACCGATCTTAATGGCCTGTGCTTGCAACTTCCCATCCGTGTCGAAACGTTGAAAATTCACCCCTGTGAATTTAATTTCGTTGAACTTGAGGTCGTAGCGATCTTTTCCATAAGTATATTTCCTGGTGAACGTCAGGTCAGGATACATAGGGATCATTTGCAGTCCTTTGATCTTTAATGTTTTATGGAGAACCGAACCACTAACTGTGTCAATCTTCATGGTATACATTTTATCCTTGCTGAGAGACCTGTATCCGGTTAACTGAAAATTGATATCTTTTGCATAGTAGAACCTTGCTGAATCCGTCATGGAGGTGGAATCTACCAGGAAATCGTCGACATTGATATCTAAATGTTTGACAGAATGAAGCTTTTTAGCATTTTCTCCGTTGATGTAATCAAAGTCGGCATCTATAATCTTAAATGCTTTAACATTCAGGTGTTTGATGTGGTCAGAGATCAGTTCGTATAAAGTAGGCTTATCCATCTCATCCACAGGGCTTTTTTTTACCTGGTAATGGGTCAGGTTTAAAGAAGGGTTGTTTAACAGAATTGATCCTATCGTAATTTTTCTTTTAAAGTAGGCAGTTAACAGGCCGATCCTATTCAATTCCAGCGACTTCGCTTTGACCTGGAAAAGATTTGCCGGTGCAAGATTAAGTGCTCTTAGTTTGGCAAAAACGGCGGTATCCGGAGATAATGTTACCTCATGCAGGCTTGCGCTTCCGGTCAATACGTTGAAAGTCATATCCTTGAAGTCCAGCTTGTATAGATGGTACGAGCTGTTATATACTACCTTCTTTAACTTTTCCGAAAGTATGGGTTCCCATCGTGCGATTAGAAAGATGATGCCGGCACTTAAAAGAACCAACAGCACCAACATAACAATTATCAAATCCCTGAGCCTTAACTTACCATTTTTATTCCTGTAGACAAATAACTGCATGGTCCATACCCTGCAATTTAAGCGCCAAATGTCAGCTACATAGGAATATTCAAAATCAATTGTCACATAATCTTCATATCGGATCCTGCCAATCTGTCATTTGTAAATTAATTTCCGTATTTTTGATGCCCATTATAAGGATAACCATTTATGATCAATTTACAGCCGACAGATAAAATACATGACGAAGAGCGCCAGGGAGAAGCTTTGGTTGTTGACGCACCTTTAGTGCGTAACGGAAGAAAATTGTATATTGAAAGCTATGGTTGTCAAATGAACTTTGCGGACAGTGAAATTGTTGCTTCAATCTTATTGGACCAGGGATTTGAAACAACTGGCGACTATAAAGAAGCAGATGTTGTGTTTATCAACACCTGTTCAATTCGCGAAAATGCGGAACAAAGAGTTCGGAACCGGCTATCGCAATTTGGTGTTGAAAAACGCAGGAACCCGAACTTGATCGTTGGTGTGTTAGGTTGTATGGCTGAACGGCTAAAATCAAAATTTCTGGAAGAGGAAAAGCTTGTTGATGTTGTGGTTGGCCCGGATGCCTACCGCGAACTTCCGCAGTTATTGGCAGAAGTAGAAAGCGGCCATAAAGCCATCAATGTCTTGCTTTCCCGGGAGGAAACCTATGCAGACATCAGCCCGGTACGGTTAAATGGAAATGGAATTACCGCTTTTATTTCTATCATGAGAGGCTGTGATAACATGTGCTCGTTCTGCGTGGTGCCTTTTACGAGGGGCCGTGAAAGAAGCCGCGATCCTTTCTCTATCCTTGTGGAAGCACAAGATCTGTTTGAGAAAGGCTATAAGGAAGTTACCCTGCTTGGACAAAATGTCGACTCTTATAAATGGAAAGGGAATGACGCAGGGGAGGACGCAGCTATTGAAGTGAACTTTGCGCAGTTGCTGGAAAAAGTTGCACTGGTCAGTCCGGACCTGCGGGTTAGATTTTCCACATCCCATCCGAAGGACATCACTGATGAGGTTTTATATACAATAGCGAAATACGATAATATTTGTAATTACATCCATTTACCGGTCCAGTCTGGCAGCTCCAGAATTTTGGAACTGATGAACAGGACTTACACCCGGGAGTGGTACATCAACAGGATTGATGCGATCAGGAACATCATTCCTGACTGCGCGATTTCGTCTGATATCATTGCAGGTTTCTGCACAGAGACTGAGGAAGAGCACCAGGAAACGTTAAGCATGATGGACTATGTAAAATACGATTTTGCGTTTACGTTCAGCTATTCAGAAAGACCTGGAACACTTGCCGCGCGTAAATTTGCGGATGACATTCCTGAGCCTGTAAAAAAACGCAGGCTGGCAGAAATCCTCCTGAAACAGCAACAAACTTCTTTGTTTCGCTTACAACATTTTGTAGGCAAAACTGTTAGGATTTTAGTGGAGGGCACGTCTAAAAAGTCGGATAAAGATCTGTGCGGCAGAAATGATCAGAATGCAATGGTCGTTTTCCCGGCAACTGCAGGTGTAGAGGCGGGTCAGTATGTAAATGTACATATCGACCGTTGTACCTCCGCTACCTTATTGGGAACCATTGTGAATTAAAACAGGAACATACTGATAATGGATATACAAGACATCAAAAACCGCTTTGGAATTATCGGGGGCTCTCCGCTGCTAAACCGCGCGATTGATATTGCCAGACAGGTTTCACCGACCGACATGTCTGTTTTAATCACCGGGGAAAGTGGTAGTGGTAAAGAGGTTTTCTCTCATATCATCCATCAGATGAGCACCCGTAAGCATGGGGCTTTTATTGCTGTAAACTGCGGTGCAATACCCGAAGGCACCATAGATTCTGAACTGTTTGGTCATGAAAAAGGATCGTTTACAGGCGCTCATGAAGCACGCAAGGGCTACTTCGAAGTGGCCAATGGCGGAACAATATTTTTGGATGAGGTAGCAGAGTTACCATTGGGTACACAAGCCAGGTTACTAAGGATCCTGGAAAGTGGAGAATATCTGAGGGTTGGGTCATCGAAAGTACAAAAAACGGATGTGCGGATCATTGCAGCAACCAACGTTGACGTTTATAACCGGGTTAAATCGGGCAAGTTCCGGGAGGATCTGTATTATAGGTTAAACACGGTGCCATTGCGTATTCCCGCGCTACATGAACGCAAAGAAGACATTTACTTGCTATTCAGGAAGTTCTCTGCCGACTTTAGTGATAAATACCGGAGTCCGGGTATCCAACTTGAACCTGACGCTATCCAAATGCTGAGCAATTACAGCTGGCCGGGAAATGTGAGACAACTGAAGAATATTGCAGAACAGATCTGTGTGTTGGAAAAAGATCGCAACGTAACCGCAGCAGCCTTACTTAATTACATCCCTAATGAAAGTGCCAGCAATTTGCCAATGGCAATTAATGGTTCAGGTAAGGAAGAATTTTCGGAACGTGACATCCTTTATAAAGTGTTGTTTGACATGAAGAAGGATATGATGGACCTTAAGAAACTGGTTGCTGAGATCATTCAGAGTGGCGGGAATACCGCCCATGTTATGGCCGACAATCCACACTATATCAATCAACTTTACCAGGATGTGGACCAGACAAGGAACCATGAGTCAACGTTAACCATTAAGAATCCTTCACAGAATGCGGCGGTAGATTATAACTACACCCAGGACGCGGAAGAGGTGGAAGAATCGCTTTCATTGGTGGACAAGGAGTCAGACCTGATCAAAAAGGCCTTAAAAAAACATAAAGGCAAAAGAAAGTTTGCAGCACAGGAACTAGGCATCTCGGAACGGACGTTATATAGAAAAATAAAAGAACTGAACTTAAATTAAGAATGAAAAACTTAGCTATATTGTTGCTACTATCCGTTTCCCTGACAGGATGTAAGATAAGCTTGAAAGGGGAATCAATCCCTACGGATATGAAGACGGTTAACATCCAAATTTTCGAGAATAACGCACCACTGGTCGTTCCCTATTTAAGCTCGCAGTTTACAGAGGATTTGAAGACACGGATTCGTTCTCAAACCAGGCTGACCATTACGCAAAACGATGCGCATGGTGTTTTCTCGGGAAACATTACGGGTTACAGCATCACTCCGGAAGCCATAACGGACAACCAAAATCCTGTGGCTGGAGCAAACAGACTAACCATTACGATCAGTGTAAAGTATACGAACAACCTGAACCCGAAACAGAGCTACGAAGAATCATTTACTCGTTTCAAACAATTCAAATTAACCGGAAACCTGCAGGCGATGGAACGGGGCTTGATCAAAGATGTTACCGACCAGCTTACAGAAGACATTTTTAACCGGGCTTTTGCTCAATGGTAGGTTAAAGTAAGGGATCAATTATTAACTTAGCAACGTGGAGCAGGAAATAGATATCAAACAAAAGTTGACCGTATGGCTTTCAGCCCCTGAAAAGGTAGGCATGGAGGATATTTCTGTGTTGAAAGATTTGACATTGCAATACCCTTATTTCCAGCCTTTACATCTTCTATTAGCTAAAGCTTCGCTGAATACCCCTGAGCAAAATGAAAGTCTTGCCACCGCAGCGTTGTACACGAACGGGCATTTGCTACACAATTTGCTCCATGCCCCGGATGAATTGCCGCGTGCGCATTTTAAGGTTATTTATCCGACTTCTACTGAGGATGTTGCCAACCAGCCTGAGTTGATTGGGACGGCAGCACTTGACGAAGTTCCTGCGGAATCTAATTTAGACGCGGACCAGGCTGATGAACAAGAGGTATTCGAAGAGATAGGCGAGGTGAATATCAGGGATTACAACTTACCTGAGGAGTCTTCAAATCCGGAAGATGGCCTGGTGATGGAAAACATTGTATCCACAGATTTTTTCGCCTTTCAGGAGAATTTTATCGGTGAAACGGTGATCCCTGATCAGGAACATCCTAGTTTTGAAGCATCGAAACTTCGGGACCGATCAATTGAAGAAGAGCCTGTTATCATTAGCAAATATGATGATGATCAGCTTCCTTATACATTTTTATGGTGGCTGGCCAAAACAAGAAAAGAACACGAGCAAATATTTCAGCCATATGCATCTTTAAAAAAAAATGAGCAGGCAGACGGCCGGCCTGGGATGATACCACAACTCCAGGGAGAACTACAGCATCAATATGTAGAGCATATCTTTCATTTACAAAGCCCCTTCAAAGACGACGAAGGACTAGCTTATACTACTGATGGATTTCGGAACCAGAGTAAAGGCGATGAGATTATAGAAAGTTTCATTAAGAACGACCCGCAGATCAGTCCGCCGAAGCCCGAACAAATTGACAACGAAAATAAGGCTAAGAAAAGTGCGGAAGATCACAATGACCTGGTATCTGAGACCTTAGCGATGATCTACATTGAGCAGATGCTTTATGATAAGGCAATTGAAACCTACGAAAAATTAAGTTTGAAGTTTCCAGAAAAAAGCCGTTACTTTGCCGATCTTATCCAATCTATAGAAAAGAAAATTTAACAACATAACATACTATGCTTTTTTTAATTATTCTATTAATCATTATTTGCGTTGCTTTAGGCCTGTTTGTTCTGATACAAAACCCTAAAGGCGGTGGCTTGGCTACAGGTGGTTCGGGCAGCAATATGTTCGGTGTTCAGCGCACGGGTGATGTTCTTGAAAAAGGCACCTGGGTTTTATTAGCGTTGGTTGTAGTGATCACCTTGTCGATCACAGCAATTGCTAAATCAGGCGGTTCATCAACTGGTGCAGACTCGAAGATCCAGGAACATTTGGACAAAACACAAGCTCCCTCTCCTATCGGAGGTCAGGCAGCTCCGGCACCTGCTCCGGCAGACACTGCAAAGTAGTCACATTTAACCTTATAGAATAAGCCCGGTATGAATCATATCGGGCTTATTTATTTTCTGCCACTCTGACACAAAACCACTTTCTGGAAATATCATTGCTGACAGGCTGTGCAAATTTGTCAAGCAAAATTGTATTGGCATAAAAACTGATAGAACCATGCCGAGTAGTTAATACTAATTTAAAATTTTTTAACTTATAAAATAATTAATATCAAGTTATGGCTTTAAACCTTAAACCCATTTCAGGTACAGCAAACAGAGTTATTGTTGAACCTGCTGCGGCAGAAGAAAAGACAGCATCTGGAATCTATATTCCTGACACTGCAAAAGAAAAACCATCGAAAGGAACTGTTGTATCTGTTTCTGACGAAGATTCAGAAGGTAAAAAACCGACAGTTAAAGTAGGTGACGTTGTTCTTTATGGCAAATACGGTGGCACAGAGCTTCCTATAGATGGTAAAGACTATTTGATCATGCGTGAAAGTGATATCTACGCGGTACTTTCTTAGTACCAGATATCCAATTAGCAGGGCCAACCGGCCTCTTAGTTAAAAAACGAATTAATTAATCAGTGAATCACAGTATCGGATAAGGTATACCGAACCATTATGGTCCGTACCAGCAGATACTTACTATTAAAAAACAATGGCAAAACAAGTAAAATATAATGTAGAAGCCCGTGACGCCCTGAAAAGAGGTGTTGATACTTTGGCCAATGCGGTAAAAGTAACTTTAGGCCCAAAAGGTCGTAATGTAATTATCGACAAAAAGTTTGGTTCACCTGCAATCACTAAAGATGGTGTTACAGTAGCCAAAGAAATTGAGTTGAAGGATCCAATTGAAAATATGGGTGCACAAATGGTTAAGGAAGTAGCTTCTAAAACTGCGGATATCGCAGGTGACGGAACGACAACTGCAACTGTTCTAGCTCAGGCAATTGTTACAGCGGGAATTAAAAACGTTGCTGCAGGTGCAAATCCTATGGATTTGAAACGTGGTATCGACAAAGCTGTTACTGCCATCGTTGAAAATTTAAGATCTCAGTCGCAAACTGTAGGTGAAGACAATAACAAAATCAAGCAGGTAGCTTCGATCTCAGCTAACAATGATGAAGTTATTGGTGCTTTAATTGCTGAAGCAATGGGCAAAGTAGGTAAAGATGGTGTAATTACTGTTGAAGAAGCAAAAGGTACTGAAACTGAAGTAAAAACAGTTGAAGGTATGCAATTTGACCGTGGTTACTTGTCTCCATACTTCGTAACTAATGCAGATAAAATGGAAGCGGAATTAGAAAACCCTTACATTTTGATCTATGATAAAAAGATCAGCAACATGAAAGAATTGTTGCCTGTATTGGAGAAACAAGTTCAAACTGGTAAACCTTTATTGATCATTGCTGAAGATCTGGATGGTGAAGCTTTGGCTACACTTGTTGTAAACAAGATCCGCGGTTCACTGAAAGTTGTTGCTGTTAAAGCTCCAGGCTTCGGTGATAGAAGAAAAGCAATGTTGGAAGACATCGCAATTTTAACTGGCGGTACAGTGATCTCTGAAGAAAGAGGATATAAATTGGAAAATGCTGACCTTACTTACTTAGGTACTGCTGAGAAAGTTGTTGTTGATAAAGACAATACAACGATCATCAACGGTGCTGGTCAGTCTGAAGACATCAAAGCACGTGTAAACCAGATCAAAGCTCAAATTGAGACAACTACATCTGATTACGATAAAGAAAAATTACAAGAGCGTTTGGCTAAATTGGCTGGCGGTGTTGCCGTTCTTTACGTAGGCGCAGCTTCTGAAGTTGAAATGAAAGAAAAGAAAGACCGTGTTGATGATGCATTGCATGCAACACGTGCAGCGGTTGAAGAAGGTATTGTTGCTGGTGGTGGTGTTGCTTTCATCCGTGCTATCGAAGCATTGGAAGGTATGAAAGGCGCTAATGACGACGAGACAACTGGTATCCAGATCATCCGTCGTGCGATCGAAGAGCCGTTACGTCAAATCTGCCAAAATGCAGGTATTGAAGGATCTATCGTGGTTCAAAAAGTTAAGGAAGGCACTGGTGACTACGGTTACAATGCACGTACTGACGTTTATGAAAACCTGATTGCAGCTGGTGTTATCGATCCGACTAAAGTTGGTCGTGTAGCATTAGAAAACGCAGCATCTATTGCAGCAATGTTGTTAACAACTGAAGTTGTATTGGCTGATGATGCTGAAGAAGCTCCAGCTGGTGGCGGTATGCCTCCAATGGGCGGCGGCGGCATGGGTGGCATGATGTAGTCAGTAACCCAAATATATTATTGAAAAACCACAGGACATCCTGTGGTTTTTTTTATTTTATTGTATTTCATCAAAATAATGTAAACTTTCAAGTGGGAAATTAGTTACTTTTATACAGCATCGCGCGTTATATGATTAAACAGTTACTTTTATTAGCAACTGCTCTCCTTTTTTTTCCAGTGTCTGAAGTTTACGCTCAGCTGATTATTGGCGCGGTCGACCCCGGCCCTTATGGCAATGGTAGTACCATTACTGTTCCGGTTAGCTTTCCAAATAACTTGTCAGATTTGCCACCCGACAATATCTTTGAACTGTACTTGTCTGATGCTACCGGCAACTTTATTGGACAGGGAACTTTGTTAGGAACATTCCGCAGTTTTTATACCACGGGCATAAATGGAGTGATCCCAGCTAATCTTATTCCGGGATCTGGATATAAGTTGAGAATAAGGACCACTAATCCGGCCAATGATCCAACTGCAACGGTAACAGACATTCCCGGAACGATCACCATTAATGCGGTCACAAACAATCCGGTTACACTGACTCAAGAAAACCTTTCAAATTTGATCACCGGTGACCACCTCGGATTTTGCCCAGCCGGCGAAGCTGGAGATAATAAAACGGTTAAGTTAAGAAGCAATGCGACCGGAAACACAACGACCACAATTGTTGTCACTAACGTAGCTACGGGTAACTCAACAACATATACCGAACTACCAACAGGACTGACCATTACTGGGTTAGCACGGGGCACCTATGCGGTCAAGGTGACGGCCTCTACATTGATAGGTGGACAGCTCATAAAATCAGCCAGAACTTACACGTTGCACAATAATGATATCGTCGTAAATATTCAAGATCTAGGTCAAAGCAGAGGTTGTATTGACGGAATTGGCGGAATGGCGGACATTTCTTTTGGAATTACGGTATCCGGAGGCGGAATTATAAACAACGACCCTCAAGTAATCTATCGGGTGAGCTGGGGCGATGGAACCAGCAGCGACTTAACGCTTGCTGACATCCTGAACAACTCTTCCAGAATCACACATCGGTATACTTCCAGTTCATGCGGTCAGGATCCGATTCAAGGGGGAAATGGAACGATCACAAATTCCTTCAAAGCTACCATCTCGGCCTTAAGCCCTATATGCGGAATTACCGCTTCTACTACTGCCTATGCTCAAGTCTTTTTGAAGCCAGTAGCGGAATTCGAAACGTCTACAGTGATTGGCTGCTTGAACGTGGATATGGTTTTTAATAATACATCCAGCGGAGGGACCAGGTTTGATTGTTCAACAAGAATGGATTTCACCTGGTATGTAGACGGGGTAATCGCAGCAAACCAACCTACAGGCAATCAACCTTTCATTTATACCCCAACGGTGGCAGGGCGGCATGTCATCAAACTTGAAGCATCAAACGGTATTTCAACCTGCTCGCCCAGTACCATTGAAATACCGATTTGTGTTCAACGACCGCCAGTTGCCAGGTTTACCCTGCCAGGGGCAACACCTGTAACCATTTGTGCAAATTCAATTCTTACACCTACAAACACATCTGACATTGATAATACCTGTACTACGGACAAGAATTACAGGTGGGTTGTGGACCTTGTAACAGGTGGGGCACGGCCAGATTTTGCAGGTGGAACTAGCATACGTAGTGAGACCCCACAATTTAGATTTGAAACACCCGGTGTCTATGACCTTAGCCTGGTGGTCATTAATCCAACCTGCGGTGAAGTGGTCAGCCCGAAGCAAAGGATAATTGTAAATACTGTTCCTACCGCTACACTTTCTCCGGACATTTCGCTTTGTAGTCCGGGCGCTTACCGGTTCGACAATGGGGATCCAACAAGCCCCACCTATACCACTTTCTCTGGAACCTTTAATGACCTTCCCAACACCTATACCTGGTCAATAACAGGGGGTGATTACACGATTTCAAACGGGGATCTCCACACCAAGTATCCGATTATAACATTCAATGAATTTAAGACATATACGGTTACGCTACAGCATACCAATAATTGCGGAACCACTCCTATTGCAACGCAGGTGATTAGGTTCATCCCTTCACCGACGATTGACCTGGGCCCCGATCAAGCCATCTGCTTCAATTAGACCGCGAAGTTAAAAGCGGGTGGGTTGTTGGGGGGCCACGGGTAAAGTGGGGGGAGGGGTGAACAGAAAGACCTGC
>JAPSHM010000221.1 GCA_031179845.1 Pedobacter sp.
TCCCGCGGCTGGCGCCAACCGTAACGGGCCGGCCGGCCGCGGCCGGTATTGTGACATCCATGAGTTCACCACACGAATCTTTTTAATCCATCCTTTACGCGTTTCTCCCGGGCTCAATTCATCAAACAATTCATTGGTATACAACAAGCCAATATATTTATTATCTATAATGGCGTTATAGCCAAGATCCGAACGGTCCACGATCAATAAGCTCACTTCATCACCTTCTTCCAGGTCGATATCTTCCTCTTCAACATAATTTACAAGTTTAGAAGATGCCAACATACGGTCATTGCTTTCATCTACAAAGACATAAACAACGTGTTTATCACCTTTATACATAGGGCGTTTTTGCTCACGACTAGGAACATAGATATCTTTGCCGAGGCCAATGTCCATAAATGCACCCCCATCCTCAGCCTCGTCCACAACTGTTAAATAAGCAAAGTCGCCCGCGCAGGCCAGGGGCCTCTTCGTGGTAGCCTGTAAACGGCCGTCCTTTTGCATGAAAACAAATACATTTATGTTTTCACCTATTTCCGCGTTTTGTGGGACATCAACATAGGGCAGGATTACCTCTTTCTCACCTTCTGTAAGAATTAATCCTTCTTCCGTTTTTTTTACAATTCTAAGGTCGTTATACTGTCCTATTGCTATCATGCCACAAAGGTAGCATTCTTCTATCGTTTTCTATGTTGTTCGACAATTTGTGAGTAATGATTACCATCGGTTTTTTTTGTTTCCAGTCCTCCGCTTTCCAGACCAAAAAGAATTTCAAGCTTTCGGACAATTTTAAATGGAATGTCCTCTTTATCATCGATTAAAATGTCCCTGTAATTGTAGAACGTTGTTGCACCTTTACCGATGATGCTGGGGATCGCTTTGATAATGATGCGGTACTCATTTCTTTTTAAATTTTCGATACATTCCTGGATCTTGTACTTTTTAGGCAATAATTCTTTGTTTTGAACATTTGTTTCCATACTACAATTGGTTTTGGTTAATAATTGGTCAAAGATTAGATTATTGCAAGTCTATATTAGATCTCAAACATATTGGTAATTTTTTTTCAAATTAATTCGAATACCTATCAATGCGGTCAGGAATGTTACTTATTTATAGAAATTTTGATTGTTACTCAGGAGAGTACTGACCTTGATGGAACAATTAAAGAGTAGAGTTCTGCTTTTGATTGGGATTTGAACAATTGGATGGCAATGTTGCTCCGTTTTCCGGCCGAACAACAAAATACAATTCGTTGATGATCGGACAATTCGGTTAAATGACCGCTCAGTCTATAAAGCGGAATGTTTTTGCCGCCGATATTATTAGCTTCATATTCGTCGGCTTCTCTGACATCGATCAATTGGTACGGGATACCAGCAGCGTTCCATTGCTCAAGGGTTTGTAAGTCAAGTTCTTCAGCTCTTTTAGATTCAAGTAACTTTTTAGTTTCAATTGGCTTTTCAGTTTCAATTGGTTTTTTAGGGTGAATTGGTCTTCTAGGCTCAATGGGTCTTTCAAGTTCAATTGATTCTATTATTTCAACTGACTTTTCTGACGCTACTAAAGTGTTTAATTTATTTGTTTTTTTTGCAATCGCCTTACTGAACTTGAACAAGCTACTTGAATTGTTCAATGCATTGAAGACAAACAATTGTCCGGATAACACTTCACCAAAATCACAGATTATTTTGATGGCCTCATTGGCCATGATGCTTCCTATTATACCTGGTAAAGGACCAACTACACCACTTTCAGCACAATTTGGAACTTCATCTGGCGAAGGGGGTTCAGGATAGAGGGAACGGTAATCTGGACCACCGTTAAGATTGAAAACAGACACCTGACCTTCAAATTGGTAGATAGATCCAAAAACCAGCGGCTTTTTCAGAAGAACGCAAGTGTCGTTTACGAGGTATCGGGTATGAAAGTTATCTGAACCGTCGATGATCAAATCATACCTGCCGATCAGTTCGGCCGCATTCTGACTCGTTAACCTGACAGGGTAGGAGCTGAACCTTACATCTGGATTGAAAAGCTCAAGCCTGGCAGCAGCAACATCTGATTTGTATTTTCCAATATCGGCGGTGTGATACAAAACCTGACGGTGAAGGTTGCTTTCTTCCACCACATCATTGTCAATAAGACCGATATGCCCAATTCCTGCTCCTGCAAGGTATAGCAGCAAAGGGCAGCCCAATCCGCCTGCACCAATGATCAAAATGTTCGCTTTCGCTAATTTTTGCTGACCTGCGATGCCAATTTCCGGTAATATAATCTGTCTGTCGTATCGTCTCATAAGCTGATGTCCCAATCTTTCCATACCGCCTCATAGCCTTGTCTGGCGATCATTTCTGCTATTTCCGATGCGCTGCGTTCATCGGAAATCTCAAACTGTTCCAGAGATTGCGGCTCTACCACATATCCGCCAGGGTTTGTTTTAGAAGCTGCGCTCATGGCAGTTATGCCTAATTTTATGATATTGTCTCTAAACGAGTGCGACTCCCTGGTAGATATTGACAGTTCCACTTCTTCATTGAAAAGGCGGTATGCACAAATCAATTGTACCAATTCCCTGTCGCTCATCGCTATTTTTGGTTCCAAACCGCCGCTAAAAGGTCTGAGTCGCGGAAATGAGATGCTGTACTTGCTTTTCCAGTATGTTTTTTCCAAATAGTCCAGATGCATGGCTGTATAAAAAGAATCTGTGCGCCAGTCCTCTAACCCAATCAGGACTCCTAAGCCTATTCTATGCATACCCGCTTTTCCCAACCTGTCTGGTGTTTCCAGGCGATACTGGAAATTTGATTTTTTACCCTTGGGGTGATGTTTTTTGTAATCTTCCTCGTGATAGGTTTCCTGGTACACCAGCACAGTATTCAGGCCATATGGTCTCAGCGACTCATATTCTTCGTAATCCAAAGGTTGTACTTCCATCGAGATGTGTGCAAAATGTGGCCTGATTAACTGGAGTACCTGTTTGAAATATGCTGTGTGAACAGTTTGGTTGGCTTCACCCGTAACCAATAGCACGTGGTCAAAGCCCATTTCCTTAATCGCAGCCACCTCTTGCATGATTTCCATAGGGGAGAGGGTTTTGCGCTTTACCTTATTGTCGTAACTAAAACCGCAGTACGTACAAATGTTGTTGCATTCATTGGAAAGATATAACGGGACATACATTTGGACAACCTGACCGAAACGTTTTCTGGTTAATTGCTGACTGATCTGCGCCATTTCCTCCAGATAGGGTGCAGCAGCTGGCGAAATGAGCGCTTTAAAATCTTCCAGCGTCCTTTTGCGGGCCAAAAGCGCACGCTTTACATCGGCATCCGTTTTTGCGTAAATACTTTTGCTGGTGTCTTCCCAGCTGCACTGTTCAAAAATTTCATTGAAACTACTCATAACAAAGCTAGTCTAAAAATGAGGTTAGGGGACTGGTCCCAATTGCTTGTGTGCCAACTCCACCCAGTTTAGCTTCAAATGCCATTCTTCCTGATTCAACAGCGATTTTAAAGGCTTCTGCCATCAGGACCGGGTTACCAGAAACGGCAATGGCGGTATTGACCAAAACTGCATCCGCACCAATTTCCATGGCTTTGCAAGCATCTGAAGGTGCTCCGATACCAGCATCTACGATCACCGGAACTTTACTCTGACTGATGATGATTTCCAGAAAATCAATTGTTCTCAGGCCTTTGTTACTTCCGATTGGCGATCCCAAGGGCATTACCGCAGCGGTGCCGGCATCTTCCAGGCGTTTACATAGAACTGGGTCGGCATGAATGTATGGCAATACGATAAATCCAAGTTTCGCCAATTCTTCTGTGGCCTTTAACGTCTCTATTGGGTCTGGCATCAGGTATTTCGGATCAGGATGGATTTCCAGTTTCACCCAATTGGTTTCCAAGGCTTCTCTGGCCATCTGGGCCGCAAAAATAGCTTCTTTCGCATTCCTTACTCCAGAAGTATTCGGGAGGAGGTTGATATGCGGATGTTTTAAATGCGTTAAGATGTCATCATCGTTTGCCTGTAAGTCCACTCTTTTAAGCGCTATGGTTACCAACTCGGAACCTGATGCCAGCAAAGATTCCTCCATCTGCAGGGCGGAGCTGAACTTCCCGGTGCCTGTAAAAAGGCGTGATTTAAATATTTTATCTGCTATTTTTAACATATGCTTTAAATTTTAATGTACAGTAGCATTCAATTGCTGCTGTAGCTCCTGTATGGCATTCGCCATATTTGACTTGCTTGTCAGGGCCCCCGAAACGGCTACTCCATGAATGCCTGTCTTCCTCAACAACGAAATGTCGGCCGATTGAATCCCGCCAATTGCGATAATGGGCAGACTTATACCCAATTGTTTCGATTGTTCCATCAGGTCAATATAGCCGTGTAGGCCAATTACAGGACTTAGATCTAGTTTGGTATTCGTAAACCGAAACGGACCTAATCCAATGTAGTCCGCACCTTCTTTTACGCGTAATTCTATGTGTGCTAATGTGTTTGCCGTTCCTCCAATGATCATCTCTGTGCCTACTAACGCTCTTGCTTCCGCAATGGGCATATCGTCCAGGCCTAAATGCAGACCATGGGCACCGGAATTTAAAGCCACCAATGGGAAATCATTTACGATTAACTTTGCGCCATACTGTTTACACAAAGCTACAGCTTCGATAGCCAGTGGTAAAACTTCTTCTTCAGTTAGGTTCTTTACCCTGAGTTGTATCCATTTGCCTCCGGCAACCAAAACGTTTTCAATGGCCGCAATGTGACTGCTACCCTCTGGTGCCTGGGAAATATAATGTAATCTATCTATCATAATTTGTGGTAGCCCAAAAGGGATGTATTGCTGGTTAAAAATTGTTCAACATATTTTTTCGCTAAGGCACATGCTTCCTGCATGGAAGCGCCTTTTGCCAGCTGCGCGGTTATTGCAGAGGAAAGCACACATCCTGATCCATGTTTTTGATAAACAGGCTGATCACCTGGTTTCATTTCATATCTCTTTCCGTTGGCAAACAGATAATCCGTACCGGTATTCGTTTCTGCATGCCCGCCTTTAAGCAGTACGGGTACATGCGTTGCCCAGGTCTCTGCAGTAGCAAATACTTCCCGCCTTCCACCTAGTGTCATCATTTCCGGAAAATTAGGAGTGATCAAATCAATTTGCTCCAAAACCGGTTGTAATTCCTTGAATCCATTTTCCCAATCGTGAAATGCATATCCTGCACTGGCTTTTAGAACCGGGTCCATTACAATCTGTATGTTTTGGTCAGTTTCTTTAAGATAGGTAACCACCTCCATGATGACACTTAGGTCTTTGATCAGTCCAATTTTAACCGCTGATATTTTAAACTGACTGATCAAAGGCGCAATCTGATCAATGATCTGCGTGGCACTCAGCCAGTCGTTCTTTAGAAATTCCCGATCCGTTTGTACGGTCAACGCGGTGCAAATTCCGAATCCATAAACCTCTTGCATCTCGAAGCACTTGATATCGGCCAAAAGCCCGGCACCTCCACTGGGGTCAAAACCAGCGATACTCATTACATAAGGTCTTTGCGCTAGTGTAGATTTCATCTTAAACCTCAAATTCAATGTTCATACGTTGTACTGCGGTAAGCATTTTTTTAAAATTTGAAAGGGCCCGCGTTTTATCTTTCCATATCGCACCAAGAACTGCCATTCCATCAAACCCCATACGCTTCAACTGTTCAGTTTTTTCCGGCGCGATTCCGCCAAGTGCGATCACTTCAACATTGCTTTTACGCTTAGGAAGCACCGTGTCAACAGCAGCAATCCCTTGATATCCGGGTTTAGATATGCTGTTGAACACTGGACCATAAAACGTATAATCAAAACCTTTTAATTCTTCCAGCTCCTCCGAGTTATGGATCGAAGTACTCCTGATGCAGTACCTCAAAACCGGTTCTTCAAAATCCTCGCTTTCCTCCATCTGCTTTCTATTGGATTCTGGGTAATGAAGCCGTTTAATCGCCTTGAATTCAGAAAGGAGGTCATGGAAATGGTGCAGCGCGACTCTATCGTGATAGCGCTCATGAATTTCAGTGATCAAGTTGCGATAAGCCTGCCTATCGCTGCCAGGTTTCCTTAAATGAAATACCGACAGACCAGCATCAAAAAGCTGTTCGATTACGTTGGCCTCTTCAGGAAAATAGGCAGGATCTGACACGACAATTAATCTCATCTGAAAAGGTAATATTGGTTAATCTTTATTTTGATCAATCTGTATATTGATTAAATCTCTATTGGATGCTCTCTAGTGGTTGCTGTCTATAAGGTGAACTACAAATAAATTTCGCTTCCTTTCTCGGTAAATTCTTTCGATTTTTCGGCCATCCCTTTTTCAATTGCTTCCTGTTCATCGACGCCTTGCTTTGCGGCATATTCCCTTACATCCTGAGTGATCTTCATAGAACAAAAGTTCGGTCCACACATGGAACAGAAATGTGCTATTTTGGCGCCATCAGCCGGGAGCGTCTCATCATGAAATTCTCTGGCAGTATCCGGATCCAGTGAAAGGTTGAACTGATCTTCCCACCTGAACTCAAACCTTGCTTTGCTTAATGCGTTGTCGCGATATTGCGCTCCTGGGTGTCCTTTAGCCAGATCGGCCGCATGTGCAGCAATCTTGTACGTGATCACCCCGTCTTTAACATCTTTTTTATTTGGTAAGCCCAGGTGTTCTTTTGGGGTAACATAGCAAAGCATTGCGGTAC
>JAPSHM010000222.1 GCA_031179845.1 Pedobacter sp.
ATTCTATTGCAAGTTTTAGATGATGGAAGGCTAACTGATAACAAAGGCCGGGTGGTGAATTTCAAGAACACCATCATCATCATGACTTCCAACATCGGCTCTCACTTAATTCAGGAGAACTTCAAATATCTTAATGATGAAAACCGGGATGAAGTGGTCGCGAAAACTAAAAATGAACTTTTTGAACTGTTAAGGCAGACGATCAGACCAGAGTTTTTGAACAGAATTGATGAACTGATCATGTTTACCCCCTTGAATCGCGACGAACTCAGAGATATCGTGAATCTGCAATTTCAACATGTTCAGGATACACTTGCAGAGATGGGCATCCAGATGGAAGCCTCGCAGGATGCCCTGGATTGGCTGGCTGAATTGGGTTATGACCCACAGTTTGGTGCCCGACCATTGAAACGGGTGATCCAAAAACGTATTTTGAACGAGCTTTCCAAAGAAATACTAGCCGGAAAAGTAGACAAAGACAGTAAGATCAAGCTGGACATGTTTAATCACCAGTTTGTATTTATAAACAACGATTAAAACAGCAACCGATTATTACCGCAGACATCCTGAATTACAAAATTATCAAGATGTCTGCGGCTTTTTATACAAAAACTCAAAAATTTGTGGGATTTCATTATTTTTAAAATAATAAACAAGGATAATAGAACAATTTCCCTCCTACTTTGTTTTGTCTTAATAAGATCTCCTTACCATTATGAAAATCGCATATATATCCAGCTATCCGCCGCGTGAATGTGGCATCGCTACGTTTAATCATAACCTGCTTCGCGCAATTGGCTACGACAAAACAGCCGTTTCTGAAGACAGCTATGTGGTAGCGATGAACGACTCTGAGCACTTAGATACCTACGAATATCCTCCCGAAGTACAATATAAGATTAGACAGGAGAACCAGAAAGATTACATTCGTGCAGCCGATTATATCAATACCAGTTTTGTGGATGCCTGTGTTATGGAACACGAATTTGGCATTTATGGCGGAGAAAACGGAGTTTACATCCTCCCACTTATTGCCCGGCTGCAAAAACCATTGGTCACTATTTTACATACCGTTTTGAAGGACCCCAGTTTTATGCAGCTGACCATCATCAGGGAAATCGCAAAATATTCGTCCAGAATCGTAGTCATGAGCCACCGGGCCGTGGGATTTCTGACGAGCATCTATGGAATTCCATTTAATAAAATTCAATTGATAGAGCATGGTGTACCTGATCTAGAACCAAAGGAAAACAATCCAGTAAAGGAAACTCTTGCGTTTAAGAATAAAAAAGTATTGTTTACGTTCGGCTTGATCAGTAGGAATAAAGGTCTGGAAACAGTCGTACAGGCGTTACCAGCCATTGTTGCGAAAAACCCGGATGTAATGTATGTGGTCTTGGGGGCAACCCATCCAGGGGTGATCCGGAATTCGGGTGAAGAGTATCGGGAAAGTCTGAAAAAGCTTGCAAGACAGCTTAATGTAGAAGACAATCTTACCTTTATCAATAAGTTTGTCTCTGAGGAGCAGTTGTTCGATTACCTGACAGCCTGCGACATGTACATTACGCCATATTTGAATGAAGCGCAGATTACCAGCGGTACGCTGTCATATGCGATTGGCGCTGGAGCAGCTGTCATCTCTACTCCCTATTGGCACGCCCAGGAACTGCTTGCAGAAAATCGGGGAAGGTTATTTGATTTTAAAGATTCAGATGCACTTGCAGGTATCGTTAACGAATTGTTTGAAGATACGGACAAGCTCAAGCAATTAAAAACCAACGCTTTTGAGTACGGTCTGCATTTGCGCTGGCCAAGCACCGGACAGGTATTTATCGATGTTCTGGACGAAGCGATCTATAAATCACTGGCAGAGAAAGAAGACAACAACAAACAAATCATAGATCCTGATGCCATGCCATCCTTTAGTATGGCGCATATTCAGCGGCTTACAGATGATACCGGGATTGTACAACACGCTAAGTACGGTATTCCGAACCTGAAGGAAGGTTATTGTCTGGACGATAATGCCCGCGCATTGATCATGGCAATCTTGGCCTATCAGCAAACCAAAAGTAAAGTTGCACTGGAGCTGCTGCCAATCTACCTTAGTTACATTCAATATATGCAGTGTGATGATGGCAATTTCCGTAATTTCTTAAGCTTTACAAGAGAATACCTGGACGAAGTGGGCTCCGAAGATTCTTTCGGCAGGACCGTATGGTCGCTGGGTTACCTGATCGACAATGCACCGAATAACTCGTACCGTGAGTTCGCCACTGAGCTGTTCCACAAATCGGTGCCCCACTTCAAATTTTTGACACACCTGAGGGGCATGGGCAATACGATGATCGGCCTCAGTAGCTTTTTGAAAGCGAACCCAGGGAATGAGGAGATTAGCAATGAGTTCGACGAGCTTGCAGCCAAACTTAAGGAGGCTTACCGTTCGAATAAAAATGGGCACTGGCATTGGTTTGAAGAAAAAATGACCTATGACAATGCCATTTTACCGTTGGCGCTGTTGTGCCATTACCAGGCATCAAAAGATGAAGAATCATTGGATATCGCTTTGGAATCCATGGCGTATCTCAGTCAGAAAACTTTAATACAAGGATATTTGAATCCGGTTGGAAACGATGGATGGCTGTATGACAATGGTGGGGAAATGCCAGCATATGATCAGCAGGCGATTGAAACGATGGCCATGGTGCTGATGTATTACAAAGCCTACGAAATCACACACGACCTTACTTATATCAAGCAAATGTATTTGTGTTATCAATGGTTTTTAGGCGAGAACAGTTTGAAATTGCCATTATATGATCATGAAACAAGGGGATGTGGAGACGGTTTGCAGCGTCACGGTGTAAACCGCAATCAAGGTGCGGAAAGCACGTTGGCCTATTGGATTTCCCATCTATATGTATTGAAAGGTCTTGAATTTGAATATGAATACGTGAGGAACAGCGACCTGGCAGATGTCAGAAAAGAAATATTCAGCTAGCAGCTGCCGCAGGTATGAAGATAGCAGTATTATCGCCCGTGGCCTGGAGAACTCCTCCACGCCACTATGGCCCCTGGGAGCAAATGGCTTCAAATCTTACCGAAGGCCTGGTTGCGGCGGGAATAGAGGTCACGTTGTTTGCTACAGGGGATTCCGTAACTGGCGCAACGCTCGATTATGTAATTGATAAGGGGTACGAGGAACAAAGAGATCAGGATGCTAAAGTTGTAGAATGCCTGCATATCAGCAACCTGATGGAAAAGGCAGACCAGTTTGACCTCATTCATAACCACTATGACTTCCTACCCCTGACTTATTCGCGCCTGATCCAAACACCGGTGCTGACCACGATACATGGTTTTTCATCGGAAAAAATTGTAGCAGTTTACCGTAAATACAATGGCTTGGGCTATTACGCATCGATCAGCAATGCCAACAGGCATCCCGACCTGGATTATCTTGCGACAGTTTACAATGGGCTGAATACCGATGAGTTTGAGTTTAACAATTTCGCGGATGATTACCTGTTATTTTTTGGGAGGATCCATCCGCATAAAGGTACAGCCGAAGCGATAGAGATCGCAAAGAAGAGCAAAAAAAAGCTGATTATTGCAGGCATCATTCAGGATGAACACTATTTCCGGGAGCAGGTTGAGCCATTCTTGAATTCCGACATCACTTTCATCGGATCTGCCGGACCAGAAAAAAGAAATGAATTGTTGGGCCGGGCAGCGGCATTGCTCCATCCAATTAGTTTCGATGAGCCTTTTGGATTGAGTGTAGCAGAGGCCATGTTGTGTGGTACGCCGGTCATTGCTTTTAACAGAGGTTCTATGTCTGAATTGATCGTCGACCAGGAAACTGGTTTCCTGGTCGACGATATCAATGATGCAGTGGCCGCTGTAACCCAATTGCACCGGATCAACCGGCAGAAATGCAGGGATTGGTCGGCTACAAAATTCTCAAAAGAAAAAATGGTGAGCGACTACATTGGTCTTTATCATCACATTTTATGATCTGTTACCACCAACGGTTCAGCACGTAGCGCGCAAACCGAACTTTTTAATTTTTTAAGAAGTAAATCCATCTTAACTGTGGCAAAAGATGAGCAATAATCTGAAAGACCATAAGGAATGATCAATTCACCATCATGGATGATCGAACCGCAGGAATAAAGCACGTTGGGCACATAGCCTTCACGTTCATCGGTATTTGGGATCACCAGTGGTTCATTTAAACGGCCAATTTCGATGGAAGGGTCTTCCAGGTCGAATAAACTTGCACCGAGGCAATAGCGGCGCATAGGGCCCACTCCGTGGGTAATAAGCAGCCATCCGGCTTCAGTTTCAATTGGCGAGCCGCAATTGCCGATCTGGATGAACTCCCAGGGGAAAACGGGCGACTGTAATTTTACAGGGTTATCCCATACTGTAAGCTTATCCGAATACATTAAATAATTGTTCCAGCCATCGATCCTAGACATCATGGCATACTTACCATTGATTTTTCTTGGGAACAAAGCCAGATTCTTGTTTTGTGCGCCGATCCCGTGAAGCGGACTGATCTTGAAATCATAAAAATCGGTAGTCTGCAATAATTTCGGCATGATCATCGCACCATCAAAGGCGGTATAAGTGGCATAGAAAACGATACTACCGTCATCTTTCACAAACCGAACAAACCGGGCATCTTCAATACCTTTTCGCTCAAATTCTGATATTGGGAAGATGACACGATCTGAAATATCGGTATCCCGTGAGAAACTGATCTCATGATACGTATCCGACAACCAAAGTACCTTATCGTATTCGAGTTTTCTGACCACATCCTCTTCCAGATTTTTCGAATCAAGAATTAGCTTCCTTAGCGTTGCATAATCAAACTTTTCATCAAGCTTGGTACCAACTTCATCAAGGATTTCAATATCGATCCTGGAATCAGCAGCTTTCTTTAAGAAGAGCTTCTTGTTGTAGATGGCGTTTTTTACGACCTCTGCTTCATCAATATAATTTCCTACCGGAATTACCGTGATGTTATGATTGCGGTCGATCAATGCCCTCCTGAACACTACAGAAGAAATATGGCCCTCGCCTACTGCTCTGAAGCTAATGATGAGTCTCTTTTCGCCTTCTACAAGATCTGACTGATCTGGATCTTCTACTACTGAAGGGTTGAAAAAAGCTGCAGACTCAATAGAATATTCGTGTGTAAAATAAGAGCCAAGTAGTAATTTTTGGTACTTATCAAGTGTCTCAAAATCGTAACCGGCTTTGTCGATACACTCTTTTACCCTTTTACAATGACGGGTAAGTATCTTAGTAATGTTACGGTGACGCTTGGAATACTCTTGTAACAACGGTGAAATAAGTCCGAATACCCTTTCTTCTGAAAGTGCCATTACGTGCTTAACGACCTCGATAGCCCTCTCTTCACCATTAAAAAAAAACCTTGCAATAACCCGCTTAGGGTCTGGATAAACTTTAACTGGCTTCCGCTCTATTAATAACCTCATATTATCATAACGCATTATCGTGTACAATGATTTATGAATTTATGTTTTTTTTGAGATAAACTACATTTGCAGGACAGCTTTTTGTCCACAATTATGACAATGTATGTCAAAACAGACAAAATTTATACTGACAAACTTTGGTTAAAAGTCAAAATGACTGGACATTAGAATTGGACAATTGTCACAATTAATGTTGGATTGTCAGCCCAAAATAATAAACATTGTTTCGGAAATTCTTATCGAATTATAAATTAGGAAGTTATCAATTTCAACCCTTTTGTCACCTTAATCAATCATTTCACTTTGGCATACACATTGACTATTAAACGTAAATGGTCAGCTATTTAAATGACCGGATTATAAATTAAATACGTAAAAAGATGAAAAAATTATTATTCTCATTGGTTGCAGTAGCAGGTTTAGCATTCACTTCACAGGCTCAAACTGAAAAAGGTAAGATTATGTTGGGTGGAAGTGTTGGGTTCAGCTCTTCAAAAGTAGACGGCGCGAATAAGTCGGATTTCAGCTTCAATGTTATTCCAAGTGCTGGTTATTTCGTAAGCAATAACATTGCTATAGGTACAGGAGTGGGTTATACTTACAACAAGGAAGTGAGTGACTTAAATTTAAACCAGGCATTTAAAGTTGCGCCATTTGGTCGCTACTATGTAGGCTTGTCTGATCAGTTCAAGTTCTTTGGACAATTGTCAGTACCCATGTCGTTCGGAAATAACAAAATCGTAAATGCCGACGGTGACACTGGCGCGAAAACCGCTACTACTACTGACATCGGTGTAAATATTGCTCCGGGTTTTGCCTTCTTTCCAACAAAAAGAATTGGCATCGAATTTTCAGTTAACGGATTAGGATATAACCATTCAAAAATTGAAAATGAAATCACCGGATCTGAAGCCAAAAGAAATGAGTTCGGTTTAGAAGCAGACAGCTTTGCTCCAAAATTGGGTGTACAGTTCTATTTCTAGAAAGCCATTTTTAGATGTCTATTTAGATTTGGCTTCAATTGCCTGGTTGAAAATAGTGTTGAAAGATTTAGTAAAAATAGTTTAGTTTGGTTAGAAAAAGGTCTTCGCTTAGGTGAGGGCCTTTTCTTTTTTCAGATCCTTTGGTTGAAAGGAAAAAAAATACCGCTTATTAATGCTAGAGATATCTTTTATTACGTTTGATTCTTTAGTTTTGCAACAAATAACAACCATGAACAAACACTT
>JAPSHM010000223.1 GCA_031179845.1 Pedobacter sp.
GTGGAGATCGATAGGCAGTCGGCCGACTTGCCCAGGAGCACCATAGCCGCAAAGGCCATAGCCAATTCCTATGCGGTACTGGTTGACACACTTGAAGAAGGCATGGCATTCAGTAATGTATATGCACCGGAACATCTCATCATTTCTGCCGACAGGTTTGAGCAGTTGATTCCGTTGATCAGCAATGCCGGTTCAGTTTTCCTTGGAAACTTAACTCCGGAAAGCGTTGGCGACTACGCATCGGGAACAAATCACACCCTTCCAACTAGTGGTTTTGCAAAGGCCTATTCAGGCGTTTCAATGGATTCATTTGTTAAAAAGATCACCTTTCAGCACATCACTGAAAATGGTTTGCGGAACATCGGAAATACCGTTGAAATTCTTGCCGAAGCGGAAGGTCTGGAAGCACATAAAAATGCGGTAAGCATTCGTTTAAAATCAATTAATTGAAATAAGCGGTTGACACGCCACTTAAAAACTTGACATTGAAAATGGATATCAATAAATTACAAAGAGAGAACATCAAAAATCTTCGCCCTTACTCTACAGCAAGAGACGAATATAAAGGCCAGGCCAAAGTTTTTTTGGATGCCAACGAGAACAGTTACGGCTCGCCGCTTACCTCAGGTACAGGCATAGATAAGAATTACAACAGGTATCCGGATCCATTGCAGCTCGACCTGAAAGATGCCATCAGTAAGATCAAGGGAGTACCCATTGAAAACACCTTTCTTGGAAACGGCAGTGATGAAGCGATCGACCTTTTGTTCCGCGCATTTTGCGAACCGGGACAAGACAACGTGATCATCCTCCCACCCACTTATGGAATGTACGAGGTATCAGCAAGCATCAATAATGTTGAACTGCGTAAAGTAAATCTGCTTCCAAACTTTCAGTTAGACCTGGACGGTATTGCAGAAGCGATTGATGAACATACTAAATTGATCTTTATCTGCTCACCAAATAATCCGACCGGTAATTCCATTGTCCGTACTGATATTGAAACCGTACTGACCAATTTCAACGGCCTCGTGGTCATTGATGAGGCTTACATTAATTATTCCAGACAGCGGACATTCATCAAAGAACTGATGGAATATCCAAACCTAGTGATCTTACAAACTTTCTCGAAAGCCTGGGGACTCGCTGCACTGCGATTAGGCATGGCCTTCGCGGCAAGACCTGTGATCGATATCCTCAATAAAATAAAACCTCCCTATAACATCAACCAAGCCACACAAGACATCGCACTGGATGCGTTAAAAAACATTGACCAGGTTAACGAATGGATTAAAACTACCGTCGAAGAACGGGAGAAATTAAGTAATGCACTACAAACCCTTTCAATCGTCAAAAAAGTAAATTCTTCAGACGCAAACTTCCTGTTAATTGAAGTAGAAAATGCTTTGGACACCTATAACTTTTTGGTAGAAGAAGGCATAATCATCAGAGATCGTTCAAAGGTTACCTTATGTGAAGGATGTCTACGGATCACTATCGGAACTACCGAAGAAAACATAACTCTGTTAGACACGCTTAGACGCAGCCTGAACATCCAATAAACCAACCAACCTAAAACATGAAGAAAGTATTATTTATAGATAGAGACGGGACCCTGATCACTGAACCAGAGGACGAACAGATCGACTCCTTCGCCAAACTTGAGTTCTACCCCAAAGCATTGTTCTACCTTGCCAGGATTGCAAAAGAATTGGATTACGACCTGGTCATGGTCACCAATCAGGACGGTCTTGGTACTGACGCTCACCCTGAAGAAAATTTTTGGCCGGTACACAATTTTATTATTAAAACTTTTGCAAGCGAAGGGGTGGAATTTAACGAAGTGATCATTGACAAAACCTTTGCCCATGAAAATGCACCAACGCGCAAACCCAACACCGGTTTGTTACAGCATTTTCTGATGGAAGGCTATGACCTGACCAATTCCTTTGTTATTGGCGACCGCATCAACGACGTCATCCTGGCAAAGAACCTTGGTGCAAAGGCGATCTGGTTACGCAATAACGACCTGCTTGGCGCGAACGAAGTTTTAGAAAAAGCGGATACATTGGCTGATGTCATTGCACTGCAAACGCAGGACTGGGTGGACATTTATACCTTTTTAAGGGCCGGAAGCCGAGTGGTTACCCACGAACGCAATACCAACGAGACGAAGATCAGCATCCAGATTGACCTCGATGGAACGGGGAAAGCAGACATTCATACCGGACTTAACTTTTTTGATCATATGCTGGATCAGATTGCACGTCACGGTAGCCTGGACCTAAAGATCGTAACCAACGGCGATCTGCACATTGATGAACATCATACCATTGAGGATACCGGAATTGCCCTGGGAGAAGCTTTTTCAAAAGCCATTGGCAACAAACTGGGCCTGGAACGTTATGGCTTCTGTCTGCCAATGGATGATTGCCTCGCTCAGGCTGCAATCGACTTCGGCGGTCGCGCATGGATCGTCTGGGATGCAGAATTTAAACGTGAAAAAGTAGGTGATATGCCTACTGAGATGTTCTACCACTTCTTTAAGTCGTTCAGCGATGCAGCAAAATGCAATTTGAACATTAAAGCAGAAGGAGATAACGAACATCATAAAATTGAAGCTATATTTAAAGCTTTCGCCAAAGCCATTAAAGTGGCGATAAAGCGCGACCCGGATAAGCTGGTTTTACCGAGTACAAAAGGAATACTATAATAGGAAGATCAAGAATAAAGCGCATAAATCGCTCGTTCTTTAATCAAAATAAGACAATGATTGGAATTGTAAACTATGGGGCTGGAAATATCTTTTCGCTAACATCGGCACTGGAAAGATTGAACATCCCATTTAATATGGTAAATACCGAAGTCGAACTAAACCAATACAGCCACATTATCATACCTGGTGTAGGTCATGCCGGTGCAGCAATGCGCAAACTGGAACAAACAGGATTGGTAGCACCTATCATCGCGCTGAAAAAACCTGTGCTTGGTATCTGTGTAGGCATGCAGTTGCTAACTGAACATTCAGAAGAAGGCGACGCCACGCTAATGGGCATCATCCCTGTAAAAACAAAGTTGTTCAATAAAGCTCAGGGAATTAAAATTCCACATATGGGCTGGAACGATATTGACCATAAAAACAATTCATTATTTGAGGGTGTTAGAAGTGGAACACAATTTTATTTCGTGCATTCGTACTTTATTGAATATAACGCTACTTTTGACATCGCCACTGCAAACTATGGAATGCCATTCTCTGCAGCAGTACAAAAAGATAATTTCTACGGTGTACAATTTCATCCAGAGAAATCTGGAGCCGCCGGAGAGCGCTTACTAAAGAATTTTTCAAACTTAAAACTATAAAATGTACATTATTCCTGCAATTGATATTTTAGATGGAAAGGTTGTTCGCCTTACAGAAGGTGACTATAATCAGAAAACAGTTTACGACGTTTCCATTGCCGAAATGATAGAGACCTACCGGTCTAATGGTACAGAGTTTATACATATCATTGATTTGAATGGTGCTAAAGGCGACTTTAGCAATCAGAAAGACCTATTTGAGGTGATCAAAAAAACCGATATGCGGGTTCAGTACGGCGGTGGTATTCGTACCATTAAACAGGTTACGGATCTGTTGGATGCCGGAATACACCGGGTAATCGTGGGCACACAAGCCATCACCAACCCAGATTTCCTGCAGGAACTCAGCACTGAGGTAGGCAAGAAATATGACTACGCAAACCGAATTGTGATCGCCATAGATGTGTTAGATGAAGTCATCAAATATTCTGGCTGGATGGAAAGCTCACCGATAAAGCTAATGGATTACGTAGACAAATGTTTACAACTTGGCTTCTTCCGTTTTCTATGTACAGACATCAACAAAGACGGTAAACTTGGTGGTGCAGCAATGGATCTATATAGAAAACTATTGGAGCACTCGCCTTTCATCAAACTTATCGCTTCTGGTGGTGTGAGCTCAATGGCTGATATTGAAGAACTCGCTACATTAGACATCCGTTCGGTAGTAGTTGGCAAAGCAATCTACGAGAACAGAATTACCATTGAAGAAATCAAAGACTGGAATTTAAAGCAAATGACCTCTCTCTAAGCATGCTGAGCAAACGTATTATCCCCTGTCTGGATGTTAAGGATGGTCGCACTGTTAAAGGGGTGAACTTTGTAGACCTCAAGGATGCCGGTGATCCGGTGGAACTGGCCTGGCAATACGCTGAGCAGGGTGCTGATGAGCTTGTATTTTTAGACATCACTGCAACACATGAGCGGAGAGGGACGACCATCGAAATGGTGAAATCTGTGGCCAGGCAATTGAATATCCCCTTTACCATCGGAGGTGGCATTACTTCTGTTGCAGATGCCGAAGCACTTTTGAACGCAGGTGCCGACAAGATCAGCATCAATTCCGCAGCTGTTCGAAACCCACAACTCATTGAAGATCTGGCTAAAGCTTTTGGCGTACAGTTTGTTGTAGTTGCGGTTGACACCAAACTGGTAGATGGTCATAATATGGTCCACCTGAATGGCGGCAGATTAATCACCGAATTGGAAACTGAACACTGGATCTTACAGGCAACCAATCTGGGTGCGGGAGAGATCCTGCTGACTTCGATGGACCATGACGGGACAAAAAACGGTTTCGATTGCAAATTGCTTGACACCATTGCCCGCTCCGTTAATATCCCTGTAATCGCTTCCGGCGGAGCAGGAAAAGTGGAACATTTTACAGAAGTGTTTTTGGAAACTGGTGTTGATGCCGCATTGGCCGCATCGGTCTTTCACTTCAGCGAAATCCCAATTCCCTTCTTGAAACAAGAATTAAAAAAACACAACATACCGGTAAGGTTATGAAAATAGATTTTGAAAAAACACAGGGTTTAGTGCCTGTAATTATACAGGATGAGCAAACCCTGGAAGTATTGATGCTGGGCTATATGAATGAGGAAGCCTGGGACAAAACACTGGCAGAAGGGAAAGTTACATTCTATTCCCGCAGCAAAAGCCGACTGTGGACTAAAGGAGAAGAAAGCGGAAACTTCCTTTTCGTTAAAGAAACACATGTGGATTGTGACAACGATACGATCTTAATCAAAGCAAGTCCGGTTGGCCCTACCTGCCACACCGGATCCCGCAGTTGCTTCAAAACCAATTACAATCAAAACTTCATTTTCGAACTGGAAGCGATCATCAAAGACCGTTATGACAACCCATCTGAAGAATCTTATGTCAATAAACTTCGTGCCAAGGGCTTAAACAAAATCGCACAAAAAGTTGGTGAAGAAGGCGTGGAAACAGTCATTGCAGCACTCAATGAGACCGATGTTGATTTTATAAACGAAAGCTCAGATTTGGTATTTCACCTGCTTGTCTTGCTAAGGGAGAAAGGGAAAACTCTTGCAGATATTGGTCTTAATCTGGAAGGACGCCACAAAAAATAGTTCAGTTAAATCTAAAGCAGTTATTATATGATCACACATCTGCACACCCTAAGCGGTCACCAAAACCCTATCTACGCGCTCGAAGATGCTCAGGTAGATAATGTATTCTACAGCGCCGGAAATGATAAGGGTGTGGTAGAATGGTCGCTGCAATCCATGGCTTTTGTCAAGGTGCTTGTGCCAGTACAGAGTTCTGTATACGCTATGCATCGATATGACAATTTGCTCTTCATTGCGCAAAGAAGTGGACTGATCCTGGCGTTCGACCTGGTACTTGAAAAGACAATCGCCACGTTAAGCTATCACCAAAAGGGTGTTTTTGATGTTAAGACCATTCCCCACAAAAATGAGCTGATCAGTACCGGTGAGGATGGGACCGTCGCAGTCTGGTCCTTAAATGACTTTTCCCTGCTCTATCACTTCCCTGTCATCGAGAACACAGTAAGAGTGATTGCCATCAACAAACAGGGCACAGCAGTAGCACTTGGCTGTAAAGATGGTGTGATCCGTATTTATAACTCCGAGGATTATAGCCTGATTAAAGAGCTTAAGAGCCATACGATGCCAGTCACCTCACTTCAGTTTGCACCTGATGGTACGTTCTTGATTTCTGGCGGCAGAGATGCACAGTTGAAAATTTGGGGGCTACCTGATTATGAACTGATTAATCAGATCGCTGCACATATGTTTAGTGTATATGCCATTGCTTTTCACCCAACACTCCCCTATTTTGCCACCTGCAGTAAGGATAAAAGCATCAAGCTTTGGAATAGTAACAACTTCAAGCTGTACAAGATAATGAGCCTTGAAAAAAATACGCCCGGGCATTTTCATTCGATCAATAAACTGATCTGGAGCAAAGACGGGAAATACCTGATCTCAACAGGTGATGATCGGCAGATAATGGTCTGGGAATTTAACCCAAACGCTTAATGATGCGCAGTTTATGGGTATACCTGCCCAATTCCGCATTATAAATACCTTGATGATCAATTGGATCAATCCGAACTTTTCCAGAGGCATGGATGATCGCATTGGCGCCCAACATTATTCCCACATGGGTTATTCGTCCTGCGTCATTGTCAAAATAAGCCAGGTCACCAGCCGTGGCTTCTGGCAGAAAATCCACCACAAGTCCTTGTTCCGCTTGTTGCCAGGCATCCCGTTTTAAGTTGATACCGTTCAATTTAAATACGACCTGCGTAAAACCTGAGCAATCTATTCCGAATAAAGTTTTTCCTCCCCATAAATATGGTGCGTTTTG
>JAPSHM010000224.1 GCA_031179845.1 Pedobacter sp.
GAATTTTTCAACTAATACCGTAAATGGATACATTACAATAGATCCTTTGAATGGAAGGGTGATCTTTCCCATCATTGAACCTTTTGGTCGCGACTTAGCAAGCCAGTTCCTGCCTGGCGAACAGCAGCTGATTGACAAATATACTTTTGTTGCACTATACGATTCTACAAAAGTAGTAGCGCAACAGTTGTTCAGCAATCAAAACAGGTATATCATTAAGGGTGCATTTCAATCAGAGGTTTCTTCGGAGTTTAGCCTAAATACAATCAATGTACCTGAGGGGTCGGTAAAAGTTTTCGCAGGAACAATCCCTTTACAAGAAGGCATCGATTTTACAGTAGATTATCAGGGAGGCAGGGTGAGGATTATAAATCCTGCTTTACTAAGTTCCGGACAGCCGATTAGAATATCAACTGAAAATAATGAACTGTTTGGTTTGCAACAACGCTCGTTGTTTGGAACAAGGTTCGATTACAAGGTTAACAATAAATTGAATTTAGGTGCTACCTTAATGAACCTTACTGAGAAGCCACTCACGCCAAAGGTTAATATCGGTGAAGAACCAATTTCTAATACAATGTGGGGATTGGACATGAATTATAGCTCACCATCCAGGTTTTTGACTAAAATGGTTGACAAGCTGCCTTTTTTATCAACTAAAGTACCATCAAATATTACATTTGCCGGTGAATATGCACAATTGATTCCTGGTCACCCGAGTGCCTTGAACTTTGGAGGCAAAAAAGGAGGTGTGAGTTACCTTGACGACTTTGAAGCCTCAAGGTCAGTAATAGACCTTAAGAGTGCAATGGCTTGGCAGCTTTCAGGAACGCCTCAGTTATTTCCAGAAGCAAATAGGGTTGACGACCTGACTTATGGATTCAACCGGGCAAGAATTGCATATTATAATATTGACCCAATATTTTACAATAGGAACTCAAACGAAATACCCGCTAGTCTTCGTAATGATGTCAATGAGCGGTCCAATCACTATGTTCGCGAAATTATAGAGCAGGAAGTTTTTCCTTTCAAGGAAACAAGTACCGGTCAGGCCATTACTTTACCAACACTAAACGTTGCTTTTTATCCTACCGTTCGTGGGCCTTATAATTACACCACTACTGGGTTCAATGCCGATGGAACATTGAATAATCCAAAATCGAGATGGGGTGGGCTTTTTAGAAGAATTGAAACTACCGATTTTCAAGCCTTGAACATTGAATATATCGAGCTCTGGGTAATGGATCCAAATATCTATAAACCGAATTCCGCAGGTGGTGATCTCTATTTTAACTTAGGTAACATCTCTGAAGATATTTTGAAGGATGGGCGTAAGTCATTGGAAAACGGCCTGCCAGCAAATGGTGATTCCAAAGTTTATGATGAGACCAAATGGGGAAGGGTACCAAAGCTGCAACCTGTAATTCAAGCTTTCGATAATGATCCTGCAGCCAGGAAATCCCAGGATGTTGGACTCGATGGATTATCTAATTTCGATGAAAAAACAAAATTTGCCGAGCAAATCAATCAGATTAAAGGACAGTTGAATTCAAATGCAGCCTCGGAGATCGACAACGACCCCTCATCTGATGATTTTGGATATTTCAGAGGCAGGCTTCAGGACCAGAACAATGCGGGGATATTGAGGCGATATGAACGCTATAACGGGCCTGAAGGCAATTCGAAAACGTCCCAACAGTCCCAGGAGGATTTCGGAGTGGATAATTCGGCTTCGACTTCGCTACCGGACGGTGAAGATATCAACAGGGATAATAACATGACCCAAAGCGACGAATATTTTCAATATAAGATTTCTATGCGGCCAGGGGACTTAATGGTAGGTCAGAACTTTGTAACCGACAAAGTAACATCGCAGGTAAAACTAGCGAACGGTCAGACGCAACCCGTAACTTGGTACCAGATTCGAATCCCACTGGCCCAGTATCAGCAAAAAGTGGGTAACATTCAAGATTTTAAGTCCATTCGCTTTGTTAGGATGTTTCTCACAAATTTTGCGGATACTACAGTGTTGAGGTTTGGTAAAATCCAGTTGGTAAGAGGAGAGTGGCGACAATATAATGCCAATAATGAAGCCTCTCAGGTTATCCTTGATCCCTCTTTACAAAATTTAGGTCCTGATAATTCAACACTCGAGGTTTCAACGGTAAATATTGAAGAGAACGGAAAGAGAACACCGATTCCATATGTCGTTCCTCCAGGAATAGAACGGGAGCGTGACTTCAGCAATTACAGGGGTGATACCCGACAAAATGAACAGTCACTAGCTGCCACAATAAAGAACTTAAGGGACGGATATGGTCGAGCTACGTTTAAAACTGCTTTGAATGATTTTAGATCATACAAACACCTTGAAATGTACGTTCACCTCGAAGCCTTAGGAAATTCTGAAATAAAAGATCACGATTTAAGTGCGTTTTTGAGGATAGGAACCGACAATCAGGATAACTACTACGAGTATTCGCTTCCTTTGACGGTAACACGGCCTGGCACAACTGACCCTTATTCGATCTGGCCGGACCAAAATAAAATGGACATCGAGCTGGAACTCTTCCAGCAGGCAAAAATTGCAAGAAATAGAGCATTGGACGCAGATGGTCTTCCCTGGAATATCAGCAAGCCTTTCCGATACGAAGTCAATGGCAAAACAATCATTGTAAAAGGGCAGCCTGATATGAGTAAAGTTCGCGTTTATATGTTGGGCGTGATGAACCCATATCGGAACAGTGCAACGGGAGTTGGGGATGATGGTTTAGATAAGAACGCACAGGTATGGTTCAATGAAATGCGGTTGACCGAGTTCGACGAGCGTGGAGGTTGGGCGGCAACGGCAAGAATGAATGCCAAGCTGGCCGATTTCGCCGATGTAAACATTTCAGGAAGTAAATCTACAATTGGCTTCGGTTCATTGGAAAAGCGGGTTAGTGAACGAAATCGAGAGGACAATGTATTTTTTGATATATCTTCCAGCATGGAACTTGGAAAGTTCTTTCCACAGAAAACAGGTATTAAAATTCCGATGTTTGTAAGCTATTCCAGCCAGGTTAGTACTCCCCAGTATGATCCAAAGACACCAGATCTAGAGCTTAAAAATGCTCTGGATAATGCGTCGAAAGCTGAAAAGAATGCCATTTTAGAGTATGCACAAGACTATACAACCAGGAATAGCATAAACTTTACTAATGTGCGCAAAGAGCGGACTAATCCTGATAAAAAGCCGCAGATATGGGATGTCGAAAACTTCAACGTAAGTTATGCATATACTAAGTTTGCACATCGCGATTTCATTAACGAGAGTAATATTCAACAAACATACAGAGGATCACTTGCCTATAATTACGCCGGACAGGCTAAAACTGTAGAGCCATTTGCCAAAATCATTAAATCCAACACGCTGGCATTGCTAAGAGACTTCAATATCAATATCTTGCCGAATGCCTTGAATTTCAGAATAGATGTTGACCGTTTCTACTCGGAAAACACTTTAAGAAATAACGATCCTAACAACTATATTCCTATCAATACCACATTCAACAAGAATTTCCTGGTAACAAGAGTATATGGTATTTCCTGGAATTTAACCAAATCACTAACACTGGATTTTGATGCGACCAATTATTCGATCATTGACGAGCCGGATGGTAAGATTGAAGGGATGAAACGAGACACGGTCTGGCAAAATTTGAAGCGCCTTGGCAGGACCACCGATTACAATCACAATATGAATATTACCTACGCCCTGCCATTGAATAAAATTCCTGGTATGGATTGGGTGACCGTCGCAACAAGGTACGGGACTAACTTCAACTGGCAAACTGAGCCATTATCAACGCTCCGAGATCCGCTGATTGATTTAGGAAATACGATACAGAATTCAAGAACCATTCAACTCAACCCAACGCTTAATCTGGCTGGACTATACAATAAATTTGGCTTTGTGAGGCGCTCAAATACAGAGGGCGAAAAGTCTTCCGGTGGTTCATTCTTTGTCGGGTTATTGACCAGTGTTAAAAACATCAATGCAGCCTTTACCCAAACAAAAGGTACTTTCCTTCCAGGCTACCTTCCACGTGTAAGTTATTTTGGACTGGACGAAGCTACTGGTGCTCCTGGGTTGGGATTCGCATTTGGCAGTCAGCGCGACATCCGGGAAATGGCATTAAACAACGGATGGATTACCCGGGATACTTTGCAATCGCAACTTTACATCAACACATTGAGAGAAGATCTGAGTCTGACCGGCTTGATTGAACCGATCAGAGATTTGAGCATTACAATTACAGCAAACAAAAACAGAACACTGAATTATTCTACAAATTTCAGGTATGACCAGTCACTCCGCGATTTTGAAAATCTCAGCCCTTTTACAACCGGAGATTATAGCGTGTCTTTCTTATCTCTGAGAACAGCGTTTTCCGAAAAACAGGGGAGTACAGTGTCAAAACTTTTCAACCAGTTTATGGACAATAGGCAAGTCATTTCTCAGCGCCTGGGAAGCGAGAACCCTAACTCAGCAGGAAGTTCTTCAGGGGGATATGCTGATGGATACGACAAGAATGCTCAGGATGTGATCGTTTCTGCATTTCTCGCAGCTTATACCGGCAAAAGTGCATCAACGATTAGCCTTAATTCTCTTCCTAAGATCCCGTTGCCAAACTGGCGCTTAAATTATAGAGGTCTTACAAGGATCGGATTCCTGGCGGATAGGTTTAGTTCCATTGACATTAGGCATTCATATCGGTCAGTGTATAGCATCAATGGCTTTAACTCATTGATCCGTTACCGGGAAAACAATGGCGCAGTGAGCAGCAGAGACGAAAATCAAAACTTCCTCCCAGTGTATCAGTATGCCCAAGTCACAATTGCCGAACAGTTTTCACCGCTTATCGGTTTAGATACCCGACTTAAGAATAATATGACCGCAAATTTTGAAGTTGGGCGGACCAGAATGCTGGGACTGAGCCTGGCCAACAGCCAGCTCGCTCAGTTGTCGGAAACTAATATGGTATTCGGTTTGGGTTACCGTACCACGAAGTTTAGGTTTCCATTCGGTTTATTCAAAGGATTGAAGACGAACAACAACATGGATTTTAAACTTGATGTTGCAGTAAGAGATAATAAGACAGTGATATACAGAGCGGAAGTAGAAGAGGCAGAAGTGTCGTCTGGAGCTAAAAACATTACACTACGTCCAAGTGTTGATTATGTCTTAAATCAACGGTTCAATGTAAGGTTGTTCTATGACTCTAATGTAACCAAGCCATATACGTCGCAAACCTTCAATACTTCATTTAGTAATTTTGGTTTTAGCTTACGGATAACACTGAATTAGAGTTGTTTTAAATGAGCAGATTTATTTACCTTTGGCGCGGAACATATATTAATTTATCTGGTTCCCTTTTCAAGAATTGCAACTAACAAATAAATAGAAAAATGAATTTTCCATCAGAATTAAAGTATACAAAAGACCATGAATGGGTTAGAGTTGAAGGTGCTGAAGCCTTTGTTGGTATCACTGATTTTGCACAACGTGAATTAGGTGACATCGTGTACATAGACATCAATACTGTAGGTGATGAGGTCAGTAAAGACGATGTATTTGGTACAGTCGAAGCGGTTAAAACTGTTTCAGATTTGTTTATGCCTGTAACCGGTACAGTCTTGGAAGTGAACGCTGCTTTAAATGATAATCCTGAACTGGTAAATACTGATCCTTATGGTCAGGGTTGGATGGTGAAAATAGCACTTTCGGATGCTGCGCAAGCAGATGAGTTGTTAACAGCAGATGCCTATAAAACTTTAGTAGGCGCATAGAAATGAGCTTCTTTCAACAGCTAAAATATCAAAGTTGGGCTTTAATTTGGACCATCTTGGTAGTGATTCTTTGCTGCATAAAAACCCCGTCAGGCGATGGTGAGGGCTTCTTTTTTGAAGGTTTTGACAAATTTGTCCATACGGGTTTCTTCTATGTGTTGACAATCTTATTGTTTTTTGGAAAAATCCGACATCAACACAATTATAGTTTCAGTTCTTTAACCATTTTCAAGATCATTGTCATTACAGCGGCATTGGGAGGTGGTATCGAATTGCTACAATGGAAATTCTTCAATTACCGCTCTGCAGAATGGTGGGACTTTGGCTGTGACATGATCGGTGTGTTCATGGGAGTTTTTAGTTACGTGCTTTTGCATAAATCAAATTACAATGAAAAAACTGGCATTTAAAATTAGTATGTTATTATTAGTTTGCCTGATCAGCAGCTGCAGCATCCTTAAGGGAGGCTGTAAGTGTCCAAAAGTTAGCTACAAGACCTATCCTCAGAGGTAACAAGAATCTCTTGGTGCATCCATAATGTGTAAAACATATGTAACAAAATAAAGACGGTACAGGAGCACAAACCTGTACCGTCTTTATTTGGAATTATTATAAATTAAGTCTAAATTGCGCCACTAACACTTATATACATGAAACTTTCACAACTCAGTCCGGGAGAACAAGGAACTATTGTAGCATTTACAGACTTAGAAATGTCTGTTAAATTAATGGAGATGGGTTGCTTACCTGGTGAGATTGTTGAGGTTGAACGTTTTGCCCCGCTGGGTTGCCCTATAGCCATTCGAGTGGCAGGTTACCAGCTTTGTTTGCGTAAGAGCGAAGCATCTGTTATAATAATTCAATAGGGACTTGGGAAGAG
>JAPSHM010000225.1 GCA_031179845.1 Pedobacter sp.
TAAAAGAAGACTTTCAGACAATCGCTGAATATGAAGCGAAAACAAGCATCTCCATTTACCTGCCGGTCCACCGTTCAGGTGTAGAAGTTAACGAAATGCAGGATGCGCTAGTACTAAAGAATAAGCTACTTCATATTAGAAAAGCGCTGACCGACAGAGGTGAGGATCCGCATAGCGTAGAAAATCTTCTTAAAAATGCGTTCGAGCTGATTGAAGACAGGGATTTTTGGAATGAGCAGGAAAATGGCCTTGGAGTGTTCTTGTCTGAGGGATTCTTCAAGTATATAAAAATGCCGCTTGCCCCAAAAGAAGAGCTCATTATCAACAGTACTTTTTACATCACCCCCCTCTTGAGTATGCTAAAGGACGAGCAGTTCTACCTGTTACATTTGAGCAGAAGTGATGCCAGGTTTTACCTTGGAACTCCTTTTGGCATGAAAAAACTAGAAGTTGAGGGCCTTCCGGATGGGATGGATGATGTGATCCGTTATGAAGAAAAAGGTGGAAAGCAGTTGATGAGAAGGTCTGGTGCGGGAGCAGGTAGAAATGCTGTAGAGGGCGCAAGCTTCCATGGTCATGGGGCAGGACTGGCAGACGACTCAGAATATGTGCTAACCTATCTTAAAGAAGTTGATAAAACACTTTGGACGCAGGTTCTGTCGACAGAACAGCGCCCCTTGGTCCTTGCAGGTGTCGACTATATCATCGCGCATTACAAACAAATCTCCAGATATAAATATGTCGTGGAACAAGGGTTGACCGGAAACTTTGAACATGAGGATGAGCACACCCTTTTTCAGAAAGCAAAGGAAAAACTCTCGGATTATTTTGAAATTTTTACCAATAAGGCACTGCAAACCTATTATGATAATACCTCAGGCGATAGCTTGTCATCTCCGATTCCAGAAGATGTCATACCGGCAAGCTTCTACGGAAAAGTCTCCGACCTATTTGTCCTGAGAGATGAACACATCTGGGGAAAGTTTGATGAAATGAACAATGTCCTGATCATTCACGATGAACCGACAGAAGGAGATGTTTGCCTGATCAATAAAGCCGTGATCAAAACGATTCAAAATGGTGGCGCAGTACATTTGCTGGATCAGGATAAAATGCCAGCTGAAGCTAAGATTGCCGCTTTTATGAGATATTAAACAAGGGCGTTTTAGCGACGATATTTGTTAACTATAAACCTAATAGCTTATGAAATTTACAATTATTAACCCAGCCGATAAAAGTCCGATAGAACTTAGGGCGCAGGCGGAAGACTACAATGGCGAACAAGGCATGCGAATTATCTTTCCGGAGAAAGATTCATTTGTCATGGTTCAAAAAGACGGACAATGGATCGTAATGGATGAGACAGATTTGAACCCCAAGCTGATAGACGCCATTGCTGAAGGCCTGAAACCTGTTGCCCGGTATACCTAAACCGGAAAATTGAAATAAAGCATGCATGCTTCTGAACGTCTTGGTTATTATCGGTCATCCTCGTAAATACAGTTTCTCTGAAGCAATTGCCCAAGCGTACATTTCCGGTGCAGCATACAATCCGGAAGTAGGTATTGAGGTTCTTCAATTGGCAGATCTCTCCTTCAACCCAAACGTTATCCATAACAGCCCTAATGTTCAGCCATTGGAGCCGGCTATTTTGGAAGCAAAGCGGCTGATCAGTTGGGCTGATCATATTATTTTTATTTATCCAACCTGGTGGGGTACCATGCCTGCGTTACTTAAAGGTTTCATAGACAGGGTATTTACGGAAGGCTTTGCATTCCATGAAACTGAGGGAGGTACGGGTTATACCCCTTTGCTAAGGGGAAAGACCGCTCAGCTTATTACAACGATGGACACCCCTAGATTGGTCTATCAGCTCTTTTATCGGGCACCGGGAAATAATGCAATGCGCAGATCATTGTTAGAATTTTGCGGCTTTGAATTGACCTCAACGCTGACTTTTGGTCCAATGAAAAGTTCTTCCATTGCGCAAAGAAAAAAATGGCTGGACAGCGTGAGGAACGAAGGACTAAAACTGAAAACTGGCCCTCTCTCCACACAGAAAAAAGCATTGATCAAGCTAACTTCCTGGATAAAAGCCATCAGGTTACAGTTCTATCCGATGACAGCAGTCGCTTATACAGTCGGTGCTTTAGCTGCAAACCAACAAATAAAGCTTTTCCAAAGCCTCGAATTCTGGTTCGGCTATGCCTGGTTATTTTTCTTAGAAGTAACAACCGTGCTGATCAATGAACGGGCTGATTATAAAACTGACAAAGAAAACCAATACTTCAGTGCATTTACCGGTGGATCCAGGGTGCTGGTAAACCGCCTCCTCAATTTTGCACAAATCAAAAAAGGGATAGTTGTTGCATTTGGCCTTTCGGTTGTTATGTTGCTTGCTGTTTTGGCAAGTGTATCCAGAAACCACCTGGAGATACTATTCAACAGTCTTGCTTTGATTGTACTGGCATTAGGTTATACAGCAGCCCCACTTAAACTCGCCTATCATACCCTGGGAGAACTGACTGTGAGCGTTACACATAGCTTTTGTGTGGTGTTGAGCGGGTATCTGTTTCTCGGTGGAGCGGTGACCGAACCCATTCCCTGGATCATCAGTTTGCCCCTGTGCTTGTCCATTCTACCTTCCATCACTTTGGCCGGCATCCCGGATTACCAGGCAGATAAGCTGGCGGATAAAAGAACGCTGGCTGTTCAATTTGGACAAAAAAATGCGGCCAGACTAGCGGTAATCTTTACAGGGTTATCCGCCATCACCGTTGCGTTGCTTGTTCTTTTTGGCATTTATCCACAGGTCTTCAAAGGTATCTTGATTTTCGCAATACCACATTCCATTTACCTTGCCATACTGATCAACGGTTATATCAAAGACCCGCTTCCTCCAAAAAGGATAGATTCAATAATTGTTGTGGCATTGACCTATTTGATCTGGTTCTGTTTAATCCCCCTGATCAATCTTTTATCTTAGGTTGAAGCTGTTAATGCCGGCCAATTTGCTCGCTCAGCTTCCTTCCCTCTAAAGCGAGGCCGATGTTTGCCAGAAATTCCGGATCTACATGATGGTCATCTGCCGAACGCCAGGCTCCTGCTTTTGGGACGATGAAAAAGCTTGACCCGTTGGGGTGCCTGATCCTCATTCCGTGCATTCCTTCGTACTTCTCCGTTCTGGCATCCAGTAACAATAATGCTCCTGTAGCCGGTTCTTTAACTTCTATCTGCATAACTTTACATTTATTAAGAAAACCAGCGTGTTGATGCCGGGAAGATATTACCGTAACAACAAATCAAATGGGCTACGGTTTAAAAAAAACAGGCTTAAAAGAACGGAAATTTTTGCCATAAAAAAAGGCATTGAACCATGCGGTTACAATGCCTTTTGATTTGTATTCTATTATTTTTGCAGGCTGAATCTGTAGATCGTTACTGTCTTGTATTCTTCACCAGGTTTAAGTACAGTGCTTGGAAAAGAAGGTTGATTTGGAGAATCTGGAAAATGTTGGGTCTCTAAACAGAAAGCTGAACGGTGCGGATAACTGATGTTTCCTTTGCCATCTTTGTCTTGACCAGTCAGGAAGTTACCGCTGTAAAACTGTAATCCTGGCTCTTCTGTCAGCACATCCATTACAATACCAGTTTTCGAACTGGTAACTGTCGCTACTTTGTGCAATCCTTTGCCTTTTCTTAATACATAATTATGATCATAACCCTTTCCGTATTTAAGTTGTTGATCATCTGCATCGATTCTTTCGCCAATTAATGTCGCTTTATTGAAATCAAATGGTGTTCCGGCAACTGGCTCAATTTTCCCTGTTGGGATCAACGTAGCATCGACAGGCGTATACCCATCGGCATTGATCATCAGCAAATGGTCGGTGATCGTTGAATCTCCAGCTCCATTCAAATTGAAATAAGCGTGGTTAGTTAGGTTAATGATTGTGTTTTTATCCGTAGTTGCTTTGTAACTAATTTTCAGTTCATTGTCGTTTGTCAGTTCATAGATCACTTTTACGGTTAAATTACCAGGATATCCAGCTTCACCGTCCTTAGAGAAATAATCCAGTTCAAGGGTCTGGTCGTTTACTTTCTTAGCATCCCATACCTGGCCAAACAAGCCATCAAAGCCGCCATGCAAAGTGTTTACACCATCATTAAGCTGAAGCTGGTAGGCCCGGCCATCCAGGGTGAACTTTCCGGCGCCAATCCGGTTTCCATACCGACCGATCAATGCACCAAAGTAAGGCTCCCCTTTCTTTTGATAAGATTTTAATGTTTCATAGCCCAGCACAACATCCTGAAAGGTATTGTTCTTATCCGGCACCCATAAAGACACTACACGGCCTCCGTAATTGGTAATAGCTGCCTGAGCTCCGTTGTTATTCTTCAACACATACAGCTCAACTGCCTTCCCTCCCAGGTTTGCCTGAAATCCGGTAGAATCGGGATAGGTGATGGTCGACACTGCCGCAGTATCTTTCCCGGTAGATTCGGAATTGGTTGTATTGCCACAGCTGCTTATCGCACACATGGAAATAAAAGTTAAACAGAGTGAATTGAAATTCTTGTTCATAGTGTCTTTATTTATATTTGATCGTATTACTAATGTATAAAAAGAATATTAAATGTCAAAACAACAATTAATATTCACTAATATGATATATTTACAATTAAGAATAGACATACGCAGCATTTAATGACTAGATATAATGATCAAACCCGCTTTCTAATCGCAGTAGACTGCATCGTATTTGGATTTGATGGCGAACATTTAAAGATTTTATTGGTTAAACGGGGCATTGAACCCGAAAAAAACAATTGGAGTTTAATGGGTGGCTTTGTAAGACCTGATGAAAGTCTGGATGGTGCTGCAAACCGCGTATTGACCCAGCTTACCGGCCTTGAAGGCGTTTACCTGGAGCAAATTCAAGCTTATGGCAACCCAAACAGGGATCCCATTGAAAGAACGCTTTCGGTTACCTATTTCGCATTGATAGATATCCATAAATATCAAACGCAAATTAACGACCAATATCATGCGGAATGGTTTTTTTTAAAGGATGCACCCAAATTAATTTTTGACCATGATGAAATGGTGGAAACCGCTAAAAGGAAAATAAGGTATAAAGCGGCACTCCACCCTATTCTATTTGAACTGTTGCCGAAAAAATTCACCATTCCGCAGCTACAGAATCTTTACGAGGATGTGTACAACACGCAAATAGATAACAGGAACTTTATCAGGAAACTAACCGCTACCAAACTCCTGATCAAGCTGGAAGAAAAAGATAAGTCCGGGTCTAAAAAAGGTGCCTTCTATTTCAAACTCGACAAGAAGAAATATCAGGCGAACTTCCAGGCTTTCCTTAACTTCATCCCTAACCCTGATAAATTAATAACGGCCTAAGAACGTTTAAACTACCAGGAGAGGAATCTTTTAAATAAATTCTTTTATTTAGTTAAATAAACGTTAATTAGACGTTTATTTAACTAAATATGAACAACGATCAATATGTTATAGGGGTTGATTACGGGTCGGATTCTGTACGTTCGGTAATTATCAATGCAAACAATGGGGCAGAAATCGCTGCATCTGTTTTTTATTATCCTCGCTGGCAAAAAGGATTATTCTGTAATCCTGCACAAAATCAATTCAGGCAACATCCTTTGGATTATATCGAAGGACTCGAACACAGCATCAAGGATTGCATTCAAAAAGCTGGGGGCAATGACATTGCTGCCGCAATTAAAGCGATTGCAGTAGACACGACAGGATCTTCTCCTGTTGCGGTGAACCAGGAAGGAACACCTTTGGCACTTCTCCCTGAATTTGAGACGAACCCAAATGCGATGTTCGTACTTTGGAAAGACCATACTTCCGTAAAGGAAGCCATGCAGATCAACGATCATGCTGAAAAATACGATACAAATTATCTTAAATACTGTGGCGGAATCTATTCTTCAGAATGGTTTTGGGCAAAGTTGCTGCATGTCCTGCGTGTAGACGAATCTGTTAAGGATGCTTGTTATTCCTGGGTAGAACATTGCGACTGGGTGCCTTTCCTGCTTACCGGCGGGAATGACGTTACAAAGATGAAAAGAAGTCGCTGTGCAGCCGGACATAAAGCGCTTTGGGCAGAAGAGTTCGGTGGTCTGCCACCGAATGCATTTTTCACTGAACTTGATCCCCTACTGGATGGGTTCACTGATCGCTTGTTCAAAGATACGTTTACTTCGGATGTGTCTGCCGGAACCATCAGTGCAGAATGGGCAGCGCGTTTGGGTCTGAATGCAGACGTAACTATCGGCGTTGGTGCCTTTGATGCGCACATGGGTGCTGTGGGTGGTCAGATCGAGCCTTACTATTTGAGTAAAGTGATGGGTACTTCTACCTGTGACATCCTTGTTGTACCACAGGCAAACCTGGAAGGAAAACTGATCAAAGGGATATGCGGACAAGTTAATGGTTCGGTAATTCCGGGAATGCCAGGTCTTGAAGCCGGGCAATCTGCCTTTGGTGATGTTTATGCCTGGTTTAAAGAAGTGCTGTCCTGGCCAATTAAAAACCTGCTCAGAAATACCACTTCTTTGGATGCTGACACATTGGCTGCATTGGACCAGGAATTATTAGACCAGATCATTCCGGAGCTGAGCAAACAAGCTGCTGCCCTGCCAAGAACTGATGATG
>JAPSHM010000226.1 GCA_031179845.1 Pedobacter sp.
TATTCAATTCATCCGTTGTAGCAACCGCTTCAAATGCAGCATCCAGTGTATATGCAGCAACCAAAGGAGCGGTAAGTAAAATTGCTCAAGTTGCAGCAAACGAATTAGCAGACAAGAAAATCCGTGTAAACATAATAAGTCCCGGGCCAACTTCAACACCAGGTTTTCAAGCTATTCCGGGAGGCGCTGAGGAAATGGCTGCTGCCGCTACCGCGCTACAAAGAATGGGTAGCCCTGATGAAATTGCAAAAGCAGTATTATTTTTGGCTTCTGATGATGCAAGCTTTATTACCGGAACAGAGCTATTAGTGGACGGCGGCTACATCAACTATGCACTAAAATAAATCGGCAACAACCATTATTAAGCAATTACAGAAAGTGGCAAAATGCTGCTTTCTTATTATTCATTCCACGATCTGAGCATTTTCAATATCCAGGAAAAAATTGTTTAAAAGAAAAGCCTTCTTGTTGAAGAAGGCTTTAGAGCGAAAGACGAGATTCGAACTCGCGACCCCGACCTTGGCAAGGTCGTGCTCTACCAACTGAGCTACTTTCGCATTGGTATACTGCAATTACATAATGATATGCAGCTTTTGTATGCCCAAAGGTACGATTATCTTATAATTTCCAAAACGAATCGCAATTATTAATCACTACGCCATTAAAATAACACTGATAGACAGGCCAAAAGAATTTTCAACACCCCCCATTTTTCGCTAAAATTTGATGTAAACTATGACGGTTAAACATTAAACCAGACCCTTAATGAACTCATGTCAATTTGAATATTGTTTTCTAAACTGATTGGGACTGACGCCGGTTTCTTTCTTAAACAGTCGGGAGAAATATGGGGGATTTTCAAAACCCAACAAATAAGCAGTTTCGTTAACAGTTAGTTCCCCCTCGTTGAGTAAATTCTTAGCTTCTGAGATGAGAAAGAGTTGAATCAGATCCATTGCGGTCTTTCCTGTTTCCTGTTTCAATAGGTCGCTTAGATAGCGGGGAGACAGATTTAGTTCAGCTGCAAACATGGCAACAGTAGGTAAACCTTTTTCCTGCAACATTCCCTTTTCAAAGTAAGTATTTAATGCTTTATTGAATCTTGTAACTGTAGTTCCGGAATGTATAAAACGGTTTAAAAACTGGCGCTTATAAAAGCGCAAAGAATATTTAAGGATGGACTCTATGTGGTTGAGAATGATATCCCTGGTAAATTCATCCTGATTATTGTTGTACTCATGGGCAATTTTCTCATAGAGTTCCCAGATGATCTGCTGTTCCTTTGCAGACACATGTAGGGCTTCATTAAGTTCGTAATTGAAATAAGCATACTTTTTTATGTCTGAATGCAACGGGTGACCACTCAAGTAATCTTCGTGGAACCAGATTTCAAAACCTTCGCCATCCAGCGCTACATCCTTCATCTGTATCGTTTGATGCGGCTTCAAAAAATACATAGAGCCACTTTCATGGTCGAAATGGGTTTTACCGTACCTGATCTCACCTGATTTAAACTTTTTTAGCGCTATAACAAAGAAATCAGTGGTTACTTCGTAACTCACCACACTACGTAACGGATTACAAGAAAACAGGGCAAGTAGCGGATTTTCGGGTTCCGGATAATCATTACAGCGATAAACATCGCTCAGACTTTTAAAATGCATTGTTCCAAAATTAACCAACCTGTGCGCTATGCACAGGTTGATATTTCATTAAAATTACACTATTTATTTCAATTATAGGCCGTGGGCCTTTACTGATATATCTTTCCAACTATCCCAGGTGGCCAATCGGTCGGTATAGATAGCTTGTGCAAGGGGCAATGCTTTTTTACCGAGGATTAAACGCAGAGGTGGATTTGGCGAATCAACCAGCTTTAAAATCGCTTCAGTTGTAGCTTCAGGATCTCCGTAGGCGTCAGGAGCTGAAAACTCCGGTAGCGCATATAATTTTGCTTTCATCTCATCATAAGCTGCAATGGGACTACTTTGAACTGAATACTTGTTGAAGTCAGTCGCATAACCATTAGGTTCTACAATGGTCACATGAATACCGAATTCCTTAACTTCCTGAGCAAGCGCTTCGCTAAGTCCTTCAACAGCAAACTTGGATGCACTATAGATTCCTACGGTAGCGAATGAATAAATACCAAGCGCACTGGATAATTGTAATATATGTCCACTTCCCTGAGCCCTCATGATCGGCAATGCAGCTTGGGTGATCCACAAGGTACCGAACAAATTCGCATCCATAATACCTCTTGCATTTTCCTCTTCCAGCTCTTCAACTGTTCCAAGGACACCAGTACCAGCGTTATTGATCACCACATCAATATTCCCAAACTGAGCTTTCACTTTTGCCATTGTGTCGAAGCAGGCATCCCGGTTAGTAACGTCCAATTCCAACGGCAGCACTGCGCTCCCATATTTTTCAACTAAATCCGACAATCCACTTAAAGTTCTTGAGGTGACAGCAACTTTGTCGCCTCGCTCCAAAAAAGCTTCCGCCCATAATTTTCCAAATCCGCGTGATGCTCCGGTAATCAAAATTGTTTTTGACATGATCTTATCGTTTTATTTTTATCTGTTTTGACAAGTCAAATTTACTAGTGATCAATGTCACAGCAGTTATACGGAATACCGGAATAAGGATACATTTCTACGAAGACTCGACCTGGCCTATCATTGGAATTTAAAAACCATACATGCCACCCGAAACGGAAATTTGCTCACCCGTTATCCAGGCCGCATCATCGGAGGCCAAAAATACGGCAGCTTTGGCGATATCTTCAGGCTGACCTCTGCGGCCAAGCGGTGTGTTCGCTATAAACATTTTTTCATAGTCACTACCGGCAGTGACGCCCGCACTGGCTGCACCTTCTGTTTCGGTAGCGCCCGGTAAAATAGAATTGATACGAACATTTTTTGCACCCAGTTCTTTGGATAAAGAAATCGTTATCGCATCTAATGCCGCTTTTGAAGCAGAATATAACGATGCCGTTGGAAGTGGCATTTTGCTTGCACCCGAACTGATATTGATGATATTGCCACCTTTTTCGCCAAACAGTTTTAGAGATGCCTGGATCGTTAATATCGGCCCAAGGACATTGACGTTGAAACTCTGATGAAAACTTTCTGCCGATATCATTTCAATAGGTGCGTATCCTTGATGAGCCGCATTGTTTACTAGAATATCCAATGCGCCGAAAGCCTTCTCGGTTTCTTCAAACAACCTGGAAACATCAGCTTCGTTCGACACATCCGCCTGTACAGCAATGGCTGTTCCGCCATTGTCGGTAATGGCTTTTACCACTTTGTCTGCACTTTCTTTGCTGGAAGCATAATTCACCACTACCTTTGCGCCTGCTGCGGCAAAGTGTTTTGCGATAGAAGCGCCTATTCCTTTTGATGCACCGGTAATCACCGCTACTTTGTTTTTTAAATCACTCATGATTTCTATTATTTAAGATTAAATTTTTCCTATTTCCTTGTGCCTCCACAAGCAATCCACCTTGCGTGGGTTTAATTATTTAGTTGGCGACAAATAGGTCATACCACCATCAACAAGGAGTTCAGCACCAAGCATGAATGAAGAATCATCAGAAGCCAGGAACACCGCTGTTTTACCAATGTCAGATGGTTGCCCGATCCGGCCTATCGGCATTTCACCTGCCCAGTATTTCTTCACAGCATCAAGTTGTTCCGCAGGAACAAACCTTTCAAAAACTGGTGTATCTGTTGTGCCTGGTGTGATTACATTTGCTCTGATCTTTCTACCTAAAAGGTCGTTTGAAAATCCTTTTGCAAAATGAATTACAGCTGCCTTGGTGGCACCATAAAGTGTAAAATTCGAATATGCCCGATGTGCTGCATTTGACCCAATAAGAATAATAGAACCACCATCATTCATATAAGGCAGTCCTTTATGAATAGTGAAGTAAACACTTTTCAGGTTTAGCTCCATTGTCTTGTCATAGTCGGCTTCGCCAATATCTGCCACAGAACCAAAGGCTGCTCCTGTAACTGCGCCACCGGCATTGGCTACGATTACGTCTATTTTACCAAATTTTTCCGACGTTTCTTTAAACACTTTGTCTAGGTCGGCAAGGTTGGTTACATCAGCATTGATGGCTATAAAATTATCTCCAAGTTCAGCCACAGACCTATCTAAAGTTTCCTGATTTCTGCCGACAATAGCTCCTCTAACACCTTCATTTTTGAATTCCTGGGCAATGCCGAACCCAATGCCACTATTACCACCTGTAATAACTGCTACTTTGTTTATTAATCTACTCATTATTTATAAATTTTTAAATCCGCTAGCAAAGATATTATCGATAGTTTATATTTGTAACCATTACAGTCTATTCTGGTTACTAATGGGTAACTACAAATTTTTTTAATAATATGAGAGACGACAGATTTTGCAATTCAAATTGCCCGTTTACCAGAGCTATTGGCACTATTGGCAATAAATGGAAACCAATAATCATCAATGTTATTGGCATCCGCACCATTCGTTTTGGGCAGCTAGCTTCTATTATACCACTCATTTCAAGAAAAGTACTGACCGAACAACTCAAAGAGTTGGAAGAAGATGGATTATTGGAAAGATTGGCCTATAAGGAATTACCGCCAAGAGTAGACTACAAGCTGTCTGAAAAAGGCTTAGCTTTTTTACCGATTTTAGAACACATAAAAGAATGGAATCTAAAATATGAAGTAGCTCCAATATCCGGAGATACTGATAAAAAAAGCAGAATAAGTTATCCCGGATAGATAATACTAGTGATGACTATGGCTCCCAGGTTCCACTTTTGTCACCTTCAATTTGAATCCCCCAATCGTACATGGCCTTTAATATTGGGATAAGCGTTTTTCCACGTTCGCTTAATTCATATTCAACCCGTGGCGGCTTTTCTATATATCTGTGACGCGTGATCAGACCGTCTTCTTCCAGTTCCTTTAGTTGCTGGCTAAGAATTTTTCGGGAGATATCGGGCATCTGTACGGCTAATTTTCCAAAACGCACCATCCCACCACTGAGCAATCTAATCAATATGATCGGTTTCCACTTCCCCCCAATATAGCCTACTGTACGTACAACTGCACAGTTCTCAGGATTTTGCTGCATTTTTCTCATTAGTTACTTATATGTCACCAGTTTTCGCCTTTAGTTACGCTTACGTTACCACCAATATCAGGAAGTAAAGAAAATGCCCGCTATAGCTTTAGTTACTTTGTGAAACAAAAGTAATTAAATTTCAACAAGATGAAGAATCAAGACAATCAGCGCAAAGACCTCGAAGGAAAAATAGCTTTAGTAACAGGCGGCACGAAGGGCATTGGAAAAGCTATCGCCAACAGGTTAGCCCAGGCGGGTGCCAGAGTGATCATAACAGCGCGAAACCATCCGGGAGAGATGGACCTTAACTACCATTTTATCCCGGCAGATCTCTCTGTGGCTTCAGAAGTGATTAAAGTGGCGGATGAGATTAACGAATTATTTGGCGGCGTGGACATATTAATTAATAACATGGGTGCGAATACCTATCCAGGTGGCGGTTATAGTTCGCTGGCAGATGAGCATTGGGATGAGGCGTTACAGGTTAATCTACTTTCGTCGGTACGCTTAGACCGTGCTTTTTTACCAAAAATGCTGGAAAAGAAAAGTGGTGTTATCATTCATATTTCTTCCACCAGCGGCCAGTTTCCCATTTGGGAATCTACCATGGCTTACAGCGCTGCTAAAGCTGCATTGAACGCTTACAGTAAAATGCTTGCCGACGAGACAGGTCCTCAAGGAGTAAGAGTCGTAACCGTTTCTCCAGGTTTAACCAAAACGGAAGCTATGGCAACATTTTTAAAGGAACTGGCTGCCAATGCCGGTACCACAGCTGAAGAGATGACCCAAAAGCTGTTCGAACGAGTTGGCGGAGTACCACTGGGAAGGATGGCGCAGCCAGAAGAAACGGCAGAGTTGGTTTATTTTCTTGTTTCCCCGAAAGCATCTTACATTACAGGTACGAACTACATCATCGATGGAGGGAATTTTCCAGTTACTTAATCGCGATGTTTCCGCACAAGAAGTTACGTGCAAATAAAAACGGGAAGTCAAGCTTCTTCAGCTTGCTTCCCGTCTTGTACTCAGGACGATACAAATTTCCAAACATTTTCAACCATTTCTTTTTCTATTTTCGGTTGTGTGTTCCAAGTAAGGTAGTCGATATCGGTATCTCTACTTTTCCTTCCTCTCCGCTTCAATTGTTGGCTCGGGCTGATGAATTTGCTGTTGTTCATTTGACTTTGCTAAAGAAATCAGCCCCCCCATCGCCCCAAGGTTCATTGAATCTAGTGCTGAACTTGGCACAATCACCATTGATCCTTTTTCCTTTAAACCCTCAAATAGCATGTTCATGCCCCTTAGATGAAGCGCGACAGGATTATTAATGTATTGCTCGCTGGCCTTTGCGAACTTTTCCGCGATTTCAGTTTCAGCAGTCCCTAGAATTACCCTTGCCCGACGCTCTCTTTCTGCCTGTGCTTCTTTACTCATTGCATCAGCCAGTATTTGCGGAATAATAATGTCTTTTATACCAACATCCTGACAAGTGATTCCCCATGGG
>JAPSHM010000227.1 GCA_031179845.1 Pedobacter sp.
GGATAGTGCACAAACAGGCACGTTCAGTAAGACCATTTTTCAAAAAGCATTTGCGGTTTTTAACATCCTCGCTGAACGGTACCTTTCAAAGTTTGTTTCAAAAGCGATGAAAACTCCGTTTTCTATACAATGGTTTGGACGTTCAATAATTAATCATCCAGAAGTAAAGGATGCAGACATTATTCATTTACATTGGGTTAATCATGGTTTTCTGTCGCCCCGGTTTATCGCCCAGCTAGATGAACTTGAAAAGCCAATCGTTTGGACTTTTCACGATAGTAATGCTTTTACAGGAGGTTGTCATGTGCGCTATGAATGTGAGAACTATCATAAAGAATGTGGTTTCTGCCCCCTGCTTAGGTGGAGCGGCGAAGATGACCTTTCCCATAAGAATTGGCTGCGTAAGAAAAATGCTTATTCTGAATTAAATTGCCATATTGTTGCGCCAAGTAACTGGATGGCCAGCTCAGTTAAATTAAGCAGCTTGATGGGATTTCGGGCTGTTTCAGTGATTCCCAACACGATCGAAACCAATGTATTTAAACCCTATGTGAAATCGGAAGCGAAAAAGATACTGAAGATTGAACCAGGTAAATTTGTAATGATGAGCGGGTTCATGCCCTCTAAAAACGACAAGCATAAGGGAACTTCCTATTTAGTAGATGCATTGAACGACCTTTCAACAAGACCGGGCATTAACAAAGATAACATCGAACTGGTCATATTTGGCAACAAGGAGAATGTTGACATGCCCGTATTTCCGTTTAAAACTACTTTTTTAGGTGCAATCAACAATGACGAACACCTGGCCAAGTGTTATTCCGCTGCTGATGTATTTATAGCCCCCTCACTGGAAGATAACCTGCCGAATACCGTAATGGAAAGTCTTGCCTGTGCAACGCCTGTAGTGGCCTTTAAAACAGGCGGCATTCCAGACATGGTCAGGCACCTGGAGAATGGATACCTGGCGGCATATAAGTCGGCCGAGGACCTTGCCACCGGAATTGAGTGGTTATACCATGACGAAAATGCACCTGATATTCAAAAGGAAGCACGGCGAACAATTTTAATTCAATTCTCAGAAGCAGTTATTGCCGAAAAACACTTATCATTGTATCAGTCACTCATTGACCTCCAACCCAAGTAACTAGTTCAAAGCCGCATGCAGCCAAAGTTAAGTGTCATCACTATTGTTTATAATAATGTAAGGGATATTGAACGCACAATGCTTTCTGTACTAAATCAGACTTACCGCAATATAGAATATATCATTATTGACGGGGGGTCAGTAGACGGGACAAAAGATATTATTTATAATTATAAGTCCAGGTTAACGCAGTTCATTTCTGAGCCCGATCAAGGCATTTACGACGCCATGAATAAAGGACTTTCACTGGCCACTGGTGACTATGTGCTGTTTATGAATTCCGGAGACGAAATTTATTCGCCTGAAACGGTCAAAGAGGTGTTTGAGACTGAATCCTCCGCAGATATTTATTATGGTGAAACGGAAATGTTCAACGATCGCTGGGAGAGCCTTGGACAACGAAGGCACTGTGCGCCAGAAAACTTCAATTGGAAAAGCTTTAAATATGGAATGAGCATCAGCCATCAAGCGATCTATGTGAAGAGAAGTATTGCAGGGCCATTTGATCTGCAATATAAATATAGCGCCGATATTGACTGGATCATCAGGGCCGCAAAAAATGCATCAAGTATGGTCAATACCCATACTTTCGTAGCGAAATACCTGGTTGGCGGTGTTTCCAAAAAAAAGCATCTGGCAAGTTTAAAGGAGCGATTTAAGATCTTTACCAAATACTACGGGTTGGTTCCAAACCTGGTCAACCATGTTTTCATTGCCTTCAACCTCTGCCAATATTATATAAGACACCGTAAGACGAATGATTGATATCGCGGTGCGCCGGTCTTGCTGATCTAAAATATTTTTAACTTTTTATCAGATCTTTCGGTGAGCACGGTGTAGGCATTGGCAAATTTCTCAGTCCGGTTTTTTCCCAGAAGTTTTCCCAGCGCTTTTTTAATGTAATATTCAAGGTCGATCTTTAGCGCTTTGAAAGCGCTTTTAGGCGCGTTTTTGTTGACAAATTCATTATATTTCGTTGTCTCCGGAAGTATGAGTGATGTCTTTTCCGACTTGATTGTCAGCCCTTCTGTTTGCAGAAGGAACCGGATCAGCGTAGGGGTGTACATGTTAATATGCCCGTAAGAAAGGAAATGCTTAATACGTACATCAACGCCAAAACGATAATCAAGCGGGACTTCTATGGCAATGAATCTAGCAACACGTTTCAGTTCTCTGATGAGTAACCGCTCATGTTCCACATGCTCCAGCACATGGGAAAGGATAACCAGGTCAAAACTGTCGTCAGGATAGGGGATCTTATATCCATCAAAGACCTGCACGTCCACTAAGTTTCGAAGATTCCGGTTTTTAATCAGCTCCACACCGCTTTGCGAGATTTCCAATGCGTACAGTTCAGGGCTAAATCCCGACTGATTTAGATAGTGAAGGATACTTCCATCGCCTGCGCCAACCTCAAGAACCTTCTGGAACCGGTTTTCTTTGCAAACTTCAATCAGGTTCTGGGCCTTAGCCTTTGCGCAAAGCATACGCCAGCGGGATTCGCTTCCAGTGTAGAAATTATCGTAGGATTCAATTATGGTGCCGGTAACCTTATTCATTTTGTCAATTGTTTCTTTAGTGCTGGATCCTTGTTAAAAATGCAACAGTAATTCCTCAAGGCTGGAGATTTCCCATTCCACATCCCCGGGTTTCTCTTTTTTCAAAGGGTTGAAAAATATCGCTTTCATACCGTAAGCCTGTGCGCCCCGAATGTCGGCCTCTAAACTGTCTCCGATCATGATGCTTTCATGCTTTTCAGCAGCAGCCTTTTGAAGCGCATAGTCGAAAATGGCCTTGTGCGGCTTATTTACGCCTACATCTTCCGAAATAATGACATTTTGGAAATAGGGATTTAAACCAGAAATTTTCATTTTAAGGAGGGTCGTTTCCTTAAATCCATTGGAGATAATGTGCAGGGTATACCGTTTAGAAAGGTAGGCTAATACTTTTTCCGAGCCAAGAAAAAGATGGGTCTTGGTTGGACTGATCCGAACGTAATCCGCCTCAAATTGAGCCGGAATTTTATCAGGCTTAATGCCCAGTTGTCTGAACGTTTTGTGGAATCTTTCCGATCTCAATTGATCTTTCGTTATTCGCCCCAAGTGATACTCGGCCCATAGGTTGTGGTTGTTCTCTGTATAAGTCACAATGAAATCCGCACATGAATTCAGGCCAAGCTTCTCTAACTCATATAAATGATAGAGCTCTTTCAATGTTTCCTCAGCATTTCTGTCGAAGTCCCAAATGGTATGGTCCAGGTCAAAAAATATATGTTTAATCATTTCTAAGTTCTTTAAGAAGTTAACATCACAGCTAATGGTTGGAAAAACGGCTAGACTTTAGGGCCAAAGGCCAGGTCTCCTGCATCACCCAATCCGGGGACAATGTACGATTTACTGGTCATTTCCTCATCAATTGCGCCCAGCCATAATTTTGCTTTGGGGAAGTTGGCCCTGACATGCCTTACACCTACTGAACAGGCGATGGCCGACACGATGTGTAGCTCTTTGATCTTATACCTGCCCATTAATTCCTTGCAACAATGCACCATCGTATTTCCGGTGGCCAGCATTGGATCGGCCATGATCACTATCCTATTATTCAGGTTTGGTGAGGATACATATTCAACGGCGATCTCGAAATTGCCGCTTTTATGAACCTTTCTATAAGCGGCTATGAAGGCCGAATCTGCACGGTCAAATATATTTAGCAAACCTCTATGCATCGGAATGCCTGCCCTTGTGATGGTAGCGAGAACGGGTTGCTCTGTTAAAGCTATAGCATCAGCAATTCCCAGTGGGGTTGGCGTTTCCGTACGTTGATAGTTGAATGTTTTACTGATCTCAAAAGCGAAGAATTCGCCAATCCGTTCCATATTCGTCCGAAAACGCATGGCGTCTTTTTGAATGTTCACATCCCTGATCTCAGCGATAAAAACATTTGCAATTGAACTGGTTTTACTGAGGTCGAATATCATTACATAAAGATAAAAAATAAAAACCACCAATTTAACATCAGGGAGCTATGCTAAACTTATTTCCGTCTGCTATATGTAAAATCTAAAACGGCTGTTGTTGTGGGAAGCGCATCAGCAAACATAGGCCGTCAAACTGTATCATACTTATTAACTTAGCAATTATGCTTAACTTTGATTTTGCTCGTTAGATCAACGCAGCACATTACATTAAGACATTAAGAGATGAAATTTCAAATCGTTTCAGATTATAAACCGACAGGAGATCAGCCCAATGCCATCAAGCAATTGGTTGAGGGCGTAAATAATGAAGAACACTATCAAACTTTGTTAGGGGTTACCGGATCAGGAAAAACCTTTACCATCGCCAACGTTATACAGGAGACTCAAAAGCCGACCTTGATCTTAAGTCATAACAAGACGCTAGCGGCGCAGCTTTATGGGGAATTCAAGCAATTCTTTCCTGAAAACGCTGTAAATTACTTTGTTTCATATTACGATTATTACCAGCCTGAGGCATTCATTGCAAGCAGCAACACCTATATAGAGAAGGACTTAAGTATCAACGAAGAGATTGAGAAGTTGAGGTTACGAACCACCTCAGCCCTAATGTCGGGCCGGAGGGATGTGATTGTTGTCTCCTCTATTTCCTGTATCTATGGTATGGGAAACCCCGAAGATTTTTCCAGATCTGTTTTTCGCTTTTCTGTGGGGACAAGAATATCTAGAAACTCATTTTTACACGGACTGGTAGAGATTTTATATGCACGAACAACCAACGATTTCAAGCGCGGGACTTTTCGGGTGAAAGGTGATACAGTGGATATATTTCCGGCATACCTCGATAGTGCTTACAGGGTCTCTTTTTTTGGTGATGACATCGAGGAATTAAGTGTTATAGATCCAGTAACGGGGAAGACGCTTGAGAAACTGGAGGATATGGCGGTATATCCGGCTAATTTGTTTGTTACACCTAAAGAGCGATTCACTTCATCGATCTGGGGCATACAGGAAGAGCTGGAGCTTCGGAAAAATCAGTTGATCGGTGACAGGCACCTTTTGGAAGCAAAAAGATTGGAAGAAAGAGTGAATTTCGATATCGAGATGATGAAAGAGCTGGGCTATTGTTCAGGTATTGAGAACTACTCCCGATTCTTCGATGGACGGTCGCCCGGTATGCGCCCCTTCTGTTTGCTGGATTATTTTCCTGATGATTATTTAATGGTGATCGATGAAAGCCATGTTACGGTGCCACAGATCAGGGCGATGTATGGCGGCGACCGGTCCCGCAAATTGTCTCTTGTTGAATATGGATTTCGTTTGCCATCGGCACTGGATAACCGCCCACTAAACTTTGACGAGTTTGAGGGACTTGCCCCGCAGACCATTTATGTCAGTGCAACCCCTGCGGATTATGAATTACAGAAATCTGAAGGCATCGTGATCGAACAGGTAATCCGACCTACCGGGTTACTGGATCCACAAATAGAAGTACGGCCGGCTATCAACCAGGTGGATGATCTTTTGGATGAAATTGATAAGACCATCAAGATGGGAGATCGTATCCTGGTGACTACATTAACCAAAAGAATGGCTGAAGAGCTGACCAAATATATGGATCGGTTAAATATCAAATGTCGGTATATCCACTCAGAAGTAAAAACACTGGAACGTGTAGAGATTTTACGAGGACTGCGCTTAGGGGAGTTTGATGTTTTGATTGGAATTAATCTATTGAGGGAAGGGCTGGATTTACCGGAAGTATCGTTAGTTGCTATTCTTGATGCCGATAAAGAAGGTTTTCTTCGCTCCGACCGGGCCTTAATCCAAACCATTGGGCGTGCGGCACGGAACGATCGGGGAAGAGTGATCATGTATGCAGATAAAATGACAGACTCGATGGAACGAACTATCGAGGAGACGAATAGACGTAGGGAAAAACAGGTCGCCTACAACCTTGAACATGGGATCATCCCTAAAACTGTTGGTAAAAGCAGGGAAGCAATCCTGGAACAGACGTCAGTGTTGGATTTCTCTTCGGGGGAAACGAAACGGGCTAAACCATATGTCGAGGTTGATGAGGTGAGCATGGCAGCCGATCCGATCGTTCAATATATGACGAAAGTGGAAATGCAGAAATCAATTGACAAAACACGCAAAGATATGAGCAAGGCCGCTAAAGACATGGACTTCTTACTGGCTGCAAGATTGAGGGATGAGATGTTTGCCATGGAAAAAATGTTTGAAGAACGATTCGGTAAGTCGTAACTTTGTAGGATGGACGGAAAAAGCAGGAAAGATATCTATCCCGGACTTGAAGTAGATATTATTTTGAAGAAAGATCAAAGAAGCGGAAAGTTGACAAGAGGGATAGTGGCGAACTTACTGACCTCTTCGGCATTTCATTCCCGGGGAATTAAAGTGCGTCTGGAAGATGGACAAATCGGCAGAGTAGCCGCTGTAGTAGAT
>JAPSHM010000228.1 GCA_031179845.1 Pedobacter sp.
TACCCCTGCTTGTGCATCATCTGCTGTTTTCCAATAAAGATCTATAGTCTTGGAATTAGGGTTTTGTATATCGAGTTGCTTTTTACAACCTGTAATCAACAGGCCTAAAAGTATATAACAAAATATCTTTTTCATATCTCTGTTTTCTTAAATTTAAAACTTGACTTGTAAGCCCATCATCAGCGTTCTGGGTGTTGGGAAAGATCCCGGGTCAAATCCGGGTTCGAACGGACGAGTCTGCGCGAAATCAGGATTGTATCCTTTATAATATTGGAAGGTGTGAACATTTTGGGCCGTTGCATATACCCTGATTGATTTCAGCCACTGTATCTTCAGCTTAGGAATAGTATAGCCAAGAGAAATCGTATTAATCCTCAGATAATCCCCTTTTTGCAACCAATTTTTCCGATCAGAATCAACTCCGTTCTGGTTGGGATCATTGGCTGCAAGTCTTGGAAATTCATTGCCAGGGTTTGCTGGTGTCCACCTGTTTAAAGCGTCCTCATGATAATTGATATAATCAGTTGTATGCATTAAAGTACGGTATAATGCACCATTGATTAAACTACCAGCCGCACCAGATAGGAATAAAGTGAGATCGAAGCCTTTATAGCCGGCAGTAAAGTTTAGTCCATAATACACCTTAGGTAAAGAGCTGCCCAGATCAGTACGGTCAAGGTCGTTGATCACACCATCTGGTTTACCATCCGGACCACTGATATCCTTAAATTTCAAATCACCGGGAGCAGTAATGGCATTTTGAAATGCATGATTTTTAATTTCATCCTGGTTCTGGAAAATGCCCTCAACTTTCCGCCCATAATGACGGCCAATTTCTTGTCCGACGGTATTAATGAATCCACCCACAATTCTTGAGGTTTCTCCTTCGCTCAACGCCAGTAATGTGTTTTTTACTGTACTAAGATTACCCGTAACACTATAGGTGAAAGCTCCTTTATTATTATGATAGCCAACATTAATTTCGATACCAGTATTTTTGATGCTCGCTGCATTAGTCAGTGGTGCAGTATCATTAGACCCCACAGAAGCAGGAATCGGCTCACCAATTAATGCATCTGTAGCTTTGTTATTATAATATTCAGCCGTCAGGTCAATTGCTCCATCCAGGAAAGTTGCATCAATTCCAATGTTTGATGTAGTTTTTGTCTCCCAATGGATATATGGATCAACCACATTTGTCTGTGTACCACCAATCACTTTAGTTCCATTGAAATTATAAACAATGTTAGGGTTGAGCAGCGCAAGATATCTGAAATCACCAATATTAGCATTTCCCAACTGGCCGTACCCACCTCTTAATTTCAATTCTGTAATCCACTTAGGAAGTTGAATAAAAGATTCTTTACTGATCCTCCAGCCAGCTGAAATACCAGGAAAATTTCCATATTTATATCCATAACCAAATCTGGACGAGCCATCACGCCTGAAATTCGCTGTCAACAAATATTTATCATCGTAATTATAGTTTACTCTTCCAAAAAGACCAAAAAAAGCATAGGGGGTAAGACTTCCCTCCACAGTTCTATTCGTTCCATTTCCTAATACCAGGTAATTTGGATCAAGTTGTTCAGTATGTCCATTCCTTACCAAAGCAGTATTTTTATTGTAACTCACCCCGAGAACTGCATTGAAAGTATGCTTGTCATATTTCTTATCATAGGTAAGCGTATTATCAACCAAAGCATTCGTATATATTCTTGAATTATCATCCAGACGGTTTACTGTTTGTTTGAAGAAAAATCCAAGATCGAATGTTGGTTGAAAAGCAAAATCACGTGCCACAGTTCTATCATAACCAGCATTGACTTTATATTTCAGGCTGTGTCCGTTTAGGTTCAACAATTGTGCTTCTGCCCATGCCACAGCAAAAATGCGATCAACTTCTGTAAAGTTTGTGAACATAGAATTCACGGCCGGCACATTTAATGAAATTGCTTTTTCTTTATCCGATTGAGTTCCCCCATAACCATTAGGCATAGCCGGATCATAAACCAGTTGAGTTGGAATGGCAATAAGCAAATCGTTGATCAGGGGAGGTCTTCCTCCTGTCAGTACATCGTCGCGAAAAGTCAGTGAGTTCTCTTTGGAACGGGTATAGCTTAGTGATTGACCGAATTTAAAAATGCCTTTGGACTGTGTTGTATTTACACGTCCGGTATAACGGTTATAATCAGGGCCATTCCCAACAAAGGTTCCTCCTTGTTTAAAATAATCAAGAGATACATTAAATGTGGAATTTTCGCCGCCACCAGAGAAATTCAGGTTATGGTTCATCCGATTACCCGTTTTCAATCCTTCCTTTTGCCAATCGGTGTCAATATTATCGATGTATTTAGGGTCCGTCGGATCATTTGCAGGTGCAAGAGATTGGTTACCATTAAGTTGGGACTCGTTATTCAATAGCTGATATGCCGTCCGATTAGTCACTGGTATTCTTTGCCAGACCTTATCTGCTCCAAAATAGGTGTTGTAATCAATACTTAGCGGGCTATTTTTCTTTCCTTGCCTGGTGGTAATAATGATTACACCATTTGCTGCGGCAGCACCGTAAATTGCTGCGGCTGTCCCATCTTTTAAAACCTGCATCGATTCAATATCATTCGGGCTAAAATCACGTGGGGTATTGGCTAGCATAATTCCATCCACTACATAAAGTGGCTGCTGATTATTGAATGAGGCTAACCCTCTGATACGGATTGTAGGAGAGGCCCCCGGCTGACCATCATTTGTCACCGCTATTCCAGCTGTGCGTCCTTGTAATAATTGCCCGATGTCACTTGCAGATGTTTTTTTCAACTCCTTAGTGTTTACTGTAGAGACCGAACCTGTCAGGTCTTTTTTAAGCTGAGTTCCGTACCCGACAACTACGACTTCGCCCAGTTCTTTAACACTTGGTTTAAGTTGAACATCTATCTGTAAGCGCCCGCTTAAAGAAATTTCCTGAGTAGTAAAGCCTATAAGGTTAATGACTAAAATATCATTTGAAACTGCCTGTATCATAAAATTACCGCTGGCATCTGTGGCAGTTGCACCAGTTTTTCCTTTAATTTTGATAGTAGCTCCGGGTAAACCGGCACCACTTTCATCGGCTACCTTTCCTTTGACATACGACGTTTGTGCCTGCACGGTTGTTGATAACAACATGTAGATCAGCAGTAGTCCAAACCAGCTGTATCGCAGACTATTATTAAGTTTGTAAATATTCATGAGATCGTTAATTAGTTAGTGGTGGTTGAATTTTGTTGAGGTGTTTTATCTAACCTAATGGCCGCATCGAGAAAATCACCTAACTGATTTAAAGTCGCCTGACCTAGGTTATCAAAGAAATTTCCCTTTTTAAAGGATGGGGATAAGACAATCGGAATTGCAACCCAGCAATACCTCCTGCAATTATTGAGTACAAAAATTTTCATAGCTATTTATTAATATTTGGTTGCGGAATTTTGAACAATCAGCTGGTGAGCTACTGCCTAATATTAATAAAGGTTTAAAAAAGACGGTCAGTCTTATTTTATTCCATAGCAGAATCGTTGCTAAAGCGGGTTTAGCATTTTTAGAGTTGCTCATAACAGATTAATTGTTTGCATACATGCAGACTAATCACTGACCTTTACAGATCAGTCGATTCCATCTATTCTTGCAAAATTTATATTTGGTTTATCTAAATGTATACATTAATTGTTAATCGTCAAATAGACGTTTATAAATAAATGTTAATTATACGTTTATAATTTTTCGGAGAGACCCATTAACTTGCAAAAATGATATGTAAAGGCGGTTTTGTGTGTTAAGAAAAAAACAAAATAGTTTGATGAATTAAAATATTTGCAAACGAAAAGTGAAAATAAATATATCTGGATAATCCGTTGGATAGTATTCAACAATCTATTAGATTTTATATTTCCGTATTTTGCAAACGATCCTACACTGGACTTGCATGCTTATGAGTCACAACACCAATAAAATATCAGCTGTACAAGAAACCGTTCTAATTATTGACGACGAAAAGAAAATATGCAGCCTTTTGGCGCGCATTATAGAACTGGAAGGCTTTCAGGTCTTCCAGGCCTACACAGGTAAGGAGGGCTTGAAGATCCTGAAGGCTGAGGATATCCTTGTTGTCGTGAGTGATGTGAAACTTCCTGACTATAGTGGCGTCGACTTAATTAAGGAAATAAAGAGGATTAGGCCCAGCGCCGAAGTGATCAACCTTACTGCCTTTGGGACCATATCTGATGGAGTAATGGCCATGCGCAACGGCGCTTTTGATTACATTACCAAGGGCGATGACAACGACAAGATCATCCCGCTGGTTTATAAGGCCATGGAAAAAGCAAAACTAAACGCTAGGGTGAGTGAACTGGAGAACCGGCTCATCAAAAGATATAGCTTTGATTCTATCCTGGGCAAATCTAAAGCAATAAAAGAGGCAATGGCACTGGCGCAGAAGGTAGCTGGAACTACGACCACGGTATTGTTACTTGGAGAAACAGGTACCGGTAAGGAAGTATTTTCGCAGGCTATCCATTATGAAAGTCCCAGAAAATTGAAGCCTTTTGTAGCCGTCAATTGCAGCAGTTTTAGCCCTGAATTATTGGAAAGTGAATTGTTTGGCTATAAAGCCGGGGCATTTACAGGAGCTGTTAAAGATAAAAGAGGTTTACTGGAGGCGGCTAATGAAGGTACAATATTCCTGGATGAGATCGGTGAAATGAATCTTAACCTGCAGGCCAAACTGCTCAGGGTACTGGAAAGTCAGACCTACATCAAGGTTGGTGATACTCAGACAAGCCAGGTGAATGTACGGATTATTGCGGCCACCAACAGGGACCTGAAAACGGATGCAGAGGCAGGCAAATTCAGGCTTGACCTTTTTTACAGGCTATCCGTCTTTTCAATCGAACTGCCGCCCTTATCACATAGACGGGAAGACATCCTTCCAATTGCCATGCATTATCTGGCAGAATTTACTGCGAAGGTGAATAAGCCGGAATTTACCATTGACAAGGAGTTTTCCAGACTGCTGACCGCCCACAACTGGAAGGGAAATATCAGGGAACTTAAGAACGTGATGGAACGGGTCGTGATCCTGGCCGATGATAAAGTCATCAGTCCTAACCTGCTGCCTTTTGAATTTCATACCGAGGCCAGGGGAGTAGATCCGCTAAACATGCAGGATATGGAAAAGCAGCACATCATTAAAGTGCTAAAATACACGCGCGGCAATAAAACGGAAACCTCAAGGCTGTTGGGAATTGGCTTGACCACATTGTATCGTAAGATCGAAGAATATAAAATTGACTCTTAGGTTATAGGCCACAATTTTTTCTTTTCTGGCTGCTCATGGCATCGGGAACTCCCCGATATGAAAAATACCCTTCCATTTTGGAAGGGTATTTTTGTTTGAAAATAAAGGTGTTTTGTTTTTAATTAAGTTAAACAGTTGATTTTTAGCGACTTATTTAAACCTTGAAATCAATGGCATTTCTATTGGCATAGGCTAACCACAAAATAAATATCATGTTAACAATCGTCCTATTCCTGACCCTGCTGATGCTCTGCTGGGTGGTTTACAAATCAATCGACTGGTTCGAGAAAATCTAAAAATTATGATCGCATTATTCATTATCGCCATCGCCGTATTTATCTACATGATCTACGTGCTGATTAACCCCGAAAAATTTTAATTAAAAATTATGAACACTGAATTACTTGGAATCGTAGCCACCTACGGGCTCACGCTGGTGATCGCTATTCCGCTAGGCAAATACCTGGCAAAGGTATTTGCCGGAGAAAAAGTCTGGACAGACTTTTTAAAACCTATAGAATCCGGGATCTATAAGCTCTCGGGAATTAACCCAAAAGAGGAAATGAATTGGAAGCAGCACATGAAAGCGCTGCTGACCATTAACCTGGTTTGGTTGGTTTACGGCTTTTTCGTTCTGATCTATCAGGACAAGCTGCCGCTAAATCCTAATGGCAACCCGGGGATGACACCAGATCTTTCTTTTAGCACCATTATTAGTTTTGTGGTGAACTGCAACTTGCAGCATTACTCAGGAGAATCTGGTGTGACTTATCTTACACAGCATTTTGTGCTGATGTTTCTCCAATTTGTGAGCGCTGCTACAGGTATTGCTGCTGCAGTGGTCTTCTTTAGCGCTTTTCGTGATAAAACAAGCGCCAAACTTGGTAACTTTTGGGAGTATTTCGTAAAATCTATTACTCGTCTATTGTTTCCTTTATCATTGGTTGTGGCAACGATTCTTGCTTTTAACGGAACTCCGACGAGTTATGAGGGTAATGATCGATTTATATCGGTTGAAGGTGATACGGTGGATGTCTCCAGGGGCCCGGCAGCTGGTTTTATTGCCATTAAACACTTGGGGACCAATGGTGGCGGTTGGTTCGGGGTCAACTCTACACATCCTTTGGAAAACCCAAACTACATGACCAATATGGTTGAGTTGATTGCACAGGTAATTATCCCGATTGCCATGGTGATCGCCTTTGGTATATTCATTAGACGCAGAAGGTTGAGCTGGATGATTTT
>JAPSHM010000229.1 GCA_031179845.1 Pedobacter sp.
TTTATCTATCTAGTTTTTTAATCCTAATTCTTTACAGCGACAACAAGCAAATTACTTTACTTTGATCAGCACTGATGCTTCTTTCAATCCAACTGAAGTTGCAATTAACTTCAATTCCCCAGCTTTTACTTTCGACTGTACAATGGCCAGGCACAGGCCATGAAAAGCCTTGCGGTAATCGGCCTTGAAAGGTTCCAGACTTGCCTGGAAACCGTTGTCTACGCCGGCAATTGTTCCTTCACCTTCCAGTTTGAACTGAACGAGGTTATCTGCATTGGGCACCACGACCCCCTTTTCATCCAAAATACGAACAGTGATGAAACTCAAATCTTTTCCATCCGCAGATAGCTCCGATCTATCGGCCAGCAATTCAATTTTTGCAGGCTTGCCTGCAGTTTGAATTTCTTTAACCAGTACCACCTGTCCATTCTTTTTAGAGACAGCCTTGAGTACGCCAGGTTGATAGTTGACCTGCCATACGACATGCAGTTCTTCGCCTTTTTTTGAACGTGTGCCCAGCGATTTTCCATTAAGGAACAGCTCTACTTCATCGGCATTGTTGTAGTACGCCCAAACATCAACTTTCTTGCCTGCCGTCCAATTCCAATGTGGAAATAGATGTAGCACAGGTTTATTGGTCCACTCACTCTGATATAAGTAGTAGGCGTCCTTAGGGAAACCTGCCAGATCTACGATCCCGAAATAAGAGCTTCTGGCCGGCCATGGATAAGGTAGCGGCTCGCCCAGATAGTCGAAACCCGTCCACACAAACAATCCGGATACATGGTCATATTTTTTGACTTCCTTCCAGGTCTCCTCGTGTGTAGAACCCCAATAAGCCGACACGTTATCGTATGCAGAGGCTGCGAACTCGGCATTACCTTCTTTAAACTTCGTTTTCCCATCCTTCGGCCAACGGCGAATGCTGTCGGAAGGCATCTCATAAAATCCCCGGGTATCCAACGAAGAAGTGGTTTCCGTACCTAGTAAAATTTTCCCAGGATAGTTCTTTGGAAAATCCTTATACAGCTTGTGGTTATAATTTAATCCATAAATATCCAGTACTCCTGCCTGGTACATGAAATTCTTCGTCGAGTCAGTTTCTGTTAGCCCCGATAGAACCGGACGGGTAGTGTCCAGGTCTTTCACAATCTTAACCAGTTCTTTGGTTAATGCGACACCTGTGCTATCAAATTGTTCACGGATCTCGTTCCCGATGCTCCACAAAATGATTGATGGATGATTCCGGTCACGTTTTACCATGGCCTGCAAATCTGCAGTATGCCATTCCGGGAAATTCAGGTGATAGTCCTTGGAATTCTTTTTCTTCTTCCACATATCAAAGGCCTCGTCCATCACCAAAAAGCCCATCCTATCGCAAAGGTCCAGTAATTCCGGAGCAGGCGGGTTATGCGCAGTCCGGATGGCGTTACAGCCCATTTCTTTGAGGATCTCCAACTGACGCTCCATCGCCCTGACATTAATTGCACTACCAAGGGCACCGAGATCATGGTGCATACACACACCGAGTATCTTCATCGGCGTTCCATTCAAGGAAAATCCCTTTGCTGCATCAAAATTAAAATAGCGAATTCCAAGTGGCGTCTCATAAGTATCAGAAAGCTTTTTGTTGACAAAAATCCGGGTTACAACTTTATACAGATGTGGTTGATCGACCGACCACAATATGGGATTGTTCATGGTGGCAGACTGCGAAACTTCCAAAAGCGTATCGCGAAGCTGGAGGTTATCCTTTCTAACTGCCAGGATCAACTTACCCCCGGCATCGTATACCTGCGATTGTATGTCGACCTTTCCTTTTAAGCCTTGCTGATATTTGATCTGCGTTTTAAAACTAAGCGTTGCAGCAGATTGACTGACCGAAGGAGTGCTTACAAAAGTACCCCAATGGTCGATAGCCACTTTTTCTGTAGCTGTTAACCATACATTGCGGTATATTCCCGACCCGGAATACCAGCGGGAATCTGGCTGCGCCGAATTGTCGACACGCACAGCGATCACATTCCTTCCGCTTTTCAAGTACTTAGTCAGCTCATAGCGAAAGGAAATGTAGCCATAAGGCCGCTTGCCAAGCAGCTGGCCATTTATCCATACTTCACTATTTTTATAGACGCCATCAAACTCAACGTAGATATTTTTCTTCTTCCATGCGGAAGGCAGGGTGAAAGATTTCCTGTACCAGCCCAAGCCGGTTGGCAAGCCTCCGCCTTCAGGCTTTGCCGGGTGCTTTTCATCAAATTTTCCTTCAATACTCCAGTCGTGCGGCAAAGCGAGCTTTCTCCAACCCTCATCATTGAATTCCGGTGATTTTGCGGTCGGCTCGTCGCCTAAAAAGAATCTCCAGTCCTGGTTAAATTCCTGACGCACGCGCGTCTGACTGTAGGCAACCTGCCCTCCAATGTATAGCAGTAAAAATAAAAACAAGCTTTTTCTTAACATCATGTTTCCTCAGTATATTATTTGATTTTCGAAGTTACAAACCTGGTCTTGCTTTTCCCCAAATCCTTAGAAGTGGCCACAGCAATACCACGCTGGTCTTTTTTGTTGACGGCACAATAGTAATGATATACTATTCCCTTGTGTTTTAGAACGAATGATTTATGCGCATATAGTTCATCAAATGGTTCAGAGGATTGGATCAGATCCTCACCGGTCCAGTCGGTCCAGTTGACCAGATCTTTGGAAGCTGCAAAGCGATTAAATCCTCCATTTTTATCCTGCCAAAACGCACCGAAATAAAACATTACCCAGGTATCTTTGATTTTCTGGATCACGCCATCTCCTGTAATCCCAACAGGATGATGTACCACCGGGTCTTTACCGAAACGTTTCCAATGTTCCATATCGTCCGAAACAGCCATGCCAATCCGCTCGTACCATCTCGTTTTCTTATTGTTTTTCAATGAATCGCCCACTGCGTTGTAATACATCACAAAGCGGTGTCCGGTTAATTTCTTCTTATCTTCAATGATCGAACTTTTGAAAAGTTTGTGCCGGTTTTCCCACCAGCGAACATCTTCATCCAGCGCACTGAGAACGGGCTCCGGCATCCTGGTCCATTCATGGGCGACCGAAGGTAATTTGTCCGTGAAGGCCATGCCAATTGACAGCGGTTCTGTTTCATAACCTTTCTCTTTTCCGCCAAAATAAGACATCCAATATTTGTCTTTGTACTGCTTCAATTTATAACTGCCTCCCCATTTGGTATTGGTTAACGCATTGTAACCAGCCTTTTGATTGTCGTCCCATTTCCCGGCATCTCCAAAGGAAAGCAGACGGCCCATATTTTCCCAGTTCAACAGGTCTTTGCTTTTTGCCAACCAGGTTTCATATCCCCTCCCGCTATAGATCAGATAGGTCATATACCAAAGTTTTCCCTGACGGAATACTGTGGGACAGTCCATTTTGTGCTGTTCATCCTCAGGCACCATCACCAGACCATATTTATAGGGCGTTTTTACTTCTTCATATATCTCCTGCATCTTCGCAGCAGGAATAGTCTTATCCGACTGAGCAAGCGCGGCAGATGAACATAAAAATATAAACGTTAAAACCTTAATTAGCTTCATTTTTATTGTACTTTAAAAGTATATGTGCCTGAACCGATATGGAGTATAGCCCTGCCCTTTTCAAAGCCGGTTAATTTTACAGCACTGTTATTTTTGATAGAAACGCCATTTTCCGTGATCTGCTGAGCTTCTAAGGCGGGAATATAGACTGTTGCCCTGGTATTGGAAGGAACTACTACTGACAGTTCAAAATCATTACCGGACTTCTTCCAGTTGGTTGAAATTAATCCGTAGGGCGACAAGTAACTGGCTTTTGCTGAAGTCAGATCGCCCACCAGTTCGGGGTAGATTTTGATGTGCTTAAAAGCAACAGATCCATGTTCTTGCCGGATTCCAGCCACACCGCTATAAAACCACTCCATCAAGTGTCCCAGCATAAAATGGTTATTCGAAACCGTAGGCAGTGCAGCCCATGATTCGGTTAATGCTGTTGCACCCTGAGCAAGCTGATAGCCATAACCCGGTACATCGCTCCGGCTGTTCATATCAAAGATCACATCTGACCTTCCTTCCTCTTCTAAGACCCTCAATACATACCGGTAACCGATATCACCCGCGGTAAGACCGTTATTTCTGCTTCGGATATCTTTGATCAGATTTTCTACCACCGCAGCTTTATGCTGTGGTTCTACCAGCTTCATGTACACAGCCATGGCGTTAGCAGCCTGACTTCCCGTTGCATATTGACCAGTTTCTTTTTGAAAGAAGGTATCATTGAAGGATTTACGTACCTCTATAGCCAATTGTCTGTACTTTGTGGCATCATCAGTCTTGCCTAATTTCAAGGCGATCTGCTCCATGATGTTCAGATCATAATAATAAATAGCAGTTCCGGTCACACCCATTGGGGTCATTTGGGATACTCCAGGCCGTTTCGGTCCCAGGTCGTACCAATCTCCAAGACCTTGCGACAAAATGTTATTTTTCGCTTTTGTGGCCAGGTAGCTTAGGTATCGTTGCATCATTGGATAGTTCTCTGTCAAAGCTTTCTCTTCGCCGTACCATTGATATAAATACCAGGGCATAATGATGCTGCTGCTTCCCCATTCCGGCGAATCCCGGAACATGCCATCGCCGTATTCAAATTTGACATATTCCGGTGAAATTTCTGGCACCAGGCCTTCTGGTGTCTGCGAATTTCGCATATCCTGAAGTGCTTTCTTAAACAGCGTTGCCGCATCATAATTGTAGCGGACTGAGCTGCCCATCAGGTGAAGCTCTTCGAGCCAGCCCAATTTCTCGCGATGCGGACAATCGGTAAAAACACTGGCCATATTACTCTTTATTGCCCAGTTGATCAGCTCATCGGTACGGTTAAACAGCTCGTTTGAGCTGCTGAACTCCCCTACAGCCGTTGCAGCATTCCGCACGTGAAGACCTGTCAGTTCCGTAACAACCGGCTGTCCGCCTGGATTTGGCTGTCCCTCAGGAACACCGCCCTTTAGTTGAACATATCTGAAACCGGTATACATGAATCTGGGTCTCCAGATCTCAATTCCATCGCCTTTCAAGATGTAAAGAAAATAAGTCGGGCTCCCGGTTGCTTTTTGAGTAACGGAACCATCATCCTTCAACAGCTCGGCCGGGCTTAGCTTGATGGTATCTCCTTTTTTTCCTTTTACCCGAAGCTCAACGATACCGGAAGCGTTCTGCCCCAGGTCATACACCCATTCTTCATTTAAAACTTGTTGAATAGATTTGGCTTTGAAGTGATTGAAGACCTTCAGCGGTTCAGCTTTCTGCGCCTTCAATTGCGGACCTTCAACCAGTACCGGGACAGTCCAATCTTTTGCATTGAAACCAGACCTGTTCCAACCTTGCTGTTCCAGTCTGGCATCATAATCTTCCCCACCATAGATACTGGAAAAGGTAATTGGCGAAGCAGAGGTACGCCAGGATTGATCGCTGATCACATTGGCTTCCGTACCATCCTTATATTCGATATGCAGGCGGCAGATCATTTTCGGAAAACCAAAGGATGCCCTTAATTTTTTATATCGGCCTTTAATTGGCGGCACATAATAGAAACCATTCCCCAGCATCACGCCAATGGCGTTGTTCTCTTTTTTCAATTGATCGGTAAGATCGAAGGTCACATATAAAGCTTCTTTATCATATTTTGCCCAGCCCGCATCCAGGAAATTATCTCCTACTTTCTCACCGTTTAAATGAAATTCAAAATGGCCTAATCCTGAAATGTACATGGTAGCCTGCTTTACAGTTTTAGCAACATGGAAATCCTTTCGTAAAAGCGGCAATATATTGTTACCTGTGGGTTTGTCTTTTTTAGTATCGAGTGGCAATATCGTGATGAGCGAATCCGCCATTTTTTCGTAGGCGATCCAACGGGCATTCTTCCAATCGGTCGCTTTCAAAAGTCCCATTTGCCAATTGGCGGGGGCCGACCAGGCCGATACCTTTCCCTTGTTGTCGTACACCCTAACTTTCCAGTAATATTTCTTGCCAGCCACCAGCACCTTTCCTGCGTAATTGATTTGGATAGATCGGTCTGTCGATACCTTTTTAGTATCCCAGATATTTCCAGTAGACTTAGCCAAATCGGCCGGATTATCGGCCACCAGAATCTGATATCCCATCTGAATTACGTTTCTTTCTGCTGAATTGATCTTCCAGCTTAATGCAGGCGAAAGCGCTTCAACGCCGAGCGGATTAACCCGGTACTCACAACGCAGGTCACTCACATTTAAGCTTTGAGCCTGAGCCGTAAAAGTTAAAAAGATCAAACCAAGAAAAAGTAAAAATTTGCTCATTATGCTTATAAGATTAATACCTGTTGTGACTAATTTAGCGGTTAGTCTGACATGCACAAGGTATCGGTTTATAAATGGTTGCTAATTCAAATATAAATATTTATTTCAGATATGAAAGTATATAATAGGTACAATTATACACATTGCCATGGATAAGTAATGAATGCATTTAGTATGTTTGTTCTATAAATGATTACCGGTTAA
>JAPSHM010000230.1 GCA_031179845.1 Pedobacter sp.
CTTATAAAGTTGCTCATAGTCTTCTGGTGATTTTAGACGGATCTCAAACAGAATATTTTTAAATACTTCGTAAGCAGCTGAATATTGGAAGTAGGGGTCCTTGCTATTACTGGCCACGAGGTAGCCAATTAAGTTCGCCTCGTCTTCTCTGGCCACGCCCAGCTGGTGCGCAATTTCGTGACAGGTTACAAATGGACGCGCAGGAAGCGGCAACCGCATGTTTACATTGGCTTCACCCGAAAGCGGGCTGTAATAACCCTCTATGCCTATTATTGTGATCAGCCAACTGTTCATAACCGGTTTTACGGCCGGACTGTTATACGTAAAAAAAGCATTCTTTTGCTTCATTCCATCATAGGCCTGTTTCGCTATCTGCGCTAACTGGTCTATGGTGTAGTTTTCCTTTTTTACCTGCTGGAGTGCGTTTAGTCGGGCAATGAAGTACTTGCCTAATGTCACGAGCTGTGGAGTACTATATTTCTCATTGCTGATGTTCAGCTGCCTGGCAATTGGCATCCGCGAATAATTAAGTCCCCATAAAACTTTGAAGATAAGGAACAGGATCAATAAAAAATTTGCGATTTGCAGGGAATTTTTGATGCCGTCCGTTCTTTTCCATTGTCGTTGCGCAAGCTTTTTATAGAACAGGTATCCACATCTGATTAGGTAGATAATCAGCGCCAGGTACAGGAAGTCACCGAGCGCAAAAGGGACCAGGTTGCTTACAGACCGCTGTATAGGCGCCGTAAATTGGTAAAGCCCGCGAGTATATAATTGTTCCACCCAATTGCTGTTGAAGCCAAATGCATACACGAGTAGCGAGAGGCTAAGCAACAGAGAGAACTGTTTAAACTTTAGCTGGTAAGCAGGGTTCATTAGCGGTTGAAAGACAATCTTTTCCCGGTTTCCTGCGTCGTGAACTTTCCTTTCTGGTAGGCCAGATTGCCGGACACGAACGTATGGGTGATTTCCGACTGGAAAGTTTGATCTTCAAAGGGCGACCAGCCACATTTGTATAATACGTTGGTACGGGTTACTTTAAATGGATCGTTTAAGTTCACCAGAACCAAATCGGCCCAGTAACCTTCTCTCACAAAACCTCTTTTATCGATATTGAAGCAGGTTGCAACATTGTGTGCAGTCTTCTCGGCGATCTGGGTTAGTGATATTTTGTGCTGATGATACATTTCGAACAAGGCTGGCAAAGCATGCTGTACCAACGGTCCTCCGGAAGGTGCCTGTAAGTAAGGCTGTTCTTTTTCGGCGATAGTATGGGGCGCATGGTCTGTAGCAATGATATCGATATAGCCGTCCAACAGCCCTTTCAATATTCCGGCTTTATCTTCTACGGTTTTGACTGCGGGATTCCATTTGATCCAGTTTCCTTTCGTGGCATAATCGCTGTCATCGAACCAAAGATGATGGACGCAGGCTTCGGCAGTTATTCTTTTCTCTGCCAATGGCGTTATATTGTCGAACAGCGCCACCTCCCTGGCGGAAGAGATGTGAAGGATGTGCAGCCGGGTGTTGTATTTTTTTGCCAGTTCAACAGCTAAAGAAGAAGATTTGTAACAAGCCTCCGCGCTGCGGATTAGTGGATGCAAATCGATGGTGATGTTGTCACCGTATTGTTCCTTATATCTGGCCAGGTTTTCCTGGATCGTTTGCTCGTCTTCGCAATGCGTGGCCACCAACATCGGAGCTTCTTTGAAGATGTTCTCCAAAACTTTTTCGTTGTCAACCAACATATTGCCGGTAGAGGAGCCCATAAATACTTTGATGCCGCAAACATTCTTCGGATCTGTTTTCAATACTTCTTCCAAATTGTTGTTGGAGGCGCCCATAAAGAACGAATAATTGGCCAGCGACATCTCTGAGGCGATGGTATATTTATCTGCCAACAGCTCTTGTGTTAAGGTATTGGGTACTGTGTTGGGCATTTCCATAAAGGAAGTGATCCCACCGGCAACGGCAGCCATGCTTTCCGTAAAGATATCTGCCTTATGCGTTAAACCGGGTTCCCTGAAATGCACCTGGTCGTCGATCATTCCCGGAAATAGATGTAAGCCTTCGGCATTGATCTCCTGATCAGCTGGAGTAGCTATATTAGGCGCAATCTTTTCAATAAATCCGTTTTTGATGAGTACATCGGCAACAATGATTTGTCCCTCATTTACAATAGTAGCAGCTTTGATCAGAATGGTATTCATGTGTCAAAATTAGAAAAAAACTTCTCAAGTTACGAAGAACCTATGCATTGAACAATTGAAAAGCATCAAATGGGAGTTCTGCATTGCTGTTTTAAGCCGGTGGCTAAATAAATTTTGTCTATTTTTGCAAAATGGCCAAGAAATTCGAGGAGTTTAACCTTAACCGACAGATCTTAAATGCTGTAGCTGATGCCGGATTTACCGAGGCGACACCGATACAGGAAAAAGCAATTGCACCCGTTTTATCCGGACAGGATATATTTGGGATCGCAGAAACCGGTACCGGGAAAACGGCCGCTTATGTGCTACCAATCTTAATGCAATTGAAGTATGCCCAGGGGGATGCTGCGCGTGCATTGATATTGGCGCCAACCAGAGAGCTGGCAATGCAGATTGCGGAACATGTAAAAATGTTTTCTACGTATACCGACCTGCGTTCGGTAGTAGTATTCGGAGGTATAGGCCCCAAAACACAGATTGAACAGATTAAAGCTGGAGTAGATATCATCATTGCCACACCCGGCAGGTTCCTGGATATTTATCTGGCAGGTCACATCAATACGCAATACTTAAAATTCTTAGTGTTGGATGAGGCCGATAAAATGATGGATATGGGCTTTATCGGCTCGATCCACAGGATACTGGAGATCGTTCCACGCAGAAGGCAAAACTTGCTGTTCTCCGCAACAATGAGTAGCCTTGTACAAAAAATTGCAGGCGATTTCTTAAAAAACCCAACAGTTATCGAAGTAGGAGAGCAGGCTACACCAGCATCTACGGTTACGCAAGTTCTGTATGAGGTACCCAATTTCAAGACGAAGATCAACTTATTGCAGCACCTCATGAAAAATGATGAGGAGTTTAAACGAATGATCATATTCTGTAAGACCAAGACTGTTGCAGATAATATTTTCAGCTTCATCACCCGTCGTTTTGGGGAAGAAGCGGTTCGGGTGATCCATGCTAATAAAGGACAGAATACCCGGATCAACTCTATCAATGCTTTTAAAGAAGGTAATATCAGGGTTTTAGTAGCTACTGATGTGGCCTCCAGGGGAATTGATGTTACTGAGGTGAGCCATGTGATCAACTTTGATGTGCCAATTATTATTGAGGATTATGTACACCGGATTGGCAGGACAGGAAGAGCCTATGCTAAGGGTGATGCTTTGACCTTTTGCAGTCCGGCCGAGAAATATTACATTCAGAAAATAGAGAAATTAATCAGACAACAAATTCCTGTTGTACCTTTACCCGCGGAAGTTTTTGTTGAGGAAACGCCGTATGAAGAGAAACAGGTAATAGCCCGTGCCATTGATGATCAGAAGCGTAAGGATGATCCTGAATTTAAGGGTGCCTTCCATGAGAAGAAACATGCGGCTGCAATTGCTGCAGCGGAGCGGAATAAGACAAATAAACAACCGGCCTGGAAAAAGAAGAAATTTAAGAAGTAGTTTTTAAAAGCGGATAGATTTGAAAGTAAAGTTAACCCCTCTAAATATTGTATCCTCTACCAGCCTGGTGCTGGCCGTTTGGTTGCTTTTAAAAGATACGCCCACAGGGTCTGACCGCCACGTCGTTCAGGCAACGGGCTTTCTAACGGGTTTCTGCTTGCTGGTCGCTGTTGTCGCATTCGTTTCCGACCTGATCTTCAGAAAAATGATTCCAAGTGTCAGGAAAATATGGATAATTGAAGGCGTTTTGATCGTCTTCATCATCATATTAATATTTATAATCAGAACTAGCCTGAGCTAAGAATAGCAGGCCCAAATTGAATAAAAAACAATTACAAATAAGATGAAACAAGCAGAGATCAAAATCACCGTTGAGCTGGATGACAATAATGTGCCGGAAAATATCATGTGGGAATCTACAGATTCGGAAAATAAAGAACAAGTGCCGGTAAAATCGATGATGCTTGCCCTTTGGGATCACAACTACAAAAATTCTATGCGGATAGATTTGTGGACTAAGGACATGCCGGTTGATGAAATGAAAAGATTCTTTTATGAAACTTTGCAGACGATGGGCGACAGTTTTCTAAAGGCGACAGGAGAAGACCTCATTGTGGAAGATCTACGTGATTATTGTGCGCATTTCGCCGATAAAATGGGGATTAATACGCAAGGCTAATCAAGGATGAGAACCCAGGGCATTTTAGGAGCGGTACTAATGGCCATCGGCGGAATGTGTCCGTTGGTGTGGGTACCAATCAAGGGAAATTGGAATTATTTTGAGCTCGACCAAACGCTGGCCATTGCTTTTTATGTGCTGGTAGTTGTCGGATTGACCGGAGCATTTACAGCTAAACCTAAGTTGTTGAATTTTACGGGTTTAGCTAGTATTGTCCTCGTTGCAATTACGCTTGCCGGCGTGTATTTCAAAGCCCACGATACCTTCAGTTTCTTACATTTCAAAAAGGTGGTCAATCTTGCCGCCGGAATGGTTAAATACAAATGGGGCTGGTATGTCATTCTTGCTGGAGCAGTGCTGTTGATCACGGTCCGAAAACCTAAAACATTGTTGGTCGACCAGGATCAAAGTTTGAAATGATTGGCGGATCTACCTGAGGGGATTTTGACACCCGGGTTATTTGGTTATAAAGTGAAATGGTATCTTTGCGGCTAAATGAATTTGATAAGCGAAGTAAAACACTTAATTAAAAAGGAATTGCTACTGGAGTGGCGCTCGAAGTATACGTTAAACGGCGTGCTTTTGTATGTGGTGTGTACCGTGTTTGTTTGTTTTTTATCGTTCGTTAGTGTTGATAAGATCACCTGGAACGCACTGTTTTGGATCATTATGCTCTTTGCCTCTATCAATGCCGTATCTAAAAGCTTTTTGCAGGAAAGTAAAGGCAGACAGCTATACATCTATACCATCGCCAGTCCGACGGCCTTGATCATCAGCAAAACCGTTTACAATGTGCTATTGATGCTCTTGCTTACGGTGATTGCATTGGCTTTTTATATGCTGGTTTTCGATTATGTACCGGAGGACCTGCCAATGTATCTTTTGGCTACCTTTTTGGGCAGCCTGAGTTTTTCCACGATATTCACGATGATCTCTGCAATTGCGTCTAAAGCCGGTAACGGTGGGATGTTGATGGCTATTTTAAGCTTTCCGATCATCATTCCTGTACTGGTGGTCTTGATCAAACTCACAAAAAATGCGATTGACGGCCTGGATAGAAGTGTAAGCTGGGATGAAGTCGGAATCCTGTTGGTGATCAATATCCTGGTAATGGCGGTGTCTTTATTGCTTTTCCCTTATCTGTGGAGAGATTAACAATAGGGTACTAAGTATCTTTCAGCGTATTATCAATGAATATTTCATTTTCCACCTTGGACGAAAGTTCAAGAAACCGTTCATATTGTTTAAGTACGTCTGCAATAATTTCTCTACTGCTAAAGTATTCAATGTTATATCCTGCCCGGTTGTCTCCAAAATAGGTTTTTGGGATGTAGGTTTTATTGAGATCATACTCTGGCAAATTATCTTCATTCACAAGGAATTCAGAGATCGATTTCGATTGGTTTCTCACACCATAAGTAAAATCTTCGATGACTTTATGTTTAATGGTTAATTCGACCCGGAGTGGGTCTTTTTTCGTGGTCACAATTGCAGTCACGCCTTTTTGGTTAAATCCTTCTGCAAGTTCTTGTAGAGCCGGCCTGACGGTCTTAAGGAGGAAGTTTTCAATTGCATCGCGATTTTTGAAAGCTAAAATGTGTTGAAGCCGTTCCTGCCAGAATTCTCCCGACCAATTACTCGTTGCAGGTGAATAACCTCTCGCGTAGTAATTATGGTCTATGATTAATCCCTTGACAAGGCTGTAACAAAACAGGCACATGATCACAGAGAAGGGTAGCGCAGTGATCAGCGTCATTGTTTGTAATGACTGAAGTCCGCCAGCATTGAGCAACACAAGCGCGAGCAAACCTAAAAGTGCACCGATAAAAGCCGACTGCCATTTTGGGGATTTAGCAGCATTATTTGTAGCAATGTTGTTCATCACCATTATCCCGGAATCAGCAGAGGTCACAAAAAAGATGAAAATTATAAAGATGGCAAGAAAGCTGGTGATATCGGATGCCGGAAAATAGTCTAGAAATTGGAATAGCATTTCATTCGCCCGGTTCGTTAATCCGCTCAATGTGCCCTGAGCGGAATTCCGATCTAACCAGGTGGCACTGTTCCCAAAAATTGTCATCCATACGAAATTGAAAACTGTTGGAATGATCAATACAGCACTGATAAATTCCCGAATGGTACGTCCGCGTGAAATTCTGGCAATGAACAGTCCTACATACGGTGCCCAGGAGATCCACCAGGCCCAGTAAAGGACC